>QKCC01000188.1 GCA_003245835.1 Spirochaetales bacterium | reverse complement strand
AACCCGTATCATCAAACTCCCGCCTCTTTGCAATACAGGGCGAAACCACCATCACCTTGTGATTTTTGTATTCCGGGTAAAATGTTTTAATCATTTTTGCGGTATGAAGCATCGGGCTGTCGGCAGGCGCCAGCTTGTCGATGAGTTCCGGTTTATAGAGCTCAATATAACTTACAATAGCCGGGCAAGGCTGGGCGATCACCATTTTGGGACTGGCTTTTTCAATATAATCAAGATAGCTTTTTACGGTCAGTTCGGCTCCGAAACTGACATCGAAAACAGCTGCTATTCCCGACTGTTTGAGCCATCCAATCAGATTTTCATATTTATCAGGGAAACTGCTTATCATCGCAGGTGCTGTAATTGCAATCATTCTGGTTCCCGACTTCAGCGCGGTGAATGCCGCTTCTGTATCATCAATGACTTCGCGTGCCCGCTGTTTGCATGCATCGATACACTTGGCGCAGCCGATGCACATATTATGGTTTACTGTTACCTTATCGCCTGATCCGTCTATACAGTATTTTACCGGGCAGACAGAAATACACATGTGGCAGTTGGTACATTTTTCTTCATTTACTTTAATTACCGGAGACAGCATTATTCCTACCTTTTCTAATAAGCGTTTGTGGGACATTATAACATATTGTATTAAAAATCGAGATGAGAAATTTTAGATTTGCATAATATTGACTTTTTGATGATATAATTTGACTTTGATATTATCAGCTTATCAGGAGGGAATATGGCGGCAGATGAATTCAGGGTGTACAGGTACCGGTGGGTTGTTCTTGCCGCATATATGGCAGTTACAATAATTATCCAGATTCAATGGCTGACACATGCGCCTGTAGCAAGGGCTGCCGAAGTCTTTTATGCCGGGCAGTTCAACCCCGATTCAATCTTCAATATAGATTTTCTCGCGATGATATATATGCTCGTTTTTCTGATTGTCTGTATTCCTGCCTCGTACATTATCGATACATTCGGCATCAGAAAGGGGGTTGGGCTCGGCTCTGCCCTGACGCTGATCTTCAGCCTCCTGAAAGGCTTCGGCGGGGCCGATTTCAGGCTCGTGCTGACGGCCCAGATTGGCCTGGCTGCCGCCCAGCCGTTTATTATCAATGCGGTTACGGCTGTAACAGTCAGGTGGTTTCCTTTAAGGGAACGCGGAACAGCTGCCGGACTGGCGGCGCTTGCCCAGTACCTGGGTATTATAATAGTAATGGCTGTTACCCCTATGATGATTGTTTCATCGCCGGAGCTTCCCGGGTACGGCACCGGTATCGACCGGATGCTGATGATTTACGGCATCATAAGCGCAGCCGGTTCCATACTTGCGCTTGTGCTGATAAGAGAAAAGCCGCCTACACCGCCGTCAGCAGAGGAACTCGAGCACAAAAAATTCTTTGAGGGCCTGAAACATATTCTTACCCAGAGGGATTTGATAATAATGCTGATCCTTTTCTTTATAGGACTCGGAATCTTCAATGCTGTAAGTTCAATGGTGGATTCGATTGCGGCAAATCTCGGGGTCCATGATTCCGACGGTTTGATTGGGGTTGCCATGCTCGGCGGAGGGGTTATCGGGGCTGTTATTCTTCCGATTCTTTCGGATAAGTTCCGTAAAAGAAAAATATTTCTGGTGCTCGGGCTCGGCGGGCTGGTTCCCGGAGTTGCCGGGCTTGCGTTCGCTGATTCAATTGCCGCCGCTTCATCCGGAGCATATATCATTGCAATAGTATCAGCCTTTATTCTGGGGTTCTTCGTGATGAGCGCCGGGCCTGTCGGGTTCCAGTACGCAGCCGAGGTCGGTTTTCCCGCCCCTGAATCGACATCACAGGGACTGATGCTGCTTGCCGGGCAGATTTCCGGCCTGATATTTGTTGCCGGGATGAGCATTAAAAGCAACGCCTATATCGATCTGTTTATGAAAATTTTTGTGGTGTTTGCAGTGATCTCGCTGGTGCTTGTTTTAAGACTGAGGGAATCTCCGATGATAATAACCGAAGCGGATAAATTAGAGGAAAATGGAGCCTAAACAGGGCCGTAGATACCGTCTTTCATTATTCCGAGATAGAAATCCCAGTTGTTCATATAGTCTTTTTTGATGGTCGCTGTATCTTTCTCGCGCTTGAGCTCGTCAAGGAAATCGGAACGGGTTTTCTGCAGAAGCCACATCGCAAGCTCAAGGACTCTTTCTTTTGGATACCGCAGGTTTCTTTCTGCCGTATCGCCGAAAAGCCCTGAGAAATGATTGTTGAAGATATGCAGTACCTCGCCTGCCAGGTTTTCATCGGGCAGGTGGGCAGTTCTTACAATCAGCGTGATGAATTCCTGGTGCTCAAGATAGAAGTCAATTGCGAGTTCGGCTACATGCCTGAGCCGCTCAAGCAGATCAGGCTGAAGATCCTGCTGCTCGGAATTTATTCTTTCCTTCAGGTATTGGTACAGCCTGGAATATGCATAGTCGATTATGAACAGAAAAAGCTCGCGTTTGGAATCGACATAACCGTAAAGTCCGCCCTTAGAGATACCCGCGCGCCTGATGATGCCGTCCATCGAGCTTGATTTATAGCCGTACTCCCCGAATTCTTTGATGCACGCGTCAATAATCCTGAGTTTCTTGTATTCGGCCAGGTTATCAAATGTGGATTTCACCTGAAAACTATTCCTCTCTTAAATCAATAACTCTTTTGAGCTTTTTGCCGGAGCTTCTTTCCAGACTGTTCGGTTCTTTCAGCGTTATTTTTGCCCTGAGTCCCAGCCTGGTTGAAAGCAGATCTGACAGCTGCTTCTTGAAATTCTCGGCGCTTTTTATCTCATCGAAGGAAAAGAAATCAGGGGTTACTTCTATCATCAGTTCGACTGCAGTCAGGCCCTCGTTCCGGGTAAGAAGTATCTGGAAATGGGGCTCTACACCCTCCATCTCAAAAAGCAGGGCTTCGATCTGCGACGGGAAAATATTGTTGCCGTCTACAATGATCATATCATCGATACGTCCTGAAATCCTTTCAATTCTTCTTAAAGTACGGCCGCAGCTGCAGGTGCCGCTTATAATCTTCGAGATATCACCGGTTCTGTAGCGTATCAGCGGAAAAGCCTGCTTTGTGATTGTAGTAAAAACGAGCTCGCCTTCCTGCCCCTCGGGCAGGGGTTTGAGTGTGTCGGGATCAATAACTTCAATAATAAAATGGTCCTCGCTGACGTGCATGCCGCATCGGTGTTCGCACTCGTATGCGACTCCTGGTCCGAGGATCTCGCTCAGCCCGTAATTATCATAGGCCTTTATTTTCAGCCGGGATTCAATTTCGGTCCTGGTTTTTTCACTCCAGGGCTCCGCTCCGAACAGGCCGATTGACAGATTAAGTTCCTGAGGATCCATTCCCATTTTTTCGAGCGCGGATGCAATATGAAGCGCGTATCCAGGCGTCGAAATCAGGGCGGAACTCCGGTAGTCTTTCATTATCCTGATCTGTTTCATCACCTCTTCACCCGATGCCGGTATTACCGAGGCGCCCAGCTTTTCGGCGCCGTAATGAAAGCCGAGCCCGCCGGTGGACTGTGAATAATCAAACGCAATCTGGACCAGGTCGTTGCTGTCTATTCCAACCGACGACAGAACACGGCCTACAAGAGAGGACCACATATTCAAATCATTTTTTGTATACCCGATAACAATCGGCGTACCCGTGGTACCCGAGGTTGAGTGTATTCTGACAATATCGCGCAGCGGAACCGCAAATGCTTCGTAGGGATAGCTTTGCCTGAGGTTTTCTTTGGCAGTAAAAGGAAGCTTTTCAAGGTCCTTGAGTGATTTGATTTCTTCTATCTCGATTTTTCTGTCGTCAAAGAGATGCTTGTAAAAAGACACGTTCCGGTATACCTGGTGAAGCGTCATCTGGAGCCGTTCTACCTGAAGCTGCTCAAGGTCTTCCCTGAGCATTGTTTCGTATTCTCTTGAATAAATCAACTTTTCCTCCTGCCTAATCCGTGAACTCTTTGTAGTCACGGCCAAGATAAGCCCTCTTGACGTCGTTATTGTCAAGAAGCTCGGAAGCCTCTCCTTCCATTATAAGAGAACCTGTTTCCATGACATAGCCCCGGTCCGCGATTTCCAGTACTGCCTTTGCGTTCTGTTCAACAATCAGTATAGTCCGGCCCTGGTCACGCAGCTTTCTGACTGTGCTGAAGATGTTCTGCACGATTATCGGAGCAAGCCCCATAGACGGTTCGTCCATCATAAGCAGGTCAGGACCGGACATAAGCGCCCTGCCGATAGCGACCATCTGCTGCTCGCCGCCGGACAGGGTTCCCGCAAGCTGGGTTTTCCGCTCTGCCAGGACCGGGAACATAGAATAGATCTCTTCAAGCTGTTCATCGGCCTTTTTTCGATTGCGGCCGCTGTAAAGCGTGTAAGCCCCGAGGATCAGGTTCTCTCGGACCGTCATGGCCGGGTAGAGCTGTCTGCCTTCGGGTACGAGCGCGCAGCCGTTTTTGACTATGTAGTCCGCCTGAACCTGCCCGATGTTCTTACCTTTAAGGAGTACTTCTCCGCTCCATGGCTTTATGAGCGATGCGATTGTATTAAGAAGTGTTGATTTGCCTGCCCCGTTTGCCCCGATTATGGTTACGATCTCGCCGGGATTTACGTGCAGACTTATTCCCTTCAGGACCTTCAGACTGTCGTAGCCGGCTTCGAGGTTGCGTATTTTAAGCATTTCCGCCCCCGAGATATATTCTTATTACATCTTCATTATTCTGAATTGCCGACGGCGGTCCCTCTGCAATCTTTTCGCCGAAGTTGAGAACCACAATTTCATCCGAAATATCCATGACAAGGCTCATATCGTGTTCTACCAGAAGTACGGTCCGTCCCTGTTCCCTGATATCGCGGATCTGCCCGGCGAGTGTCTCCGTCTCATGCATATTCAGTCCGGCGGCGGGTTCATCGAGCAGCAGCATCGCAGGGTCCGAAGCCAGCGCGCGTGCAAGTTCTACCGATCGCTGCCCGCCGAAAGACAGGTTTCCGGCAAGTGTTTCTTTTTCGTGCAGAATCCCGAGCCATTCGAGAAGAGGAATGACCGCCTCAACGGCGTTTTTTTCTTCCCTGCGGCTTCTGCGTGTTGACAGCATGCCCGCCCCGAACCCGGATTTCGCTTTCGTGTGATACCCGAGCAGGACGTTGTCGAGTACCGAAAGTTCACGGCATATTTTAAGGTTCTGAAAAGTTCTCATCAGCCCCTGACCTGCAACCATATAGGGTTTCATTCCGGTTATTTTTTTCCCGTTGAAATGAACGCTGCCGGATGTCGGCGGAAAGTATCCTGCAATCATATTGAACATTGTCGTCTTGCCGGCACCGTTCGGGCCGATAACGGCTTTTATTGTTCCGCGGTCCACATCGAATGATACATTCCTGACGGCATGAAGCCCTCCGAAATATTTGTCCAGTGAATCTATCTGCAGCAGCGGTCCGGAATCATGCATAGTGCTCATTCATGACTCCTTTTTCCCGAAGACTTTCGTCCGCTGATGAGTTTTCCGGCTGCTGACCTGATACTGTAAAAGAAGGACTTTCTGAAAAATCCGTCCGGCATAAACATCATCATGAGAATAAGTATGATTCCGAAAACAGCATCATCGAAGTGTCCGAAAATACCGCGAAGCGACAGGAAATTCAGAAGCAGCCCCATAATCAGGGTCCCCCAGATGTTGGCCATTCCGCCGACTGCCACGATGGCTACGTAACGGATGGATTTAACGACGCCTGCCTCCGACGGACCGATGCCTCCGTTGTAGTGAGTCATGAAGAATCCGGCAACTGCGGCAAATACAGCCCCGATAACAAAAACCGAAACCTTGTACTTTGCCGTATTTACCCCCATCGCGTCGGCTGCGTCTTCACTGCCGTGAAGCGCCCTGAGCGCCCGGCCGGAACGGGAATTAATCAGGTTAATCAGCAGAATCATGGCTATGATAATAATCAGCCACGCAAAATAGTAGTTGCCGACTCTGACCCTGAAATCCCCGCTGACTGCAAAGCCGGGAATAATGCTGAAGGCCGGAACATTCGATATACCGTCGGCCTCGCCGAAAAGTTTCGTGCCGAGTACTATGCGGTTGATGATTATACCGAAACCCATTGTCGCCATCGCAAGGTAGTGCCCCCTGAGTTTCAGTATCGGAACGCCAATCAGCCAGGCTGCTGCTGCGGAAATAACTATAGCAAGAATCAGGGCGATCCAGGGTGAAATGTAGGTGACGGTATTGCCGTACAGGTTCTCCTTAGCAATAAGCAGCCCCGCGGAATCAAGAAGCCTCCCGATTCCCGCAGCTGTTCTGCCTGTGAAATCCAGGGTTGAAAGATAGGCTGTTGTATAGCCTCCGATGGCGAAGAATCCTGCCTGACCGAGTGATATCTGCCCGGCATATCCCATGACCATGCATAGCCCGATTGCAACAAGCACATACCAGGCGGACATTGTAAGCTGGGTAAGCAGGAAGGCCTTGCCGGTAACAAGGGTCAGCAGCTGGATAACCGCGATAACGATGGCAAGTATCAGTACCGGAAAATATTTTTTTGCTGAATTGTTAAGCATCAGTAATCCTTCAGCGCTGCCGCCGCACTCGAGCCGAAAAGCCCCGACGGTTTGGCAACGAGAATTATCAGAAGTATAATAATCGAAATTACATCCTTGTAAGCCATCGGAAGAATACTTATGCTGAAGGATTCAATAAGTCCCAGCAGCAGCCCCGCGGCAACGGCGGAAACGGGATTCCCGAGTCCTCCGAGGATTGCGACTGTAAAGCCCTTGACTGCAAGGTCGGACCCCATCGCGTAGTGGGTCTGCGTCAGAGGCGACACCACGCAGCCGCCGAGAGCTCCGATTCCTGCCGAGACCATGAACGACAGGCTTATCATCCGTTCGGTTCTTATTCCGCAGAGCTTTGCCGCTCTGGGGTTTTCGGAACAGGCGCGCATTGCCTGCCCTGTTAAAGTAAACTTCAGAAAGAAATACAGCCCAGCGGTAATCAGAATCGTAACGCCGAGGACCCACAGGACCTGGGGTGATATGCGGGCGCCCAGAATATTCACCGAAGAGATTTCGCTTCCGGTAAAGAATCTTAGTGCCCTGATCTTTTCGTCCCAGATATAGAGCGCAATTTCCCTGATAAGAATCGACAGCCCTATGGTTACCACGATCATTCCGAGAACTGAAGTCCTGCGCATCCTGCGGATGAATACATTCTCTATGACGCCGCCGACTGCGGCTGTAATTAAAACTGCCGCCGCAATAGCGGGCAGCAGCGCCATAAATCCGGAGAATGTATACGCAATCATTCCTCCGAGCATCACAAACTCGCCCTGAGCGAAATTTATGATGCCGGTGGTGTTGTAGATTATGTTGTAGCCGATGGCCACAAACGCGTAGATACTTCCTACAGTTATACCTGAAAAAATATACTGCAGAATCTGATCAAATGTCATTTATCGGCCGGCTCTCTACTTTGTATAGAGATCAAACTGTCCGTTTTTAACAGTGAGCATAACAACCGAGTCCATTGAGACGCCGTTATGATCAGCCGCGGACATGTTGAAAATGCCTGTAGCGCCTGGAAAGTTCGTTATGCTCTCGAGAGCTTTTCTGATTTCCTCCCTGTCGGTGCTGCCTGCTTTTTTCACAGCCTCTTCGATCAGCCTGATTGCGTCGAAGGCGTAGCCGCCGAACCCGCTTATTGCTTCGTTGTATCTGCTTTCATAGGCCTTTTTATATTTTACCAGAACCGCTTTCTGGGGGTTTCCGTCGGGAAGCTTTTCGGCAACAAGAAGGCGGCCGGCCGGGAAAATAATCCCTTCGGCAGCTGCACCGGCAGCTTCGACGTACTTGATATTTCCGAACCCATGGCTCTGGAAAAGCGGCATATCCATGCCGATCTGTTTCATGTTTTTGGGAACGATTGACTGGGCGGGAACTATTGACCAGTTGACCACCGCCTGGATATCCTTCGAATTCAGTTTTGTCAGAACAGCAGTAAGATCTGTTGCGGCACTGTCATAGGATTCTTTAGCGGCAATCTCGATTCCGAATTCAGGAGCGTATTTTTCAAGCTGACCAAGCCCTGCGTTTCCGAAACCAGTGTTCGCGCCTACAATTCCGATCTTGCTTATACCCATACCCTGCATGGTTTTATAGATCCATTTTACAACATAGCTGTCTTTTTCAGGAGTTTTGAAAACATATGAAGCGACAGGATCAACAATGGCTTCAGCAGCCGCGCATGAAATCAGGGGAGTCTTGTAGGACTCGCAAAGATCCTTAATCTGCATTGTTTCACCGCTTGTGGACGGTCCGATGATTGCGACGACATTGTCTTCCTCGATCAGCTGTTTGGCAAACGAAATTGCCTTTTCCGGATTCCCTGCTGTATCCTTGATTATGAGCTCGACCTGTCTTCCGTCGATTCCGCCTGCAGCATTAATTTCCTCTACGAGCATTTCGGCTGTTTTTGCTTCCGGTGCGCCGAGGAATGAAGCCCCGCCCGTTACCGCGAATAACGCGCCGATTTTTACTGTTCCCTCTTCCTGGCTGCCTCCGGCAAAAAGGGCTGATGCGGTCAGCAGTATAATCAATACCGCGGTGACTGTCTTTTTCATCTTTTCCTCCATTGATAGACTGATTAGTCGGTAAATAGACTGACCAGTCGGTTATTCACATTACAATACCGATGGTGGCTGGTCAAGCTGAAAAAGGGAAAATGTTTTTATTTATAGAAACAGTACCGGGGTTCAGACCTTATCGATTTTAACCATATTGGCATGCCTGCTCTGCAGCAGCGGTATCCCGGTCGTATAGACAACCTTGTCGCCTGGTTTAATGTACCCGAGCGAAACCGCTCTTTCCCTGGCCCTCCTGAGCGTCTCGTCGGTTTCTCCCACGTTATCGAGCAGCTCTCCCTGAACTCCCCAGACAATGTTGAGCTCCCGGATTGTTTTTTCGTTCTGCGAGAAAGCAAGTATTGGTACGTCCGACCGGTATTTTGAAAGAAGCCTGGCTGTTTTTCCGGATTTGGTAATTGCTATAATTGCCCTGGCGCCGGCTTCCTGGGCCATTATACAGGCTGAACGGCAGATGTTTTCTTCGTCAGTCATTTCTCCGCTCTCGCGCCGGACTCTTACGAATTCGCCGGACAGCGAATGATGTTCAGATGAGCGGATTATCTGTTCCATTGTTTTAACCGCTGTTAGCGGGTGGTCGCCTACGGATGTCTCGGCGCTGAGCATCACCGCGTCGGTCCCGTCATAAACCGCATTGGCTACGTCGCTGGCCTCCGCACGGGTAGGGCGGGGATTTTTTACCATTGATTCAAGCATCTGGGTCGCTGTAATTACGGGTTTGTTATAGCTGATGCATTTTCTGATTATCTTTTTCTGAAGAGTAGGAACATCCTGCGGGGGCAGCTCAACTCCCAGGTCTCCGCGGGCGATCATTACGATGTCTGTTTCAGCTATGATAGCATCCAGGTCCCTGATTGCTTCCGGTTTCTCTATTTTCGCGATTATCGGAAGTTCGGATTCTCGTTCCTTCAGGAGCCACCTCAGCCCGCGTATGTCGTCTGCGCTTCTGACGAAGGAGAGCGCGACAAAGTCTATGTCATGTGCGACAATAAAATCCAGGTCTTTGATGTCTTTCCGGGTAATCGCCGGTTCGCTTATCTTTACATTCGGCAGGTTCATTCCCTTGCGGGACTTTACTATACCGCCGTCGATTACGTCGCAGAATACATTGGAGCCCGAAACGGATTTTACGGCAACCTGCAGCAGGCCGTCATCTATCAGGATCCTGTCTCCGGGAACGACATCTGAGGGCAGGGGGGAGTAATCCGTCGGAATCAGTTTTAAGCCGCCGCTGTATTTACCTGGTTCAGGGCTGATAACAACCTGTTCCCCGGTGTTTATTGTAAATTCATTATCAATTAATCCAAGCCTGATTTTCGGTCCGCATAGATCGGCGAGTATCGCTATCGGACTCTGGGCAATTTCGGCACCTTCCCTTATTTTGCGGATGTTCTCCGCGTGCTCCTCGTGGGTCCCGTGGCTGAAATTAAGCCTCGCCACGTCCATGCCTGCAAGAATGAGTTCGGCAATTATCTCAGGAGAACTGATTGCCGGTCCGACTGTTCCGATTATTTTTGTTTTTGCAAAATCTGTTTGTCTTTTCATAATGAATTATTCTAACCTGAAATCCTGATGTTTGCAAAACCAACAATCCGCAGGGTTCAGCAGTTTTTGTCCTCCGAATAAAGTTTTTCTTTGGTTCTGATAATTCTGTAGAGTGTACGGTTGACCGGTACATTAATATCGTGCTGCGCGGCAAGCTTTATAAGTTTTCCGCTGAACCATGGTGCTTCGGTCGGTCTGCAGGCTTCAATGTCCTGCAGCATCGAGGTTTTTCCTTCAGCCCCGAGGCTGAAAAGGATGGGATACCAGTCTTTGATGTCGTCATTGCGAAGGTCGATTCCGCAGGCTTCGGCAACTCTGACTGTTTCAAACATCGCTGACTCCATCAGCTGCTGCAGTCCTTCATCGGAGTGGAAGGTTCCGTAGCATGCGCCGGTTACTGCCGATACCTGGTTTACCCCGATGTTTATCATCCACTTCCACCACAGCGATCTGATTATGTCATCCGGAATTTCATATTTCATCGAACAGTTTTCAAATAACCGGGACAGTTTTGTGATTCCATTGCTGCCGGCCCTCCCGGCTGAACCTATCAGCAGTTTACCCGGCGATGTATATGTCACGACCGGCCCTTCCTTGACGGCGTCCATTCCAAGAGCTACACAGCAGACCACTTCAGTATCCGGAAATTCCGCCGACAGGAATTCTTCGCTGTCGATACCGTTGAGAACCGATATTATAACTGTATCTTTTGATACCGCGTTTTTAATGAGCGCCGGAACTGCATCGAGATGGTTGTTTTTAACTGCAATCACAACAAGGTCGCAGCTGCCGGAAATTTCTTCGGGTTTTTTAACCGGGAATGCATAGGCCTCGCCGTTGATTGAAAACCGGCTGTTCTTAATACGGTCGCAGCGTTCACCATCCGCGATGAAGAAGCAGTTTTGCCCTAATTTTGAACTCAATAGCCCGGCATACATCAGCCCGAGCGCTCCGGCCCCGACGATGGCGGCTGTTTTAATATTATTCATCATTCACCCTTTATCATTGAAATATATACCTGTATATCATCGGAACCACGGGTTTGAAACTCGATCCTGCCTGTATCTTTCAGCTGCTGAAGATCATATTCAAAATTAATTACAGATCCCTCGTCATCAGGGTTCAGTTTTGAATTGATTACTTTTACTGATAAAACAGATAAATCTGTAAACAGAATCTCCAGGTTTCGGATTATACCACCGTTAAAACCGTACTCGATCCATGTTTTGTCATAGTTGATTTCGACCATGCTGACCTGATCCATGGCGTCTTCATTGCCGTCTATGCGGCAGTCTTCAATAAAGTAGATTCCTTTGAGAGTATTCATTACATTATGTGTGGTGTAAATAGTGGTCAGCGGCTCAACATACTCTGAGTGCAGCTTTGCCAGCGTTCCGTCGGAACCGAGTTTGTCGAGGACCGAATCGACCGCGTTCTTCAGACTTATATTGTCAAGTCTTAATGCGATTCCTATATCTTCCTTCTCTTTTGCATATGGAACAGAAAAAAGTACAGATTTTTCTCTGTCAGGAAGGATGCTCGTCACCGAAATAAACATATCAATTTTTCTTCCGTTAAGGGTTTTTCTGACCGATTCGAAAAAATTCCCTTCCGACGGTACCAGGATCCAGTCGATATCGAGATTAAACTGTGCTGCGATTATCGCCGCTATTTCGGCATCCATCCCGTGCGGACCTGTCTCATCCTGGTCAAGGTAGCCGTCTACCCAGATGTCCGTATACCCGACTGTCAATACTCCCGGCTCAATTGTCTCTGCACCGAAATCACTTATATCAAGCTGCGGTGATTTTCTTACGGTTTCGGCTGAAGCTGCTTTCGGAGACTGCGCGGATTCCGGGGCCTGCTGCAGAGTGGAGCAGGATGCGATCAAAATTAAAAAGGCTGCTGAAGCTGTGAATTTGACTACAGAAATTTTACTTAACACTTTATTCATTTGAAAACCCTCCGGTTCAATATTACCAAAGCCTGAAAATCTGTTCAATAAAACAGCTTTTTTTCTGTTTCAATGCCGGATTGTTCAGCAGGAATTTTGCTTAATTTGACAAAAATCTGATTCGTGTATTAACATGAGATGACATGAAAAGTACAACAAGGGTCCTAAAATCCGCTTTGCCGCTGTACCGTGAGGGAGCAGGGCCGAAAGCTGTTCTGATTCTGCATGGTTATAACGGGTATCCGCATGATA
This sequence comes from Spirochaetales bacterium, assembly GCA_003245835.1. Lineage (GTDB taxonomy): Bacteria > Spirochaetota > Spirochaetia > UBA9216 > UBA9216 > Thalassospirochaeta. The sequence goes on along the minus strand of QKCC01000188.1, from coordinate 44,532 downwards.
TGTATGAGCTTGCTGAACGGCTGCATTCAGAGGGTTATGCCGTTGCGGTCCCGAGGCTGCCGGGACACGGAACTGACGCTGAAGACTTCCTTTCCTCCGGCCGCAGGCTGTGGTACCGCCATATGCGGGATGAATATCTGAATCTGCAGAGCCGATACGATGAAGTCTCTGTGGTAGGTCTTTCGATGGGGGGAGTTATAGCAATTCTGCTTGCGGCAGAGTTCCGACCCGCCAAAATCGTTCTGCTCGCGCCTGCTGTAGCGGTCAGGAAAGCGATCTTCTACTTTACCCCGATCCTGAAATTTATTCTTCCGAAGATAAAACGCAAAAAGGACGGACCTGCTGAATATGATGAAGACCGGAAGGTTCTGCAGAGGGAATACTGGAGTCATTATTATTCAAAAACGCTCGCTGAGCTCAACCGGCTATCTTCTGCCGCGAAGAAGAGACTCGGTATGGTTGAATGTCCAGTGTATATTATGGTTTCTGAAGCCGACCGCACCGTACCGCCCTCGGCTATGGATATAATTTCTGCGGGTGTCAGCGGCAGGGTAACATGTGTTACGCTGAAAAAGAGTCCGCATGTATTTTTTGACGGTCCCGAGAAGGATTTTGTTTTAGACAAGGTATCGGACTGGCTACAGGAATAACTGCGTTTTTCAGCCGCCGAGAAATGTACCGAGCTTGTTGACGAAGTTCTGCTGAATCGAACTTGCCATCAGCAGGGCGTGGGTTTTACGTCTGTTGTGGCGTTTGTTCCAGAATTTGGAGTTCTTCAGTTTCTTCCTCTGCTGCGGCGTCAATACTATGCCGAAATACTCGAAAAGCAGGTTCACGTAGTGGTGAAAATTCTCTACCTTCACCCATCTTCGCTCATTTCCTTCGGTCAGCAGGATCTTTGATTGCTTTAGTGAAATTCTGCCGTTTTCACGCTCGATCGAAACGATCAGATTCTTGAAAAAATGAGATTGCAGATCAGTAGTATAAAAAAGCTTTCGTTCGTTAAAATCGCTGATTTTACGTTTGTTCAGTGTGAATGTATATTCCCGGAATCTTTTTCCTTCGAGTTCCTTGTATAAGGTGTAATACCCGCCGCCCTCGTATTCGATAGTAAACAGACCCTTCGGATCCGGCTGCTGCACATCGGGCTTGAATTCAAGAGGATACAGAAAATTGTCCCCGAAGCCGACATCTGTCAGGTATTTTTTATCTTCAATTTCAACCATGGGAAAACTGTGATCGAAGAATGTACCGTTATCGCTGGTTCTGCCGCCGTAGAACGAGGTCTTATAGCCCATCTCTTTCAGCAGCAGCATGTAAAGGTAGTTGAGTTCATAGCAGACCCCGCCGCGGCGCTGCAGCACTATCTTTTCAAAGAGTTCTTCCGGATCAGCGGAGAGTTTGTTGTACATATGTATATCAAGATTTTCAAACGGAACCGAAAGCAGATGCCTGCTCTGGAGCAATCTCAGATTTTCGAGATTGGGCTCCAGCATCCCATGTATACCAATTCTTGAAAGATACGCTTTAATATCCATTATAAGTTACATCCAACCTATAGTGTTTTTACTGTTTTATATTATTAGAAAGAACAGCAGTTGTCTACAGAGGCTCGACATTATTTCGTTAAAAAAATATTTCTGAAGATTTATGGACAGGTGTTCGTTGAGCGTTCATCACCAATATCGTAACTTTTTTACACATAAAGCAGTATTATATGTAAAAAAAATAAACGAGATGCGGCATGCTAATCTGAATCGTTTCAGAATAAATTTATTATTTACAAAATACAGCATCGCAGCTTTGACTCCGGGGTATTCCTTTAATATAATTACTTACTATACAAATAGTTATTATTTACATTGTTTTGTTGGTAATGTATGTTCCCGGAATCCTCAAAAAGAGCATCAAAAACTGTATTGAAAAAATATTGGCATGTTTATTGCAATTATAAAGCCGGAGAGAGATTAAATGACGGAAAATACCATACTGCAGATGAAAAATATTGTAAAAACCTTTCCGGGTGTAAAAGCACTGAACAACGTCAGCTTCTCATGCAGGGAAGGTGAGGTTCACGCTCTTCTTGGAGAAAACGGAGCGGGAAAGTCTACTTTGATGAAGGTCCTCAGCGCAGCGCATCAGCCTGATTCAGGAGAAATCTGGTTTCGGGGAAGTCTTTTCAGCCATCCTGACCCAATCTCTGCACAGAAGGCGGGAATCGCAATAATTTACCAGGAGTTCAACCTTGTTCCATATATGAGCGTTGTGGAAAACATCTTCATAGGGCGCGAACCTCTGCTTGGCGGAAGATTCATCGACTACAGGACAATGAAGGCGACCGCTAAAAAACTGCTTAACGGGCTGGGACTCAAAATAGATGTTGACGAAAAGGTGAAGAACATCAGTGTGGCCCAGCAGCAGATGGTTGAGATTGCGAAGGCCCTGTCGATGAACGCGGAACTTATCGTAATGGATGAGCCGACGGCTACCCTTACAGATCATGAAATAGATTTCCTGTTCAAGACCATCAGAAAACTGAAGGAAAGCGGAAAGACCATAATTTACATTTCTCACCGGCTCGAAGAAATTTTCGAAGTCTGCGACCGGGTAACCATCCTCAAGGACGGCGGTACTGTCGGAACAGAGAACGTCGCCGATATCGATAAGGACAGGATGATCCGGATGATGGTCGGCCGTACGCTCGGCGAGTATTATCCTGACCGGTCGGGAGTCTCAAGAGGAGAAAAGGTTCTTGAGGTAAAGAATTTTCAGCGGAAGGGTGTGCTGCATGATATTTCATTCGAGGCATATGCAGGCGAAATACTCGGAATTTCGGGACTTGTCGGTGCCGGCCGTACGGAGCTTGCCCGGGCCATTTTCGGCGCAGACCAGATTGACAGCGGCACCATCCTACTGAACGGAGAGGAAGTCCGCATCAATGAACCTTTGAAGGCAATTTCCAGAAGCATAGGTTTTGCTACCGAAGACCGGAAGCAGCAGGGGCTGATTTTAGGACTGTCTGTGAAAAAGAATATTTCTCTGACAGTTCTGGACACAATGCTGCGCGGGGGATTAATACAGCCGAGGAAAGAAAAGGAACTTGCCGAGACCTATGTGAAAATGCTCAGAATTGCAACCGCAGGCACTGAGGTACCTGTCAGCGGTCTTTCAGGCGGCAACCAGCAGAAAGTGGTACTTGCAAAGTGGCTGGCCAGGGACTGCAATGTGATCATCCTTGATGAACCGACAAGGGGAATAGACGTCGGTGCGAAGGCTGAAATCTATAATCTGATGAGAAAACTTGCCGACGGAGGCAAGGTAATAATAATGATATCTTCAGAGCTGCCTGAGATTCTCGGGGTCAGCGACAGAATTCTTGTAATGCATGCGGGCAGGCTTACCGGTCAATTTCAGGCTAAAGATGCTACTGAAGAAAAAATCATGAAGTGTGCAACAGGGGAGGTGGCATAATGTCTGATCTTAAATTAACTAAATTCAACAGGGCACATTTTGTTGAAAACTACGGAATGCTTATTGTTCTTATAATTCTGTTTATTGTCTGTGCTATTGTATCGCCTTACTTTTTAAAGGCTGAGAACCTTCTTAACATAACAAGACAGGTTTCCGTAATTGGAATTATAAGCATCGGAATGACCTTTGTAATAATCACCGGGGGCATTGACCTGTCGGTAGGTTCCGTACTGGCTTTTTCTACCCTGATTGTCGCGGGGTTTAAGGATATCGGCGCGATTCCCGCATTTATTATCGCAATGGTTCTGAGTATGGTCTGCGGGCTTGTAACCGGGCTGCTTGTAACAAAGGGAAAACTGCAGGCCTTTATAGCCACCCTCGGCATGATGACTGCAGTTGTCGGTGTCGGGCTGACGTATTCTCACGGCCACCCGATAATTGGAACGCCCGAAGGCCTGTCTTTTCTGGGGCAGGGAAAGCTGTTCAATACAATACCGGTCCAGACAATTCTTTTCACCGTAACAGCAATTTTCGCGAGCATAGTACTTAACAGAACAAGACTCGGCCGCTATATATACGCGGTCGGAGGCAATGAAGAAGGCAGCCGGCTTTCGGGAATCAGGGTGGACCGCGTCAAACTCGCCGCCTACGTTATCAGCTCGGGACTCTCCGGCTTTGCGGGTGTAATCATGGCCAATCATCTGAACGTCGGTGAAGCCAACCTGGGTTCTGGAATGGAACTTGATGCCATCGCATCGGTCGCTGTCGGCGGAACTTCGCTGTCGGGCGGGCGCGGCGGCGTTGTAGGGACGGTAATAGGGGTCGTAATAATCGGAATACTGAACAATTTTCTGAACCTTATAGATGTTCCAGGTTACACCCAGAAGATTGTAAAGGGCGCGATTATCATAATTGCCGTACTTGCCCAGAGTCTTCAGGCTAATCAGAAAAAATAAAGTTTGTTTCAGTGAGCAGGCAGCCCCGGGAACCTAAAACCTGCGGCTGATCACAATACAGACAGGTTTAACGGAAAACGATAATCACCGTTGTTCCTGATTAGGAGGATGATAAAACGTCATTAGTGCCGTTCTATCATACGGAATTATTTGCAGGAGGAAAAAGAATGAAAAGAATCGTGGTTGTGATGCTGGTACTACTCAGTATTACAGGAGCAGTTTTTGCCGCGGGTCAGCAGGACAGCGGAAAAGACATGATTGTTATCGGTCTTTCTCAGGAGAGTCTCGACCACCCGTTCATGATCACCCAGAGGGACCAGATCATTGAAGCCGCCAAGGCATACCCGAACGTAAAAGTAATTGCGACTGACGGACAGGGATCTGTCGTAAAGCAGGTCGCCGGAATCGAAGACATGCTGACAAAGGGGATTGATATTCTTCTTGTTCAGGCTGCCAAGGCTGAAGGTCTGAAACAGGAACTGAAGAAAGTTCACGATAAGGGAATACCCTTCATGTTTGTCGGCAAACCCATTCACGGTACCGATGCGATCACAATGGTTTCGATGGATAACCGACTGATCGGAACTGAAATAGGTAAATACGTAGTCGACAGCCTGAAAGCCAAATACGGCTCAGTTAAAGGAAATGTTGTCGTCATCGAAGGAATTCCCGGGGATGAAACATCAGTAAACAGGGTAGGCGGATTCCATGAGGTAATTGACAAGTACAGCGGAATCAAGGTTGTCGCCCAGCAGCCGGCTGATTACAGAAGGCCCCAGGCAGTAAGTGTAATGCAGAACGTTCTGCAGGCCAATCCTGCCGGAACCCTGGATGTAATCTTCGCAGCTAACGGTGAAATGGCCCTTGGTGCGGTTCAGGCTGTAAAAGATGCCGGAAGACTTGATGAAGTAATAATCATAGGTCTCGACGGACAGCAGGAAGAACTTGATGCCATAGCAGCCGGAGAAATGTCTGCGACATGGACATATGAACCTTGCGGCACTCAGGGCTTTGAGCTTGCCATGAAAATATTAAACGGTGAAAAGGTTGATGCAGAGGTAATACCCCCGTCAAGAAAGATCACAAAAGATAATGTTGCCGGTCAGAAGCCAGCTTTCTAATTAAAAGCTGTTTCCCCAAACGCTCGTTAGGGATTTGCAGATCCCCGGAACGTTTTTACAGAGGAAACAGCCGTACACTAACGAAGTCCGCTCGCAGGAGCGGGCTTCAATTCCAATAATACCATATTTTGGTTTTGTATTCAGGAGGAATAAAAAAGATTACCGAAGTTACTTCGTAACTTTTGTAATTTTTTTATTATGAAGTTTGACAAGCTTCGCTTGCAAACTTCAGTTCCGAAACCCGCTCCATGCGGGGATCTTCATAGGAGAAATCATATGGATTCGATGAATCTTGAAAAAACCGCGCTGAGACTCAGAAAGATGATAATCAAGTCGATCGGCGATCTTGGAATCGGGCACATCGGCGGTTCTCTGTCGATTGTTGAGGTTCTCACGGTTTTATATTATAAGCACATGAATGTGGATCCGGATAATCCATTATTACCCGAACGTGACAGGCTTGTGCTGTCGAAGGGACATGCCGGTCCGGCCCTCTATGCCGTTCTGGCCGACAAGGGCTTTTTCCCGGTCGACTGGCTTTCTACACTGAATCAGGGCGGTACGAACCTTCCAAGCCACTGTGACATGCTCCGGACCCCGGGAATCGACATGAGTACAGGTTCGCTGGGCCAGGGACTATCAGCCGCAATCGGGCTGGCACTTGGCTGCAGAATGAATAATTTAGAAAATTACATCTACGCTATAATAGGCGACGGTGAAAGCGATGAAGGACAGATCTGGGAGGCCGCGATGGCCGCTCCCCACTTCGGACTCGATAACCTTATTGCTTTCACAGATTACAATAAAATGAATATAGACGGGTATACCAGGGACATCATGAATCTCGATGACCTCGGCGCAAAATGGACAGCCTTCAACTGGTATGTTCAGAGGGTCGACGGTCACAGAATAGACCGGATCTCTGAGGCTGTCGAGCGGGCAAAACTGGTAAAGGGCCGTCCCTCGATGATTATACTCGATACGCTGAAAGGAAAGGGCGCCTCCTTCGCTGAAGAGAATCTTTCAAGCCACAACATGGCATTCAGCCCGGAGCAGCGGGATCAGGCCATTGCCGAACTGAGCCGGCAGGAGGAGAATTATGCCTGACAAGGATATGCGTGATGTTTACTGTGAAACCCTTATTGAGATAGCTGGTGAAAACCCCGATCTCGTCGTACTTGACGCCGACCTGATGGGTGCAGACGGCCTGCCTGCCTTTTTTAAAAAGTATCCCGAACGTGCAATTAATGTCGGGGTCGCCGAGGCAAACATGATCGGCATCGCTTCAGGACTCTCTGCCGCCGGCAAGATTCCGTTCGCAAGCACTTTCGCCTGTTTTGCAGGCAGAAGGGTGTATGACCAGTTTTTTATATCATCCAATTACGCGGGGCTGAATGTGAACCTAACCGGATCGGATCCCGGCATAACCAGTCAGCTTAACGGCGGAACCCATATGACCTTCGAAGATATCGGTATTATGAGAAACACTCCCAACCTGGTTATCTACGAACCCTGCGATGCCGTTTCGCTGAAGGCGCTTGTAAAACTGGCTGCGGCTTCTCCGAACTGCACATACCTCAGGCTGCACCGCAAGAGTGCTGACAGGATCTACAATGATAACGAAAAATTCGAACTTGGACGCGGAAAGGTTCTGCGCGACGGCAGTGACCTTACTATCATAGCTGTCGGAGCTGTTCTTGTTTCTGAATCTCTTAAGGCTGCGGAACTGCTGAAGGCCAAAGGCATAAGCGCTGCAGTAATCGACATGCACACCATAAAACCGATAGACAAAGAGCTGGTGCTTGAATACGCGGTAAAGACCGGAGCCGTTCTGACCTGTGAAAATCACCAGGCTGCGACCGGAATGGGTTCGGCTGTTGCCACCTTCCTCGCAGCCGAACATCCGGTCCGGGTCCTGACACACGGGGTGCATGAAGAATTCGGTGAGGTCGGGAAGCTCCCGTACCTTAAAGAGCGGTACGGATTTACAGCCGAAGCGATAGCCGGACTGGCAGAGACATTAAAATAGGGGGATAAAAAGATATGAAGGGTTATCATGGAAAATATCTCGATATTGACCTGACCTCAGGGAATATTGAAACGGTCAGCCTGAAGGATGATTTTATAAGAAAATGGATCGGCGGAAGCGGGTTCGGTGCGAAAATGCTTTATGATCTTACCGGTCCGGAAACTGATTCGCTCGGACCTGAGAATGTGATGATCTGGGCTACAGGCCCGGCAACGGCCGGCGGCGGCTTCAATTCTGACCGCTTCGAGATTGTGAGCAAGTCTCCGCAGACCGGTATATACGGCGAAGCCTCCTGCGGCGGCAAATGGGGCAGCCGTTTTAAAAAGACCGGCTACGATATGGTTGTGGTTCGAGGCCGGGCTGAAAAACCCGTCTACCTCAGAATCAGCGACGACGGCGTGGACCTGAAGAGCGCCGAAGATCTGTGGGGCCTCGATACTTTTAAAACACAGCGTGTTCTGAAAGAAAGAGAGGGAAAGGGGTGCGAGGTTGCCTGTATCGGCCCTTCGGGCGAAAAACTTATCAGGGTAGCTGCAATAATAGCCGACGGCGCTCACGGAAGGGCAGCCGGACGCTGCGGCCTCGGCGCGGTTATGGGTTCGAAGAACCTGAAGGCAGTTACTGTAGCGGGAAATACATTACCAGAAATCGCGGACAGTGACCGGGTTAAGCAGATTAATAAATCGCTGAACCAGTCGATGAAGGATGATGCCGCAGGAATGCGAGAGGCCGGAACGACCTGTGCGCTGGACTTCTTTGAAGAGATAGGCAACCTTCCGATTAAAAACTGGTACCAGGGAAACTGGCCTGAGGGTGCGGAACGCATCAAGGGCTACACGACGATCAAAACACATAACCTGAAAAACTATGCCTGCGGAAAATGTCCTATTGCCTGCGGAAAGATTGGGACCGCAAAGGGCGGTCCTTACGACGGCGAGCAGATAGCGGCACCGGAATATGAAACTGTAGGGCTTATGGGCGCCAACCTGCTGATCGACGATTACGACGTAATTCTGAAAGAGAATGAAATCTGCAACCGCTACGGGATAGATACAATCTCGGCCGGCAATACGATTGCCGTTGCCATGGAAGCCTATGAAAAGGGACTGCTGACGGATGAACAGACCGGCGGGCTTAAAATGGTATTCGGCAGCGGTGAAGCCGCGCTTCAAGCGCTGGAAAAGATGTGCAAAAGTGAGGGCGTCCTCGGCGAAATGATGGCCGACGGGGCAAGAAGTTTCTCGAAAAAAATCGGGCCCGAAGCGGAAGCATTTACCCAGCAGGTCAAGGGGCTGGAATTCCCTGCGCATGATCCGCGGGCTAATTTCTCACTCGCGCTCGCCTATGCCACATCAAACAGGGGGGCATGCCACCTGTCATTCACCCAGGACTACGAGGAGGCCTATGTCGAACACCTCGGGGTTGACGCTTCAGAAGGGCGGTTTTCGCCGAAGAAAGCGGCGATCGTCGCGCGTATGCAGGATTGGTCCTGCCTGTTTGATTCGCTGTGTATATGCAAGTTTGCCCGTTACGGCGGGCTGATGGTGGGTCATACACTTGGTTACCTGAATGCCGCCACCGGCTGGGACATGTCGGTTGAAGAATTCCTTAAAACCGGCGAGCGGATTTTCAATATCAAGCGCCTGTATAACCAGAGGCTCGGACTTTCTCGCAGGGACGACAGTCTGCCTGAGAGGATTCTAACCCACCGAAGGGGCGGGGGGACGAATGAGCTTCCGCCCTTCGAACCGATGCTTGAAGATTATTATGATTTCCGGGGATGGGACAGCAATGGTTTTGTGACGGATGCAAAACTCAGGGAGCTTGGACTTACGGTGACCGTCTGAACCGAAACTCCAACTGATTAAAGCTTGATTGAAAAGTGTATTTGACAACCGGCAGCCCGCGGCGGTAATATTAGCGTGTTATGAAACAAGAATGGCGAAAACAGGAAAAGCAGTTTTACCTGCCCGGGAAGAAGCCGGAAATAATCGAAATTCCGGAAATGAAGTTTTTTGTTGTCAGCGGAGCCGGCAACCCTAATGATGATTTTTTCGCAGAGTACATTGGTGTTCTGTATTCACTCTCATATGCCGTCCGAATGAGCCATAAATCCGGCACAGCCCCGGACGGGTACTTCGAATATACCGTATACCCGCTGGAAGGGTTCTGGGACATTTCCGACAAGGCTAAAAAGCAGAATTCAGGTGTACTCGATAAAAATGAACTAGTTTTCGATCTGATGATCAGGCAGCCGGATTTTGTACAGCCTGAATTCGCTGATGAAATAATCGAAAAAACCCGAAAGAAGAAACCCCATGCGCTTCTTGATGAAGTCCGTTTTGAGACAATCAAAGAAGGGCTATGTGTTCAGATGCTGCACGCGGGGCCATATGATACAGAACCGGAAAGTTTTATGTATATGGAAGATTTTTGCCTGGAATCCGGATTCCGGCGTACAGATAAAAGGCACAGGGAAATATACCTTACGGATGCGAGAAAAACTGCACCTGAAAAGTTTCGTACCGTGCTCAGGTTCAAAGCCGCCAGCGTTTAGAATTTTTATCAGTGGCTGTGGATCCTGACTGTCAGCCCTTCCGATTCAAAGCTGTATGCCCATTTTTCAAGCTGTTCTGTTTCCGGAGGTTTCGTTTCATTAAGGCTGTATTCTTTCTGCATTGCCTTGTACTTACCCGTGCCGTAGCTGTGATAAGGAAGCAGGTGAACCTCGCCGCTGAACCCGCTGTTCAGGATGAAGGCTGTCGTCAGTTTGAAGTTCTCATCGGTTGCGTTATATCCGGGGATTACGGGAATTCTTACATGGACCGGTTTCAGCCGGACTATTTTTATGAAATTTTCCAGTATCAGCTCATTATCTACACCCACAGCCCTGGTGTGGATTTCCGGGTCGGCACCCTTCAGATCATAAAGGATCAGATCGGCACCTCCGACAGCGCGGATGAACGGGTCCCATCTTCGATGGCCGCATGTCTCCACCGCCGTATGAACGCCTAGTTCCGTCAGCCGTGTAATTATTTCGGCGCAGAATCCCGCCTGCATGGCCGGTTCGCCGCCTGACAGTGTTACTCCTCCGCCCGATCGTCTGAAATATGGAGCGTCCCTCATAAGAACCGGAACGATCTCTTCCGCGGTGGTTTTCTGGCCAATAACTTCGAGTGCACCTGTCGGGCAGGCTGTGACTGTTTTTACTGTATCTACAATAGCCCTGTTCAGTAAGATTCCGTCTTTGCTGATGTCGATTCCCGTTGTATCGAGCCCTCTGCCCCCTGCTGCCCTGACGCAGCTGCCGCACAGAATACATTTGTTCCTGTAGTATAAAAGCTCCGCGTCCGGGTTCTGTGATTCCGGGTTCGAACACCAGAGGCAGCTCAAAGGGCAGCCCTTGAAGAATATGACGGTCCTGGTCCCCGGGCCGTCATGAAGTGAAAACCGCTGAATATTGAAAATTATTCCTGTCTCTGACATCATCTAAAATCTTGTCTGTTCGGTACGGTTTATGATGTCGTCCTGGACCTTGCTGTCGAGTTCTACGAAGAAAGCACTGTAGCCTGCAACCCTGATGATCAGATCCTTATGTTCCTGGGGCTTTTCCTGTGCTTCGCGCAGCAGCTCGGCATCAACGACGTTGAACTGGATATGCCAGCCGCCGAGGTCGAAATAGCTGCGTATCAGATCACCGAGTCCGCGTTTACCTTCTTCGGTATTCATAAGATCACGGCTGAATTTCTGGTTCAGCAGCGTACCGTTTGTTACGAGTTCGTGGTTGAGTTTTGCGACCGATCTTGTTACCGCGGTCGGGCCCATTATGTCGCATGCCTGAACAGGTCCTACGCCGTCGCCGAGTGCCGCCCTCGACCTTCTGCCGTTCGGGGTGGCCCCGACATGCAGTCCGAGCGGTACATTGGCTGATACCGAGTAGACTCCCGGTCTGTATACCCCTCCGCGGGTGTTCCGGTACTGTTCAACCTCTTCGCAGTATATACGGACCGCCTCGCCGGCGAACTCATCAACGTAATCATCATCGTTGCCGTATTTAGGTGCTTTATTGGCGAGCATCTGACGCAGTTCTTCGTGTCCCTGAAAATCCGTGTCCAACGCTTTAACGAGGTGATCCATCGAGATACTTTTCTCGTCGAATACAAACTTGCTGATAGCTGCAAGGGAATCGGCAACATCAGAAAGTCCGACCGCCTGCGGTCCTGTATAATTGTAACGTGCTCCGCCCTCGGTGATATCCTTTCCTCGGGCAAGGCAGTCATCCATTACGAGCGAGAAGTAGGGCAGCGGGTGATATTTTGCATGCGTTTTCTCGATGAACTGGAGCGCCGTAACCATTTCTTTGACATAGGCGGCAACCTGCGTTCTGAAGGCAGTCATCACGTCATCCATGCTTTTAAAGGCCGCAGGGTTGCCCGTTTTGGGGCCTATCTGTTTTCCGCTCAGCCTGCAGACACCGTCGTTCAGGGCAAGTTCGAGAGCCTTTGCGATGTTGGACATTGCCGCGTTTGTCATTCCGTTTGTGTGCGGCGGTACTGCTTCGACACAGCCCGAGATCGAGTAATCGCGAGCGTCCTTCAGCGGTACGCCGAGCGAAAGCAGAGACTGTATTGCAACTGTGTCGTTGAAGAATTCCGGCTTTGTACGGCCGGTTGAGGCAAGTCTGACTGCCTTTCGGAAGAAATCCTCCGGCATGCCGTTATGCACCCTTACCGACAGGTTCGGCTGGGACAGGCTTGTGTGGGCCTCGGCATCCAGGCACATGTAGGAAAGTTCGTTTACTGCGTCACGTCCGTCCGGGGTCATTCCGCCTAAAACCAGGTTTTCCGAGATCGAGAATCCGGCGTAGTACTTTGCGCCTTCGAAATCGTAAGCCCGCATTACCTCGGTAAATTTGATCCAGAGGCATTCCAGCAGTTCCTGGGCTTCTTCCCTGGTTATTTCGCCTTTATCGATGCTTGCCCGGTAATAGGGGTACATGAACTGGTCGAAACGCCCGACCGATACGGCAAGACCGTTCTGTTCGATGTAGCAGAGCAGGTGTGAAAACCAGAAGGCCTGTACGGCCTCGCGGAAATTGCGCGCGGGCAGGGCCGGGACCCTGTCGCAGATGTCAGCCATCTGCTCGAGCTCTTTTTTCCACCTGGGGTCATTTTCTTCCGCGGCCAGGTTCCGTGCCAGATCGGCGTACCTATGTCCCCAGGTTATAACCGCATCACAGATGATTATGACCGCCTTGTAAAAATGTAGTTTTGAAGTGTTGTCCGGATCGGAAAAATCGACTGAATTCAGGAATGCCTCAGCGTCCTGCCTCATTCCGAGAAAACCCCGTGCGATTACCCTGTCGTAATCCGCAATGATGTGACCGATGCTGCCGGACAGGTGAATGCCGACTGAGAATATCTGGTTTTCAAGCATCGCTATTTCACGGGTTTTTTCCGGCATGGCGGCGAGCGCGATTTCATCAATACACTTGCCCTTCCAGTATGGGAAGATCTCTTCAAGCAGCTCTTTTCGGACTTCAGGAGGAATTATCAGGCGGTCCTGCTCGCGTTTTTCAAAGAGGTCTATTTCACGGACAAAGTAATTTGATTCGGTTTCAGGAAAGACCGGCGATGACCTGAGTTTGCTCGCCTGAACACCGGCTATAAGCTGATCCCTGTGAATAAAGATTGTCTGGTTTTGGAGGACATTGGCTATGGCCCTGGCCCTTCGGATAATCATCGGTTCCGTCTCGGTTTTTCTGAATGAGTCGGTTACCAGCCTTGCCCTCTCAACGCAAATTTCAGGTTCAACCGCCAGGACCTCTTCATTGAGTTTGCTTGTACGCCAACTTACTGTGCCTGCCGCTTCGGTATCGGTTAATCTTACTTCAATAGCCATAGAGTATCTCCTTTAATCCCGCAGGGTAAATATTGCTTTCATGATATCGGTTTTTCCGCTGCCGAGCTCAGCCAGTACCTCAGGTCCCTTGGCAAGCGGAAAAGTTCTTATGAGTTTGTTCCAGTCGTACCGCCTGTCGCTCAGGTACTTAAGGGCGGTTTTTATATCTACGGGTTCGTAGACCCTTGAACCGATTATCTCGAGCTCTCCGAAGTTTCCTTTTCTGAGATCTATTTCCTGTTTTCCCTTAGGAACGCCTACCTCGATTATCCGCCCGCGGTAACAGGCCAAATCGATGGAAGCCTGCCAGCCCTGAGGTGTACCGGTTGCCTCGAACACGATTTCCGGTCCGATTCCTTCGAAGTATTCGGCGATTATTTCACTGTTTCCATTTTCAAGGGGGTTGACGGCGGTAAACCCGTATTCCCGAAGAAGCTTCAGTCTCGATTCCTGGATTTCAGATACAATCACAGTCCGCGCTCCGGCAATTTCAGCCGTCATAGCCAGCAGTATGCCGATCGGCCCGCCTCCGACAATGAGCACTGTATCGCCTGCGAGCAGACGCGAACGCCGGACTGCATGTACTGTTACCGCGAGCGGTTCAAACAGTGCGGCCTCTTCGAAGGACAGTCCGTCGGGAATCCTGTGGAGCTTCGATGCCTTGACTTTTACGTATTCGGCGAAAGAACCGTTGATGTCTACACCAATCAGCGCGAGGGTCTTGCAGATATGACGCAGCCCCTTAGCGCAGTTGTAGCAGCTTCCGCATGAGATAAGCGGATCGACTATGACCCTGTCTCCTGCACTGAAACCCTTAACTCCCCGTCCGGTCTCTGTAACTATACCGCTCATCTCATGCCCGAGGGCCATAGGCGGGACCGAACGTTCCGGAGGAAAGTACCCCTTATAGATTGTGAGGTCAGTTCCGCAGACCCCGGTAGCGGTTACCTTAAGAAGGATTTCATCATCACCCGGAACGGGCTTTTCAATTTCTCTTATTTCTGACTGATTCGGTCCGGTCCATACTAGCGCTTTCATTCAGCGGCTCCTTTGATTTTTTCAAGATCAATAATTACTTTAAGTGCAGATTTATCGTTTACAGCCCTGTCGAAGCCTTCCGCGATATTTTCAAGAGGAAGAATAGTCTCGCTGTAGCGGCTCAGGTCGAACCTGTTGTATTCAACCAGCCTGGCGGCTTCGTAAAAGTCGCTGCCGGCGCCTGCGCATGATCCGGTCATGCTCTGTTCGAGCAGTACCGTCCGGTAGAATTCAAACGGGGTTTTTTCACCTGCTTCCATGATTCCGAAGACAACGAGCCTGCCGCCGGGGCCGAGCATTTCGCATGATTTTTCGTATGTATCGCGGCGTCCGACCGCCTCTATGACATAATCGCTTCCCATGCCTCCGGTCAGTTTTTTCACTTCATCGATGTCTCCCTCGCCGAGGAGTACGGCGTGGTCGGCACCCGAGGCAAGCGCTGTATCAAGTGTCTGCCGGCGCCTTGCCGCCATTATTACCGGAGCGGCTCCGACGAGTTTTGCCATCTGCACCAGAAGAATTCCCATGCTTCCGCCGCCGACTACGACAACACTCTTTGCAAATGATATTCCGGACGATCTGAATGTCCTCACGCAGCATGAAACCGGCTCAATGAGGGTAAGCTTCTCTTTAGGAGTTTCCGGGTTAAGCCTGAACAGTGCCCTCGCCGGTGCAGCAACATATTCGGCGAACGCCCCGTTCTGATGAATACCGATCTGGCTCATACTGCTGCATAGCAGCGGCTTGTTCTGAAGGCAGTAAATGCATGAGCCGCAGCTCAGGTTGATGTCTGCCGTGACTGTTTCGCCGATCTGCCAGCCCCGCACATTTTTTCCGGCGGCGGCAATGGTGCCGACAAACTCATGTCCCGGGATCAGCGGAAGCTTGTCAAGGCTGTAGACACCGTTGTAGATATGAATATCGGTACCGCAGATACCGCAGTATTTTACTTTAATCAGTACGTCATCATCGCCGATCAGCGGTGTTTTTACTTCTCTGACGACTATCTTACGGGGTTCAACCATTACTCCCGCGCTCATTGTTTCAGGTATCAATTCAGGCCTCCGTTCAGGGCAAATTTCCCTGATAATATACTGCAAGGGCTGTGCCAATTATCCAGTGTGCTTATGTTGCACAGAATAATTCTATACTGAATAAAGACTTATTAGCTATTTTTGATAATCCTTGACAGATATTGGTTTAAACCGGATAATTCATTGTCACCATTTTATACAGTTCAGAAGGGGAAGGTGTATATTTACGTAACATGGCCGGCAGAAATATTTTCATCATTGACGATAAGGTAAAGGTTTGCAAAAGTCTCGCTATCAACTTTGAACAGATGGGCTACAAGGTAAGCTGGGCAAACGACAGCAGCACCGCTCTCGAGAGCGTGGCGAAGAATGATTTTGACCTGATCCTGCTTGATCTGATGCTGGGAGATGAAGACAGCCGCGGACTCCTCAGGGATATTATTTCACTGAAGAAGAATATTCCCGTAATCATGATAACCGGTTACGGTTCGATTGAATCGGCTGTCGATACCATAAAAATCGGCGCCTATGATTATATCCAGAAGCCTGTCGACTTTGACCTGCTGCTGAAGGTTATAGATTCAGCCCTGTCCGACAGCGGAAATGCCGAACCTGCAGGCGGGTGCGAAGAAACGGGAGCTTTCTTAACCAGGAACTCCGAGCTTCTGAAGCTGCTTGCCAAAGCCGCAAAACTCGCGGCGACCGACCTGCCCATACTGATCCTCGGCGAGAACGGAACCGGCAAGGAAGTTCTGGCTGACTACATTCATGACAAGTCGAAGCGCAGAGATGCGTGCATACATAAAATCAACTGCGCGGCATTCCAGGAGAGTATCCTCGATAACGAACTGTTCGGTCATGATCGCGGTGCTTATACCGGCGCGAATTCGGACTACAAGGGAGTATTCGAACGTGCGGACGGCGGCAACCTGTTTCTTGATGAAATCGGCGATATGTCGCTGGCAATCCAGGCAAAGATCCTGCGGACACTGCAGAACCATGAAGTCCGGAGGATAGGCGGCAACAAAACGATTACGGTCGACGTCCGCTTCATCGCCGCAACAAACAAGGACCTGCCGTCCATGATTGCAGCAAAGGAATTCAGGGAGGACCTTTTTTACCGGCTGAGCACGGCAGTTCTGAAGCTGCCGCCGCTGAAAGACAGGAAGGAGGACATCCCGCTGCTCGCAGAGTTTTTTATCTCTGAATTCTGTAAGAACTCGGGCGGCGCTAAAAAGCTTTCACCAGGCGTGCTGGATCTTTTTATTGATTACGAATGGCCCGGAAACATCAGGGAGCTGAAAAATACAGTTCAGTATGCCTGTGCAGTGAGCAGCGGCGTCAGCATCGAAATTGAAGATCTTCCTCTGGGTATGCAGCAGAAGGCCGAGAGCAAAACCGAGCCGGCCGAAAATATACGCGAAGAGATGGAAAAACAGCTGATTCTTAAAACCCTTCTTAAAAATGAGCAGAATAAAACCAAGACTGCCGAGGACCTGGGGATGAGCCGGAAAACCCTTTATAATAAAATCGAGAAATACGGAATACAAGATGCCTGAATTAGGCCGCAGGGATGTTTTTATTCTCGACGGTGTTTCCTACAGTACCAATTACAACAATGTCCTGAGTAACCTGTCGCTTAATATCTGCAGCGGAGAGATTCATGCCCTGCTTGGTGAGAACGGCTGCGGTAAATCAACCCTAGGCAAGATTGTCAGCGGTGCGCTTAAACCTTCTTCGGGAACAATCAGCAGTCAGAAGGGTACCAGGGTGTGCATGGTCCACCAGGACCGGGTCGGAAATGAAAATTTTCTGGTGTGGGAGTATCTTCTTTTCGACAATGATCGGGTTTACCGGAAGGGTTTCCTGCCGCGAAGAAAGGTACGCCGTGAAGCTGCAGCCCTGCTGAAAGAATACGGTCTCGAAATAGATATCTATAAAAAACTCAGAGAGCTCAAATCGTCCGAATATACTGCGGTAGAGCTGATTCGGCAGCTGGAGAAAAAACCCGATATACTGATTCTTGATGAAATATTTATAAAGCTGGGTTCCGGTTTTTCCCGGATCTTTACAGGCGTGTTTCAGCGGCTGAAAAGAAAGGGCGTTGCGATCCTGTTTATAACTCACGATATCGAAAAACTTTATGATTTTGCCGATCGCGTCAGCATCCTGCGCAACGGGAAGGTCCTCTTCAGCGGTCCCGTCGACAGCATCGACAAGGTCAATGTGATCAGGCTTGCATACACCGAAACTGTCGAGAAGGTGAAACTTGCCGAACTTCAGTCCGAATTCTATCACTTTCTGAAGTTCAACGAGGCAATACTGAATACGCTTCCGATTAACCTCGCGGTAATTGATCCTGACCATAAAATAATCATGGCCAACAAATCCTTCGAACGGCATTTTGAGATACCGAGAGAAAATTATATTTACCGTAATATCAGTTTTATTTTTTCCGAACAGCAGAACGACGTATACAGAATGATTATGGCTTCACTCGGTTCGAAGGAGACGCAGTCTTTTTTTGATGTCCCGATTACAATCGGCGAACACCATTCGATAAACACATTGAAAATAGTCCCGATATATGACGGGGTCGCTGTGGTCGGTCATATTGTGATTGTGGAGGATGTCACAGATTATTACACGCTTCAGAAAAAGATGATGCTTTCGGATAACCTTTCCTCCATCGGGCTTCTTGCCGCCGGGGTGGGGCATGAGATTAATAATTCCCTGGAGATAGTTTTTAATTACCTGCGCTACATCGGGAAGAAGGTGGATGATCCAAGCCTCGGCGGTCCGCTGTCCGAGCTGAAAGATGAGCTGAACTTTATCTCAAATATAGTCTCGCGCCTCGTAACCTTCTCGGACACTAACCTTGCAAGCACCGAAGATTTTGACGCCAATATTCTTGTTGAAAATTACATTAGTCTGATTCACAAGAATGATATATACGGCAGCATAAATTTTTCTTTGGAAAAAAACGCTGATCCGCTGATAATAACCATGAATAAAAACGAATTCAGGCAGGTTATAATAAACCTGATAAAAAACTCCTGTGAAGCAATCACCGGAAGCGGAAATGTAAAAATCCGGACATCACTGGAACCGGCATCGTCCGGGTCTGTCGTTCGTATTTCTGTTGAGGATGACGGTGTGGGAATTCCCCAAGATAAAATAAATTCGGTCTTTACCCCGTTTTTTACGACAAAGAGTTCCGACTCGAAGAATCTTGGGCTCGGGCTGTCTCTCTGCTACTCGATAATTACCAGGAACGGCGGAACAATCAAAGCCGGAAACCTGCCGAAAAGGGGATGCCGGTTCACGGTAACACTGCCTCAGCCGGACTGCGAAATTACAAACTGAAGACTGTTTACAAATTACACATCCCGGATATTTATCTGTAAAAAAATTAAACGAAGCTGAAATCCTCTAAACTGTGGGACCTTCTAATTCCTGTTCGGATAAGCAATTGAATCTTCTGAATTCTGCTGGCATGAAAATTGCAGTTATTCAGACAGGAAAAACTGCCTGACGCGGCAGAATCAAAATTAGGAGTGTTGACATGGCTGATAAAAAAGACCCCGCCGGAGATTACCTCGAAATCGTAAAATCCCGCGGAATGGATATAGAAATCAGAGACGGGGCTGTTCTGTGGACGGGCGCAATGGGCGGACGGACAAAAAAGAAAGGCCCGCTTGCCGGAAAAAAGATAGGCTGCCTTGTCGCGACCGAGTTCAGCGACTTTCAGGCATATTATATTGCATCATATATCGGGGAACTTGGAGGTTCACTGGAATTCCTTCTTGTTGACAGAGTAACCTGGAAATGGACCAGACCGAACATCCGCACGAAGGGAGTTGTAGGGCTCTGGGGCCTTACTGTGGATCCCATTCCTGTCGGTGGAGGAGAAAAGGCCGATGCGTCAAAATCGGCCTATGACGCTGACTATAAAGACTACGATGCACTGATTATTTTAGGCGGACCCTCGGGCGACATTATGTGTACCGAAAGGGAAGTGAAGGAACTGCTCGTTAACGCCTACGGCAACGGAGCTGTAATCGGCGGGATCGGCGGGGGGATCATACCGATGATAACTGCCGGGCTGACTGCCGGCAGAAGCTGTACCGGCAACGAGCAGGTCGATTACATTCTGAAGGTTGCCTCCGACTTCAAAAAGGACGCCGGGGTAGTGATGGACGATCGGATCCTGACTGCCGGCGATACAATCAATACCCCTGAGTTTGTCAGTGAGCTCTGCCGGTATTTTACGCCCGGCTACAAAGATCCGCGGAAAGGTATTCTGTCCGGTAAGCGGATGATGCTTATTGCCGGCTGGGATTTTGAAGACTTCGAGATAGCAGTACCTGCGCTTGAGTTTATGCACAGGGGTGCCGGACTCATGATCGGTACATTCACCGGCTGTAAGCGGGCGAGGCCGCCGCTGCTGGGCCTCGATGTAGTTCAGGGCAACTTCGGAATGTCAGTCCCGCTTCAGGAAATTCCGGACAGCCTTTATAAAATAAAGGACTTGAAAGACATCAGCATGGACGAAATTGACGGACTGATGATACCCGGCGCGTTCTGTCCGTGGAATATGATCGAAGCCGGTTACCCGCTTGATTTTCTGCGGAAGGCCGACAAGGCTGGAAAGATGATAGCATATATGTGCCACGGACCGAATGCTGCCGCTGCCGCCGGAATTATTAAAAACAGAAAGTCCACGGGATGGATCTCGTGTGTTCCGGGTTTCGAAGCCGGGGGCGGAGAATTCTGCGCCGACTGGTCTGCCACCGTCGATCAGAATATTGTTTCCGGGCGGACTACACCCGAACTTCCCGAATTTGTTGATGCAATGACTGTCGGACTTCTTCGATAGAAGCAATTTTTCATATCACCTCCTTACAGCCCCGGTTGTCAGCCGGGGCTGTTTCATCCGTTTACGGCATGACTCCTTCAGGCAAAGGGTGTATAATCATGAGCTGCGGGGGCGGGAATCAGGGTGATTGAAAGACTCAAAGCTGGCGCGAAAAAACTCAAAGAACAGATTTCGGTAATATATTATGCCTATAAGAACCCGGAAACCGGTGTTTTTCCCAGGATCCTGATCTGGATCACGCTTGCGTACGCGCTGAGCCCGGTAGATCTGATCCCCGATTTCATTCCGGTTATAGGTTATCTTGACGACCTGATAATTCTGCCGGCGCTTATAATTCTAACGATAAGGCTGATACCGGACGCAGTAATGCAGGATGCCCGCCGGAAAGCGGCAGACAAGCCTGTCGAATTAAACAAGAATCCCTTTTTTGCAGTAATCTTCGTAATACTTTGGGTCGCCGCGCTTGCGGCTGTTGTAAAGGCGGTTACCGGGTATTTCCGGACCTGAGAGTGTGTTTCCATGCAGGAATATAAAACCTACTACCAGATACTCGGTATTCACCCGGACGCTGCCGAAGACGACATAAAAAAGGCATTCCGGCGGGTTTCAAGAATTTATCACCCGGATTTTCATAATAATTCCGAACGTTCAAATATAATTTTCAGGATGGTCCTGAGCGCGTATAAAACCCTGTCGGACGGGGAGGCTAGGGCCGGATATGATTCATTCCTGGCCCGAAGCAGTTACCTTCGCCGTTTTGCGAAGGAAGGCGGAATCAAGTCGCAGCAGCTCAGCGGCCCGGTCGAAGCCGACTTTCTGGACCAGATAAATATCACACTCTGGGAGATCGAGGATCTTATTAATACCCCGGGGTTGGATTTTGACAGGGTATTCGGCGCCTTCACGGTAAAGCAATTCCTGCTTGTAATTCTGACGTTTCTTGATAAATGGATTTTAGGCCCTTCCGGTTTCCCTGATTATTTCATGGAGGCAAGGCGAAAAGACGGAATTGACCCCCGCGACTATATTGCACTGCTGAGCAGCCCTGTAAAGGCTCCGATTCACCTTCCGTACAGCGGGCTTACCGATTATTTTTATGACATAAGGAAGCGGACGGACAAGTTCCTCACATTCTGTGAGAAAAGAGGGCTGTATGCCGCCCCGGAATCCATGAATCCGCCGCTTGATGAATGCATTTCAGAATTCCATAATTTGGCGGTGCATTATCTTGGGTATCTTTTGCTCCCGGTGACCGACATGCCCGCTTCAATTCCGGTTTATAAATTCAGAAATCCTGTTTTTGCTTGACATATATAATACTCGTGTCATAGTATCTAATTTTCTAACCACATGAATCTATCGTTTATCTCTAAAATCTTTAAGGAGTCTAATGTGTCGACCAAAAGCGATTTTTTTCAGCTTAAATCTCACGGTACAAACGTAAGAACAGAGGTTATTGCGGGTATTACCACCTTTATGACGATGGCCTACATCCTCATAGTGAACCCGGGGATTCTTTCCGCTGCGGGAATGGATGCCGGCGGAGTTTTTACGGCAACGGCTGTTTCATCGGCTGTCGCGACGCTTGTTATGGCCCTCTGGGCAAAGCTTCCGTTTGCACTTGCCCCCGGGATGGGGCTGAACGCATTTTTTGCATTCAGTGTTGTTCTCGGAATGGGGTATTCATGGGAGATGGCAATTACAGCCGTATTTATTGAAGGCCTTATCTTTATTCTGCTGACTGTACTTAATATCAGGGAAGCTATAATAAACAGCATCCCCGCCAATGTTAAGAAAGCCGTATCCGTCGGTATTGGTCTTTTCATCGCGTTTATCGGGCTGCAGAATGCAGGGATTATCGTGAACAACGACGCGACTCTCGTCGGAATCGGGAATATTACATCGGGTACCGCACTTCTTGCGGTGATCGGACTTTTTGTAATGGGTATCCTGCTTGCACTGAAGGTACGCGGAGCTCTTCTGATCGGAATAGTAATCACAACCATTGTCGGAATCCCGATGGGAATAACCCATCTGCCGCAGGGTTCATGGCTTCCGCCTTCTCCTGCTCCTGTTTTTTTCAAGTTCGATTTTTCCAAACTGCTCAGTGTTGATATGATTGTCGTCCTGTTCACCTTCCTGTTTGTCGATATGTTCGATACTGTCGGAACCCTGATCGGTGTTTCTACAAAGGCCGGGCTGATTGACAAAGACGGTAAGATTCCCCGCGTCAAACAGGCCCTTTTCGCTGACGCAATCGGAACCGCATTCGGAGCAATAATGGGAACAAGTACGGTAACAACATATGTTGAGAGTGCTTCGGGCGTTTCTGAAGGCGGACGGACCGGTCTGACTTCGCTTGTAACTGCCGCCTTATTTATCGTTGCCCTGTTTCTTTCACCGCTCTTTCTTATGGTTCCCGGCGCAGCGACTGCTCCCGCCCTCGTTCTGGTCGGTCTTTTTATGATGAGTCCGGTAAAAGAAATTAATTTCTCTGATTTTACCGAGGCTGTTCCGGCATTTCTGACTATAATCATGATGCCCCTCGCATACAGTATTGCGGATGGAATCATGTTCGGTATGCTTTCATGGATCCTTCTGAAACTCTTTACGGGAAAATATAAAGAAATATCGGTTCTTTCATATATTGTTGGGATTCTGTTCCTTTTAAAAATATTTCTGTAAATTGTTGTTGTCCGCGTTATTGCGGAATCTGCAGGAACCTGCCGGGCTCACCGGCAGGTTTTTTTTGAAGCGGATCGTCAGCCTGCTCAGACAATCAGGTAGCTTACGACGGTATAGGCGGCGTACAGGCCTAGCAGCAGCAGCCCGTGAAGACGGTTTAAATCCTTTTTGGAAAAAAGCGTAATCAGCCTGAAGACCAGCAGAATTCCAATCATCATCGGAAACTGCAGTTTGAAAAAGTAGGACGGAACGGGCAGACCCGCAGGGGTAACCGCCGATGCCGCGCCGACTACGAAAAGCACGTTCAGAATATCGGCGCCGATAATATTACCGATGGCAAGATCGCCATGTCCGTGCCTTGCTGCCGATATGGCGGTAACAAGTTCGGGCAGCGATGTTCCGAACGCGACAAGCGTCGCCGCGATTATACTCTCGGGAATACCGATTCGTGCGGCTGTGACCCCGACCGTAGGAATAAGGATCTTGGAAGATACAATTATCAGGGCGGCTCCGGCGGCCAGTTTCAGCAGCACCATGAAAAGGCTGCTTTGATCGGTATGCTCAAGTTCCTCACCGACAGCTTCACCTGAGTCTTTAGACCACCTGACTGTTACAATCATATACAGCACGAGCAGTGCAACGAAAACAAATCCGGCCCACTGTGGAATTGCTGATCCGGCAAAAACCGCAATAAGCGTCAGCAGTATTCCTGCACCGAACTGAAGCCAGCCCTGGCGGTTAACGAGCTTTTTATTTAGAACAATAGGTGAAATCAATGCGGCGATTCCAAGAATCAGCCCCGTATCGCAGATTATCGAACCGATCGCGTTGCCTAAAGCCAGGTCAGGGTTTCCCTGAATTGCAGCCATTACGGAAACCGATGCTTCCGGCAGGGTCGTTCCCAGGCTGACTACTGTGGCGCCGATCAGTATCTTCGGTATTCCCCATTTAACCGAAAGCGCAACCGCCTCATCGACAAGCAGGTCTGCGCCCTTGCCGAGCAGGTACAGGACCGCGAAAATAATAATAAATAAAACCAACAGAGGCAGATTCTCTATCAACGATACAATCAGCTCTTCCATACTTCTCTCCTGTTTCTCACATTATACAGATTATATTGTCCGGGACCAAAAAAAAAGACCTTTACCTGAATTTCAACGGCCGGTTAAAATTCAGGTAAAGGTCTTGCATTTCCTGTTCCAGGAACATAATTATCCGGGCTTGCGCCGTACTGACGAATAATTAAAGCGGTATGTTCAGAATCATGATGATTCAGGAGCCCGCCAGCTACTCCCCTCTACAGCCCTACAATAATTCTATTTTTGATATTATTCAAGTAGAAATATTGTTCGCCAATAATAATTATGGCTGCACTTCGATCATTACTATAACTTCAAACATCAATATTAAATACTCCTGCATCCGCTTTCGGGACCTTAATTCAAATTTACGGCAAAATGTCTTGCAATGCCGGGTTAATAACCGTACCATAGGTGCTATGGAATCAGATTCAGGTAAAAAAATATTTGTGCTTTATCCCGACGAGAAGCTCAGAAACACATTTTACGGCAATCTTCGCAATGTTTTTGAACTGTATTACATCTATGATTACGAAAAGGTACAGCCGCTTGCTTCCTATTATCCGCAGAGTATTGTTGTTCTGAACATGATAAACAATGATCTCGACTGGCTTCCGGAAGAAATTCACAACGAAACGGGATGTTTTGATGAGGATGACGGGCCGGTGATTATCGGCTTGACTGACGCCGACAAACCCGACCGCGAATACTGTACGCGGATTATTCTGTATGACGGCGATGATGAAAAACTGAAGGAAGACCTTTTTCTGGTGTTCTCTGATCTGGGGGGCAAGGGCCGCAGGAATTTCGTGCGCTACGGCGGCAGGGAAGAGAAGATTGCTGCAATCAGCCTGAAGATAAATTCTGTTGAACATTGCGGGGCAGTTCATGATATCAGTGCCTCGGGTCTGTCATGCAGTTTCCCTGTGTCTGCCGAGATACCTGTCGGGACGAATGCTGATATTTCTCTGGAACTGGACGGTGAAGAGCTTGCCATGGCCGCATCCAAAATCCTCGAAAGAAATATAGGCGGTAAAATTGTTCATATTTTCAAATTCAATTTACCGATGTCTCCGGAAGCTAATTCCGGTCTGCTGGGATTTATGTACAAATCTCTTGACGCGGAAATGAATGAATTCATTAAAAATTTATCTAATTAAACAATTTTCGGCATTGACAGCTGAGGTCAACTGACGTTAAGCTTTAAACAGCTCTGAAGGAAGGTGAATACTGACCCGAGGTAACCAGGATTTTTCAGCCTTCCTCCGTACACCAGGGGGGAAAAATGAGCGACCAGAACCGCAGGTATGCTTTTGCCGGTATCATCATCGAGAACCGCGAAGAAAGCGCCGCACCGGTGCAGAAAATACTCTCCGAATATTCATCGATCATCTCGGGACGGATGGGGCTTCCCCATCTTGACGGCGGCGGACTATCCATAATTACGGTTATTCTGCACGCCACAACTGACGAGATCGGTGCGCTCAGCGGAAAGATTGGAAGACTGCCCGGGGTCAGTATCAAAACCGGAATCGCAAAGAGCTGAATATTAATCACGAAGGGGATAAAACAATGAGAAGAGGTAAATTGATTTTACTGACGGCAGTTCTTTTTACCCTGGCGCTTTTTTCCGCAACAGCGGGCGGCGTACAGGAACAGGGAACTGCAATACCGGCCGGTCCTGCCGCGGACCAAGCTAACAGAGTGGTAATGCAGGCGGAACCGATTGATATAAGTGTCGCCGCGCTGAAGGGCCCGTCGGGTTTTGCCGCAGCGGGTATGATAAAAGATAATTTCCAGCCCGGCGACGGTGTTACTGCTGATTACCTTCTGCTCGCGTCACCGCTTGAGGCTGTAACCAAAATGACGAGCGGAGAGGTTGATGCAGCTTTTCTGCCGGTGAATACCGCGGCCAAACTTTATAACGGCGGACTTGGATATAAACTCGCTGCCGTCAGCGGGGTAGGCTCGCTGTACATGCAGACAACAGATCCGTCCGTAAAAACCTGGGCTGATCTGAAGGGGAAAACTGTTTACCTTACCGGTAAAGGCGCTACCCCTGATTACCTTCTGAGGTACCTCCTGATTGATGCCGGCCTTGATCCAGATAATGATCTGACACTGAATTTTACCGCAGCGCCGACCCAGATTATTCAGCTCATAGCCGCCGGCAAGGCTGATACTGCCTTTATTCCGCAGCCGTTCGCGATGCTCGCCGAGGTTAAAACAGGTGCGAAGATTGTGCTAGATCCGCAGCAGGACCTGATGAAAGCGCGCGGAACATCAAAGCCGTACCCGTTTACGGCGTTCGTTATAAGCGAAAGGCTCATCAATGAACATCCGGCCGCTGCTGCTGCTTTAACCGCTGCGCTTGCCGATTCAATAGAATGGGTGACCGGCAATACTGCCGATGCCGCCGCCGCAATTGAAGAGATCGGA
Source organism: Spirochaetales bacterium (assembly GCA_003245835.1). Taxonomy (GTDB): domain Bacteria; phylum Spirochaetota; class Spirochaetia; order UBA9216; family UBA9216; genus Thalassospirochaeta. Next base: position 17,900 of record QKCC01000188.1, on the reverse strand, counting down.
ATTATGACCGCCGATATTGCGAAGCCGGCGATTCCGCTGTGCGGTGTAGAGTTTATTCCGGCAGCTGATTCAGAGGCCGACGTTCAGGATTTTCTGCAGATGCTGCTCGAACTTGATCCGGTTTCAGTCGGAGGAAAGCTGCCTGATGAAGGTTTTTTCTACAAAAACTGAAAAACGCCTGATCAGTATACTGTCCGCGGCGGTTTTTATCGTTATATGGAAGCTTGTTTCGCTGAGGATAGGTACTGACATCATACTGCCGCCGCCGGAGAGGGTATTTCTCCGGCTTGCGGTAATAATTCAGTCCGCCGCTTTCCGGCAGGCCGTCGGTGCAACTGCCCTGCGGACCCTGTACGGGCTGTTCATTTCGTTTGTGCTCGGATTTTCAGCCGGAATCGCCTGCGGTTCGAGCGGCCGGATCGATGCTTTTCTGTCGCCGATGATCTCGCTTGCGAGGACGGCACCCGTTATGTCCGTAATACTCCTCGCGATGATCTGGTTCCGTACAGATCTTGTCCCGGTGTTCGTCGGAGTCCTGATGATATTCCCGATTATTACGGCGAATGTAAGGCAGGGTGTGAAGCAGGTTGATCCGAAATTACTTGAATTGGGCAGAGCCTATAGGCTTACACGGTATGAGGTCCTGCGTGAGATTACCATTCCGTCGGTTGTTCCATTCGTACTTGCCGGGCTCCGTTCCGGTATCGGCATCGCATGGAAGGTTGTTATAGCCGCAGAGGTCCTGAGTCAGCCGGTTCGGGCGATCGGCACCGGTCTTCAGTTTTCCCAGGCAAGTCTTGAAACTGCCGACGTAATAGCCTGGACGGCAGCTGCGGTTATTCTCAGCTGGCTCTCGGAATCAGCGCTTGATATGCTGATAAAAAAGTACAGATGGGAGGGCGTCCGCAATGGCTGAACCCGGAATATGCCTGAAGAATGTCAGCTTCGGGTATCCGGCCGCAGTTTCCGGAAAGGACCTCCCGGGGGCCGCCGGCACAGCAGATATTTTTGAGAATTTCTCGATTGACTTGCCCGCCTCAAGGGTCAGCGTAATCCTGGGCCCGTCGGGCTGCGGCAAGACGACCCTTTTGAACCTGATAAGCGGACTGCTGGAGCCGTCGACCGGCAGCATTCTCTCGTTCGGCCAACCGAAAGAAAGTGCCGGAAACATAAGCCTTCTGTTTCAGGAACCGCGGCTGCTGCCATGGCGGACAATCCGGAAGAATATTGAAATAGTACTGAAAAAGCACCTGGGGCCGCAAAAGAGCAGGGAAGCTGCCGAATATTACCTTAAACTTGTGGGGCTCGACGGGTTCGCCGAATATTTGCCCGGCGCGCTGTCCGGCGGAATGAAGCAGAGGGCTGCCATTGCAAGGGCGTTTGCCTATCCTGCCGGGATGCTCCTGATGGATGAACCATTTCAGGCGCTGGACCTCGGACTCAAAATGAGCCTGACCAGGCTGTTTTCAGAATTGTGGATAAACGACAGACGCACTGCTGTTTTTGTAACCCATGATATAAGTGAAGCTATAATGCTTGGTGACGAGATCTTTGTGCTGTCGGCTGAGCGCCCGGTAAGGATAATAGAGCACCTTGCAAACCCAGAACCTCATACAGAACGCAGCCTTGATTCTAAGATGTCCATCGGGATTGAGAAGAGGCTGTACCAGCTGCTGGGGTGAATACCAGCTTCTGTGACGCTGTCCTTCGTGGGGGTCATACCTAAAAGCCGTTTATATTCCCTGTTGAATTGCGATGAACTTTCGTACCCTTCCTGTGCTGCCGCTCCTATTCCCTTTTGTCTTCCTGCTGAAACAGTTCAATTGTCTTATAGAGCCTGCTGGTCAGAAACGTGAAGTTGATGTGACTCACAACAGCGGCAGCTTGCTGCATTTAAATCGGTCTTCGGAAGCAAAGCGTTTTTGCGGTATCTGAATTTATTATTATATTTGTAATGGTTGCAGGTTTATTTGTGAGTATACTTTAGAAGGAACAGAAATCAGAGGAAATTCAGCTTATGAAAAGCAATTTTAATATTCTCTTAATCATATTCCTTGTTTTTGAACTGAGTGCGGTATGGCCGCAGGTTCAGGCAGAGGATTCTTATGATACGAAGTATAGAAATGATCTGGAAAAGATCCTGCAGGCTTATCCGGATGTTGAATTCGGCAGCAGTTTTGATACGGAATACGATGACTGGAAAATCACCATAAGCGCATACGGAAGGGTATCCGTCCTTTTTTATGCCGACGGCAGATTCATCTCGCCGGAGCAGATGGCTGATAAAGATCATTACCGGAGAATGATATACAGGTATTCAAAAGAATTGGCGGATCCTGCTGATTTTTCCCAGGAGGTTATCAGCCGGATTAAAGGTTTCAGCTCACCGGAAAGCCGAAGTTCAGCCCCGGTCGCGAGTACGGCATTCTTTGATGCCGTTTATGATACCGCCACAGCAGAATCCGCTGAAAAACACCTTGTCTATATGGATTTCCTGGGCTGCAGGATCAGACCGCATGAGAAGATAGCCGGTAAGCTGGCTGAAATTAATGACAGCATAAAAAGGCTTGCCGAAACCGAAAAGGACGTGGCCGGGTTTGTTGAACAGCTCGAACACGCGAGCGTATACAACAGGCGGACGATCAGGGACACTGCCGGGACTTCTTTTCATACCATGGCAATTGCAATAGATATTCTTCCCGTAAACCGGCCGCAAAAGAAGATCTACTGGCTGTGGGAGAGGAACGCAGGAAACAGCGAATGGATGCTCATACCTATTGAAGACCGCTGGATGCCTCCGTCAAGTGTGATCAATTTATTTGAGAAAGAAGGATTTATCTGGGGTGGAAACTGGTCCATCTGGGACAATATGCATTTTGAATACAGGCCCGAACTGCTGGAATAGTCAAAACGCAAATCCGGAGCAGGGGTATCTAAAAAAAAGACCATCCCGATATGGAATGGTCTGATGTGCCGCCGAACAGAATCGAACTGTTGACACGAGGATTTTCAGTCCTCTGCTCTACCGACTGAGCTACAGCGGCGATGGATGTATTTATACTTAAACACAAAAAAAATGTCAATAGACTGCGGCAAGAAATTGCATATGCCCGCTTTTATCCTATATAATCCCATCCGTGAGATACAGGCCCTTAAACAATCCGGTTATTCTTCTTGTTGTGTTTATGCTTCTGCAGCTTGGCGGGCAGATCGCGGCGGGGCTTTCAGGCAGTACAGGAAGCATCGTTAATTTATTTACAGTGATCAGTTACTGCTGCCTTCTTGCCAGAGGGATAGTCTGGGTTCTGGTGCTGAAAAAGCTTCCGCTTACTGTTGCGTACCCTTTTACCGGTGCCGTTTACCTGCTGATTCTTCCCTTGTCTGTACTCGTGTTCGGTGAGCAGCCGGGATGGAGCCGGTTTGCCGGTGCCGCGCTGATTTTTGCGGGCGTGGCTGTGACGGCCGCCGGGATGGTCAGAAATGAACACTGATTACCTTTTCTTGCTGCTGATGCCTGCTGTTGTTACGGTTGGCCAGATACTCGTGAAAAAGAATACGGACAGGATTATTACAACCGGCGGAGTACTGAAGTTTATTGTTTCATGCATTAACCCGGCTATAATCGCCGCGGTCCTGTGTATTGCTGCTGCTCCGCTGATGTATATAAAAGCGCTTGGCACTGTTCCGCTTTCGGAAGCATTTGCGTTCAACAGCCTGAATTATATACTCGTATTTGTATTCGGCCGTTTCATTCTGGGCGAAAAACCGGATGTTTACCGGTTCGCGGGGGTGGTGCTGATTACCGCAGGTTTTCTTCTGCCTTTTATTGCGGAGGCTGCCGGTGCTTAGTATTGTTGTCCCTGTCTATAACGGTGCCGGCAGGTTTGAGGAGCTTGCACGCAGGCTTGAATCCTCTGCTGCAGCCGCTGATCCCGACTATGAAATTATATTTGTCGACGACGGCAGTTCCGATCGCAGTCCTGAAAAGATCCGCAGCTATGCCGGCGTGAACAGCAGGGCGGGCTGGGTCACTCTTGCGAGGAATTACGGACAGCAGACGGCTGTGCTGTGCGGTCTGCGTCACAGCAGGGGCGATTGGGTGGTCATGATTGACGACGATCTGGAGCATCCGCCTGAAATGATTCCGGTAATGTTTGCAAAGATTAAAACAGGGCATGACGCAGTTTATGCTGTTGCTCCCCGGAACAACGGCCCGGACAGCGGCAGGCTGAGGAGCATCGGCGCTGATTTACGGGACCTGTTTTTTTCAGCCTTTCTCGGAAAACCGCGCGGCCTTAAAATCGGCAGTTTCAGGATCTTCAGCAGGGCTGCCGTCGACGCGATCTGCAGGGCTAAACAGCCCTTCGTTTATATTTCAGCCGAACTGTTCCGCAGGGGGTTCAGCGCGGTATCGATGGAATACGGAAGCGCGTCGGCCTCTACATCCGGACGCTACAGTCCGGCATCGCGTATCAGGCTGTTTCTTAAACTCACGCTATGGTATAAGCCGGTTCTGGGCAGCATTGTCAGGGCCGCTGCAGCACTGAATAAAAAAACGGTCCAGTACAGTGTTGCCGGTAAGGGCGGCTGCCTGTGATCCTTCATATAATCGGCGGCGGGGCGGGGCAGCTCAGCGCTGTTGAACGCTGCAGAAATCTGGGAATAACAACCTTCGTCACGGATGCCGATATAACAGCGCCCGGCTGCGTTGCCGCGGATTTTTCGGCAGCGGCTTCAACCTTCGATGCAGCCCAGACAATTAAGGCGGTATCGGATTTTATGCATGAAAACGGCCGCAGCATAGACGGCATACTAGTTACCGGGACCGATCAGCCGGTGCTGACTGCTGCGCAAACCGCCGCCGAGCTTAACCTTCCTTATTTCCTTGACCCTGAACATGCACGGGCGGTAACCAATAAAAAGGTTATGAAAAAAATCCTCACCGGCAGCGGCATTCCGGTTGCACCATACCGGATACTTCCGCCGGGGTTTGACGGCAGTGCGCTTGAAAGCCTGAAATTCCCCGTTGTTGTCAAACCCCTGGATTCTCAGGGGCAGCGCGGCGTCTTCAGACTCGAGACTCCTGAAGAGGTGCACAAATACTATGATCAGGTTATCGGCTTCAGCAGGTGCGGTGAGATTCTTGCTGAAGAATATTATAATTCCGATGAAATAACCGTCAGCGGCTGGGTCGAGAACGGCAGGACTTTTATTCTGACAGTTACCGACAGGGTAACCGTAGAAAATCCGCCGAGCATCGGAGTATGCATAGCTCATCACTATCCGTCGAAGTACAGCGGCAGAATGCCCGAGATTACCGGGCTTACGGAACGGACGGTTGAAGCCCTCGGGATGCAATCAGGCCCGATCTACTTTCAGTTCCTTGTCGGAAAAAAAGCCCCGTCGGGTGGTGCGCCGGACTGCGGGAAAATAATCATCAATGAAACCGCAGCGAGGCTCGGGGGCGCGTATGAAGATGTGTTTATTCCATGTATAACCGGAATCGATATTCTGGACATCATGATAAAATTCAGCTGCGGTATTCCCTTTGACGGTTCGTGCTTTACCGAAATGGAATCAAAAAAGCGCGGCGGAATAATCCCCGGCAAAGCCGTATCGCTGCAGATGTTTTTCTGCACTGAAGGGGTTTTACGGGAACAGGAAGGAATGGCTGAGGTGCTGAGCCGCCCCGGAATTATAGGCGGAGGTTTTCTTCAGAAGCCCGGCACTGTTATCGGTGAAAGGCTTAATTCGACTCAGCGGGCCGGCTTTTTTATTGCCGCGGCCAAAACGCCTGCCGAAACCGACAGCATTGTCGGAGACTCCTATGCTGCATTGAAAATTACCGATATAAGCGGGGCGAATATGATTAATATTTATGATAAAATGTTTTTCGGAAATAACGAATGAGCAGATTAACAAAGGCAATCAGCCTTAAAAACCTTACCCTGATAATAATATCCGCTTTGCTTCTGCTGAGCTCATGTTCAAAGAAGAATACGGTCGCGATCGCAGAACAATACGGCCTGGCATATGCGCCTCTGCAGATTATGCGGAGCATGCAATTCTTCGAGAAGCTAGAGCCTGATACTGAAATCAAATGGATCAGACTGGGCAATACCGCCGCAATTCGCGAAGCTGTTCTGGCCGGAGAGGTCGATTTGGGATTTATGGGGCTGCCCCCGTTTCTTATAGGTGCCGACAACGGGATGGACTGGAAACTGGTTTCCGGTCTGAGCATCTGTCCGGTCGGGCTTGTGGCCGCAGAAAACATTCCCGATTTTCGCAGCCTGTCGGTAGAAAACCGGATTGCGCTTCCGCAGCCCGGAAGTATCCAGCACATCCTTCTTTCAATGGCGGCCGAGCGGGAATTCGGCGGTGCTTCGCTCTTCGACAACAGCCTTATTACAATGAAGCATCCGGACGGGATGGCCGCACTGCTTTCCGGCGCAGTCGATGCACACTTTACTTCACCTCCGTATATTTTTATTGAGAATGCTGATCCCGGTTTTCATACAATCCTGACCGGTTTGGAAGCCTTCGGGGGCGAGTTTTCGTTTGTAGGTGCGATGGCCACGGATTCATTTATCAAAAACTCTCCCGCTCAGCTTGAGAATTTCCTGCTCGCGCTTCAGCAGTCGATTGATTATATCAACGCTGATCCGGCCGGTGCTGCAGATATTCTTGCGGAACTCTATAACCTTCCAAGGCAACAGGTCCTCGATTATATAACCAGGCCGGAAATGAAATTCACGACCGAACTTTTTGGTCTTCAAAGATTTATCAGCTTTATGAAAAACAACGGCTACCTATCCGGCGGAATCGATTCGAAGGACCTTCTTTACAAATGAAAAATACGGTGCGCGGGACGCTTGTCTGGTTTGCCGTGCTGCTCGCCGTATGGGAGATAATCGCCCGCAGCGGTGTTGTTTCAAAACTGGTGCTGCCCCCGCTTGCAGATGTAATGACTGCGTTCGCGAAGGCCCTTATCGGGGGCGGGCTTATGAAGAGTACGGCAATCTCAATGCTTTTCGTCGTCTCGGGAATTGCAGCGGGAGCAATCCTTGCGTTCATCCTCTCTGCCATGTCCTTTCAGTTTACAGCGATTAAGCGCCTTGCCGATATGCTGACGGCTGTAATGCACCCGCTTCCTGGTGTTGCCCTGCTTCCCATATTTATTCTTTTTTTCGGAATAGGCTGGCGGACGTTAACGGTGGTTATAATTCATTCAGTAGTATGGCCGCTTTCGGTCAATTTCTCCGCGGGTTTTGCCTCCGTGCCTGCCGTCTACAGGAAGATCGGAGCAAACTACAGGCTTAAGCCTGCTGTATTTTTTTTCAGGATTATGCTTCCAGCGTCATTTCCGTACGTCTTCTCCGGGCTCAGGACTGCCTGGGCACGCGCATGGCGGGCAGCGGTTAGCGCCGAAATGATTTTCGGCATCGTCGGCAGCGGTGGAGGGCTCGGCTGGTTCGTTTATTCAAAGCGGATTTTTATGGATACGGCCGGTATGTATGCCGGAATCCTTATGCTTGCGTTAATCGGAATCGCGGTCGAAAGCGGGCTTTTCTATTTTATTGAATCAAAGACTCTGAAAAAATGGGAAGCAGCATGAGCAGCCTTTCTCCTGATATCTTAAGCTTCAGCGGGGTGGATTTCGAATACCCCGGATACCCTCCCGTTATAAAAGGGTTCTCGGCCGGGCTCAAAGAGGGCGAGATTGTCTGTGTAACGGGTGCCTCAGGCTGCGGAAAAAGTACGCTGCTTAATCTTGCAGGCGGCTTTCTTCTGCCCGGGTCAGGTGTTATCACCGACAGGCACGGTCAGGTTTCAGCCCCGTCGCCTTCCAGGGTGATGGTCTTTCAGGACAGCGCCCAGCTGTTTACCTGGCTGACTGTCCGTAATAATGTGCTGTTTCCGTTTCACGCGCTGACTGACCGGAAGGAAAAGAAATCCGGACACGCGGATGCCGGGAAGCGTGCTGAAAGTCTGCTCGAGATCGTAGGACTTTCCGATGCCGCTGATCTGTATCCCGCGCAGCTTTCCGGCGGAATGAAGCAGCGCGCAGTAATTGCCCGTGCGCTTGCCTCAGACCCCGAAATCCTTCTGCTTGACGAGCCGTTCACTGCACTTGACGCGCCGACGCGGCGCGGGCTTCAGGACCTGCTGCTTGACCTTAACAGCCGTCTCGGGACCTCGATGCTGTTTGTCACTCATGATATACGCGAGGCTGTTTATCTTGCCGACCGCGTCCTGATTATAACCGAAAAAGGCGTAGAGCAGCTAGAGGTCGGGCTTGAACGCGGACCGGGAAAGCGCGACGAGTTTTCGGATGAGTTTGTGCGAATCGAACGCAGGATTTTCGCCGCCATCCAATCGTAGATAATCTTTTAAGTATAATTACCTATGTTTGATCAGCAATATTACTGATGCGCCCTTTTTCTATCTGGTGGATACTATTAATTGTAATCAAAGAAGTTAGAGGGCCGCTTATGAAAAAAATAATTTTACTTTTTATAATTCCATTTCTGCTTGTCAGCTGTGTTGATACTGATATTGATAACCACGTAGGTGATGTTACAATTACAGGTTCTGCATCCGCTCTGTCTTCGCGTGCTCTGCCTAATAGTAAGGCTGTTTCCGAAGCTGCCCAGGTCGGTATTTTCAAAGTTGTTGATAATTCTGTTTCTGTTGATACCGTCCTTGAAGCGGAATATGTTCCAATAGATTCGTCGGGTAATTTTGAAATCAATTTAATGAAGGAAGATAATACCAACTACATATTGATTCTATTCGGCGATGATATTTATGATATTGATAATCAGTTTTTTCTGTCATTTCTGATCAATTCCGAGGACAGCCTGGTAAGCCTCAATATTGATAACGCCGAGTCTGTGATTGATATAGAAGAGTTAACTGCTTCTGAAACAGCTGATGAAGTAAACAGTGAGCTATCGGTCAGCGAGGTGGCAAGCTCTTTTGGTATGGATTCAGATTCAATCTATCAGCAGGCCAGGCTGGATGATAAAGTAATGAATATCATTAACTACCTGAATAATTATGATCCTGATACCGAAGAACTCTATATACCCCAGTACGCAAGTCTGATGAATTGTGATTTTTCAACGATTGAAAATAAATTCTCTACACCGGGGGAATATATAGATATAGTAAAACAGCTGAATATCAATATAGAAAATCCGAACGGCCATTCTTATCAAGACTATTTGGATGGTAACTTGACTATTGAAGTTTACCCGTCCGAGGAACTGGTCTTTCAGGTTGGAGAGATTTCCTTAACTATGGGCCCCGAAAATCCCTTTTCAACGGCAACCTATCCGGGTACTTTAGGAGACTGGTTTGGCGATTACGGTTTTTCATTTTCACTTAACGGTAATGTGCCGCCTCTCTGGACCATCAAAAATAACGGGGTCACAAAAGCCCGGATAAAAGCCGGTTTCTTTGACGGATTCACAAGTGACGATAACTATAAGTTCATCTATCCTTCAATTAAAGCGACAGTCGGCAGCGACAATATTGTTACACAGCTTGAACTTAAATACTACTATTTCAACTATACAACCAAACAATATGATCTGGTTTCTGATTCAGACCGGATCGATGAGTTCGGCGGAATAAGCGTGAGCTATACATCACTGCTTCCGGATCCGGAAAATCCGGAGAATAATATTTCAAGACAGGAGGATATTTATTCTGAATCCGCTGTCATTACCGATTTTTCCGAAACCTGGATATTCCCCGAAGATGCATCAGGTTATGCATTCATGTCTGTAAATACGGGAGTCGGAGAAATGCCGTATAATTTTTATTATTCCCGGTATTTTTAAACAAAAGAAATTAACAATTCATTCGTATCACTTTTCGTCTTATGCGAAGCGGTATTTTATTTTAACAGGTTGAGGGTTGTTCCATTAATGAACGCGAAGTTTAATTTATGATCCGGACGCAGTTAATGTTTTAAGTATAATTACCTATATTCCATCAGTAATATTACCGATGCGGACTCATTCCCGGTGGTAGATACTATCTGTAAGTAATCAATTATTTAGAGGGCCGCATATGAAAAAAAATGTAATATTGATCCTGCTTGCTTTTATTACAGTCAGCGTATTTGCCAAAGAAAATCCCAGAGTTGCGGTAGTTCCGTTCAACCCTGTAGGAGTCTCAGAGAATGAAGCGATGGTAATAACCAGTCTTTTCGAAACAGCTCTTGTACAAACTGAGAGTTTCGATGTCATAGAACAGAACCAGATTTCCGAAATTATGGATGCCCAGGCATATACCATGACTGGATGTACAGATGAATCCTGTGCTATCGAGGTTGGAAAACTGCTGGCGGCCGAACAGATAATTCTCGGTGAACTTTCTTCAATTGGCGGGAAGTTTATTCTTAACGCAAAGATAATCGATGTGGAGCAGGGAAAGAACATCAAGGCGGACAAGGTTGAAGCTTCGGGAATGGGAGAGATGACCAATGCTGCTGAACTTCTGGCATTCAAGCTTGCAGGGCTGACCTATTCCAGCGGCGGAGAAGTCGAAATAGCCCAGGCTTTCGGTGAAGCGCTAATCGAAACGAACCCGTCGGGAGCGGAAATCTTCATAAACGGAGTAAAAAAGGGTGTGAGCCCCGACCTTATATCAAAGCTTCCTCTTGGTACAATTCGTATCGAAGCAAAAAAAGGCAACCTGTATGCAGTAGAACAGGTAGCCATTTCTTCCGATACTGCAATGATTACTCTGGTATTAAAGGAACAGTACGGAAACCTTTTCATAAAGTCTTCTGAACGGGATGTGAAGGTATACTTTGACGGTAAACTGCTTGGGGATTTGGGAACCGGTTTCTTCAATAAACTTTCAGTAGGGCAGCATAATCTTGAATTGAAGGGACAGGATCTATATTGGTCCGAAATGGTGGATCTTGAACCGGATGTCAGTACAAAGGTCGATGCATACCCGAGGGGGATGGGCTATTTACAATATACGCTTCCCGAAAAAGCTGAAGCGGTCGTTTCCGGAATTGATTTCCGTCAGGTAGTAAGGGGCTCCGGTACTCTGCAGCTCTTTGAAGGTAAATTTACAATTGAAGCCGGCGGTGAAATTTATAATTCATATCAGCAAAAGATTACTGTTGCAAAAGGTAATAAAATCCCGTTTGCACCAGAAATGGAATTTACACAGGAACATCAGGATCTGTTGGCGCGGCAGGAGCGGGACCGTTTATACAAGTCGCTTTCCTCAGAGCTCAATGACAAAAAGGAATTAATTCTTCCGGAACACAGAATAGTTGATGAGGAGCTCGACAGCCTTTCGATGATAGGCAGGAATATTACCGAAGCTGACTTTCCCGATCTGTTAACTGAATGGGTTGAGTTGAATAGTGAAGCCAACGAAAGAAAAAAACTTCAGGACAGTCTTGACCAGTATCTTGTACAGAAACAAGAGCTATATTCCCAGGTGAACAAGCTTACCGGTGCGCGGACAAGCCATAAGGTAAACGGATGGGTATCTGCAGGAATAGGCGGCGGTTCAGCTGTATTATCGATAGTTTCATTTATACTTTCATGGACAAACTATCAGGAATATCTGACTGCAGGAGAGACTGAATGGGAGGAATTGAAGGAAGCTTACCAGATGTGGGATATGGTCGGATACGTCTCAGCCGGTACTGCGGCACTCGGCGGGGGGCTGTCACCGGTATTCCTTCTGACAGGTCCGAAAGATGACGACATAGCGGGTCCCACCGCGCGGCTTACCTATGTCAATTCAGAGATAGACCGGCTCGAGAGAGCCCTTCAGTAGGGGGCTGTTCATGAAAAAAAATAATAATGTCATATTTTTAATGCTGTTTTTTGTCAGCATTTTTACTGCATCAGTGCTGACCTGTCAGAAGCTCCCGCTGAACCCATGGGACCCGGAGGGTATAGAACTCGGTTATGTTACAGCATCACCGTGTATCTCTTTTGATGAAGGAGTCTATAACAAAGACATAAGCTTAGAAATAACATGCGAGGACACGAATGCAGTAATTTATTATACAACCGACGGAACCGACCCTGATGAAAGTTCCGCAAAATACGAAGGCACAATTGATATTTCCGGGGATGGTACCTCGATCATTCTCAAGGCTATAGCTGTTAATCCGTCAAAGATCCCGTCGCATGTTGTAGCGGCCTCATACAATATTGATTACCTCGAGCTTTCGGTAATTTCCGGCGGCAACGGCAGCGTGACCCCTGTTACAACTGTTAAAACGGCAAAGTATTCCGCTTCTACAATCACCGCAGCAGCCGACAGCACCTATGCATTTTCTCATTGGTCTGTTGAATCCGGCAGCGGGGTAGAGATTGAAGATGTTTATTCGGCAACAACTACCGTAACCCTGACGGAAGGTGATGCTTCGGTTAAGGCAAACTTTGATATTGGAATTGCTCTTACTGTTTCGAATGACGGAAACGGGACAACAACTCCTGACGGAGAAATTCTTGTTGTCTCTGGAATCCCAAGGTCAATTAAAGCAAAACCGACTATGGGATATATTTTTTCCGGGTGGTCTATTGTCAGCGGCAGCAGCGTAACTATAGCGGATGCTTCGTCGGCAGAAACTACAGTTTCTATAACCGGTGTATCCGAGGTAAGGGCTGATTTTGAGATAATAACCTACCAGCTGACAGTGTCCACTGCAGGAAACGGAAGTACAACGCCGTCCGGGGCAAGCACAGTGGATTATGGAGATGCTACGAGTATAAGTACTACCCCCGATGCCGGGTATCAATTTTACAGATGGGTAGTCATTAATGGAGAAGCAAGCATTGCGAACGCATCATCAAGCAGCACCACTGCTACACTTACAAGTGGTGATGCAGAAATACAGGCGGAATTTATTGATCTCAATGCGGATTTGACGGTATTAGCTGACGGCAACGGATCGACCTCACCTTCCGGTACAGTGACCATCAATCAGAATATTCCATACAGTATTAGCGCTATCGCCAATACGGATTATGGGTTCAGTCACTGGTCTGTTGAGAGCGGTGTTGGTGTATCATTTGATGATGAATCTTCAGCAAACGCCATGGTTACCCTGACGGGTGGTGATGCTGCTGTGAAGGCGAACTTTCTTCCGACTTATCAGCTGACAGTTACTAATGATGGGAACGGGACTACTAATCCATCCGGAACTATTACAGTCACAGAGGGTATTTCTGAAAATATTTATGCATATCCTTCTTCCGGTTACGTCTTTAGCCATTGGTTTGTTGAGAGTGGAACAGGAGTAACTATTGTTGATGAATTGGAGAATACGACCCAGATTAATCTCTCCAGCGGCGATGTAGAAATAAAAGCATATTTTCTGCCGGTATATACATTAAGTATTACTTATTCCGGAGAGGGAATGGTAAATCCTGAAGGAGATACTGATATTACTCAAGGTGAAAGTTTTGCAATTTCAGCGACACCGGCGGAAGGATATCATTTTAACGGATGGACTATAATCAGCGGGAATCCTGAGATAGTGGACAATTCATCAGTATCTACATCGGTTGTATTGAATAGCGGAAATGCTGAAATTCGAGCAGAATTTGAGTTAAATACATATACTCTGACTATCACGGATGACGGCACAGGTACAACCAATCCATCAGGCAGCATAACTGTTTCCCATGGTGTAGAAACTTCAATCTCAGCGACTCCGTTAACCGGGTATGGTTTCAGCCAATGGAGTCGGATAAGCGGGGAGGGCGTCAGTCTTTATGATCCTTCCACCTCAAATCCATATGTTTCCTCATTATCAAATACTACCGTCACGCTTACAGAGGGAGATGCAGCGGTAAAAGCAAATTTTCTGCCTTATTACACATTGACCATCCAAAATAATGGGAATGGAAGTACGAGCCCAAGTGATTCTATAGAAGTGTTATCAGGTGATTGGGTTTTTCTAACAGCTGAGCCCAATTCCGGATATATTTTTAATCGATGGAGTGTAGAATCAGGTACTGATTATACACTTGAATATTTTGATTTTAAAGGACAAATGTATATCGAATTAACCAGTGGTGACGTTATAATTCAAGCAAATTTCATTGATTTCACAACCGGACCGGCCGGGGGAATTGTATTTTATGATAAAGGAGCTTATTCGGACGGTTGGAGATATCTTGAAGCATCAACAATAGATCAGACTTCATCAATTGTATGGGGTCCCTATGATTACGAAGTTGGTACCTCATATGAAATTGGGACAGGTGCCGCAAACACATCAGCTATTGTAACAGCATTAGGAGATAATGATGGTGCTTCATATGCTGCTCAGCTGTGTGATGAATTAGTCTCAGGAGGATACAGTGACTGGTTTCTCCCGTCTAGGCAAGCACTAATTACAATGTATCTAAATCTCCATCTTTCGGGATATGGCAATTTTGATGGCTCATATTGGAGCTCAACTGAACAAGGAGAAGATTACGCCAGCAGGATGTCTTTCTCGAGCGGCTCGCTTTATGGTTCTGCTAAAATTGACGGTTTCTCAGTCAGAGCAATAAGGGCTTATTAGATAAGGATAGTATCTCCGTATACTAAAAGCTGCATTCACTCCGACGATTTTGCAGCAAAATCATCGGAGTGGGCGTTGATTTTACATTACCTTTCTCTTTTTTTACTTTCATCAACCCTGATCCGCCTTTATAATTATACCCATTAATAAAGAATCAGAAAAAATTGTTATGGAGAGAATAGTTGTCTGACTGGAAGGGCATAGATCTTCGCGGACGAAAAATGATTCACCCGCCATGGGTTTCCGCATCTGATGACGCTGTACAAAGTTCCAGGTATCAGCCTGCGGTAGTCCTGGAACGTATTCTTTCTGCCTTTAAGGCCGAAGGCGGGTCGGAAGAGGCGTTATGTGAATTGCTGAATGCTCACATGCCTGCTGCCGGGTATAACTGCTCTCCTGCTGATCTAATCCAACAGGAACGGCTTTACAGTCTGGAATTTTATTTCTATTTTTTTACATTCTGCAAACTTGAACTTGATGATCCATATTTTCACTACAGCAACGCCGGCGGGCAATTAGATGCGCAGCATTACATCGTTGAAAGAGGATACCTGGAATACAGTCCCTGGTCCGGAGAAAATATCAGGCAGGACGGGTATCTGCCGATGACAACTATCGGGGCACTTTTTATTTATCTGGAAGAAGCGTTTTCTCCCGCAGAAGGTGCAATCGCACAGCAAACCGGAAAAGAGCTGGCTAAAGAAATATTGGCATTTATAAATTTGAGTGTAGAAGAGCAGTATAGAGTCGAAAGATTCTTTTTTAATAAAGAAGAGATCTTGGTTAGTCCTGAATACCTGTCATGGATCATTTCGTTGTTTGTATTATTAACAAATGACGTCGATTTAATCTCCCGGGCGTACACATATGGAACCCTCCACAGTCATCATTTAGCTAAAGCTGTTTTTATGCTCCCCGGAAAAAAACCGGGAAGCAAGATTACCGAGTGGGTTCAAAGGACAAATTCCGTCTATGAATATGACTATAAAGTGAAAATAGGAAGTTTCGAAATCAGGATAGATGCAAAAAAGCTCGCAGATCTGGGATTTTTTGGCCGATATACTGAAAATTGCTTTTGTATATTATTTTTAGCTATACCTGCAATTTACAGTTCATATATCGAGATGGCTCAGGGGAAAACAAATCGATATAAAGTAATCTACTCAAGTACTAATCCATATTCCATTACTATAAAATATAAATTGGGGAATCCAATAGTATTTTTCGGTAAGCTATTCGTTTTCCTGGGATTTTGTGCAGCATCTGGTTTTTTTATACAAAATTTGTCTAATCGATGGTTCACGCCTTTAGTATTTACCATCATATTTTCTGTTATAGCCGGTTTCATATTGATCATCCTTAATAAACACAGATCATTAAAAAAGCGTTTTGAAAAGACAAAGATACTGATATCGACCCAGCTTGATTCTCTGAAAGAAACAACCAATGACCTTCTTGCAGAACGTGATGCCCTGGATAATAAAGTAACAGAGCGGACAGCCGAGCTGCATGAAGCGCTCGAGCAGCTGAAAGAGCTTGACAGGGCAAAAACCAATTTTATCGCAAATGTTTCGCATGAATTACGTACCCCGCTTACCCTGGTCTCCGTCCCTCTCGAAGAAATTATAACCGGGCGTTACGGTGATGAACTTTCGCCGGATCACCAGGTGTTTTCTTTGATAGACCGTAATGTGAAACGGCTTAACAATCAGATCAATCAGCTGCTGGATTTTGCACGGCTTGATCTATGCACGATTCCGTTTAATCCGCATCAGATTGAAATTGCAGGGTACTGCCGGCTGCTGATTGCAGAACTTGATTCACTTGCCGAGCGAAAGGGTCTGTTCCTTAAAATTGAAAACCGGACTGACTCCGATGAGGTTATCATATCTGCCGATGAGCGGATGCTTGAGACGATGCTGCTGAACCTTTTGAACAATGCGCTGAAGTTCACTGATAAGGGCGGGGTTACTCTGTCGTTGTCAGCTGAATCTGCAGATGATTCGGTCAGGCTCTGTGTTGAGGACACAGGTATTGGTTTTCCCTCCGAACAGAAAGCAAGGCTTTTTCAGAGGTTTACCCAGGCGGAAGAATCAGGAGAACGGAAAAGGGAAGGCGCCGGCCTCGGACTGGCCCTCGTAAATGAGATTGCCGAACTTCACGGCTGGGAGCTGGACGCCGATGGATGCCCCGGAGAAGGTTCCGTCTTTGCTGTAAAGATTCCGCTGATAAGGACAAATACGTCGCCCGGGACATATGATCATCTTCCGGATGAGGGCAAAGCCGCCCGGCAGGAATTGGCCGGTTCCGGGTTGTCCCCTGACGCAGGATCACCGTCCAGAGAATTCAGCCGTGAAAAGGAAACAATACTGATAGTTGAAGATAATTCAGATATGGGTACCGTAATTCAGGGCCTGCTTGAAGAGGAGTTTAATATTAAATGGTGTACTTCCGGTCATGCTGCCCTTGAGTGGCTTGGAACTCATCCCCAGCTTGCATTGATTATCTGTGATGTAATGATGCCGGGGATGAACGGATTCCGTTTTCGCGAAGAATTGCTTAAGAACAATGACTACTACGAGCTTCCGTTTATATATTTGACGGCCCTTGCAGATCAGCAGGAGAAAAATGAAGGACTGAAAAGCGGGGCTGTTGATTATATTAAAAAACCCTTTACCGTATCGGAGCTTGTTTTAAAGGTAAGGAATCTGATTGAAACTCACAAAGCCTCCTATCTGCAGGCGGTAAGAGATCAGTCCGGGATGGAACGATTGGCGAGGCTTACATCCGATCTGTACACCCATTCCCCCGGGTCCGGTTGGAATTTATACGGTATAACGGATGCCGAGAAGCGTGTTATCGAGCTTGTTCGTCTGGGATTGCAGGACAAAGAGATAGCTTCTGAGCTGTCAATCTCAGTACGTACAGTGTCATCCCATCTTAATCATCTATACCAGAAAACTGATACCCAGAACAGGGTAGAACTGATTAACCTGCTGTATAAGTAGAAGTGATGCGAACATCGGCATATTACTGCTGCCGTTCCACCTGGACCACCCGGTAAACCATTACCTGCCAGTCGTTAACGAACCGGTGCATCGCTATCCTTGTACCGTAACCCGGGCTGCTGAATTCTGACACAGGTTCGCAGTGCTGCTGCAGAAAGTCCTGAAGTTGGATGTAAAAAACCGTCGGGTTGCCGTACATAATGTTCCAGACAGGGCGGTTATTGTAAATAACGTCCAGTTCTTCGGTATAGATGATGTATTCAACCTGGTTCTGCTGAATGTATTGTTCCAGCGTCATGCCGGCATCATCAAGCTCGGCCAGG
>QKCC01000236.1 GCA_003245835.1 Spirochaetales bacterium | reverse complement strand
AAAACCGGTTGACTAAATTGATAAATTAATCTAAATTACCCAAGCATAAATAATTACCACGCAGCAGTGGTGGAATTGGTAGACACGCTAGCTTGAGGGGCTAGTGGGCGTTCGCTCGTGGAGGTTCAAGTCCTCTCTGCTGCAGATAAGAAAAGGCTATCCGACAGGATAGTCTTTTTTTATCTGTACTCAGAAAGAGAGGGCTTGAACCGGATGAGCGGCGCGAATACATGGAGCGCAAAACTGCACGGAGGCAGTTTTAGCGAAGGAGGCGGCCTGGAGGAGTGAGGCAGGACGCCGAACTCTGTAACGCAAGTCCTCTCTGCTGCAAAATATTCCCTTTAGGGATAAGAAAAAAGACGATTTCATAGGAAATTGACTTTTTTTGTTTAGGCGTCATTTTGGGCACTGACGCCAGTATTGATGCCGATTGAAATGAGATTTCCCGATTTGAATAGGCGTCCTATAGTTTAATCGACTTTCAAGAACTGCTTCGGTAATATGAATAATATAACCCGTTCAAAACCGGTTTTTTCTTTACCTTTCCAAAGCCAAACGGTTGCTGAGGATCAGGAATTTTCCCAAGTTCTTGGTGCGGGCGATAATGATTGTAATAATCTACATACTCCTGAATGATTTCCCTAATTTGCTTCTCAGAAAACAGCAGAAAATGGTCCAAAGCTTCTCTGCGGATCGAACCGTTCAATCTTTCGACATATGCATTCATGTTGGGAGCATATGAACAGTTGGGAGCATATGAACATGTATTAACTCCCTTGCTATCAAACCAGCTGTAATCAATAGAGATGAATTGCGCTGCATTGTCATAAATCAGTGTTATCTCTTGATCTTGATATTCCTCAGAAAATAGCATGACTCTTTGTTTCACAAATTCCCGACATGGATTCTCGGTTAAATCAAAGCGGATTATCTTTCTTGATTTTAGTTCAAGGATGCTGAAGAGGTATAACCTCTTGCCGAATATGGTGTCAATTACCATAAAATCCATTCCAAACAGAGAATTCCAGTGCGATTTTAAGAATTTTGACCATGGTCCATTTGGCTGAATTTCCCCTTGCTTCCTGAAAACCTGAATGATATTGTTGACGGTAGTTGGATGTATTTCTATTCCTACTTTCTTAAGTTCATCCGAGATTCTATGACATCCCCAGAGAGGATTATCCTGCTTCATTTGCAGGATCAGGTCCTTTATCTTTTTGGATACAGGCTTCCTTCCGGGAGGCTTATGTTTATAGCTCCAGAAGTTCTTGATGAATCTGCGTTGCCATTCCAGCAGTGTTGATTGTTTTACAAGAGTTAAATGATTTGTAGCTCTTTTGGAAAGCCGGAAGATCAGACTTAGAAATAGGCGGTCATTTTTCTTGATATTTGATTGTACTTTTTTCTGATTTAACTGTCGTTTGTATATCTGATTCTCCTTTTTAAGAATCATCACCATAAAAATAATGTCTTTCCTGCTTGAAAAGATGATTTCAATAATAGATTCAAGTAGTACAGTTAGGTAGCTAAACATATTTCATTATTGACAGATTAAAATATAGAAATTTTTCCACATTAGTTGATTAAACTATAGGACGGGCTAATTCATCTCGGCTGTATTATACACTCCTACAGGGCGGGAAATCAGAAGTCTGCTTCACTGAAACCTGTAAATAAATGCTTAAAGCTTCTTATTGCGAAATCGAAACAAGAAATTTGGTATAATCCAGCCCGATCTTCAGGTCGGCGTATGTATCACGCTCGTATGAAAGATCATGATCTGTCGTAATCCATTCCGGATTGCAGGCCATGATCTTCGGCATCAGCAGCGGAAAATTCATGATTCCGAACCCGGAAGGTCTGAACTCAAAGTTGTTATATTCTCTGCCTCCCCGTGAATTTCCCAGGGGGAACGGAGATTCGAGCAGTGTCGGAGCAGCAGCATAGTAATCTTTAAGGTGAATTACCGGACACCTGGAACGGTACTTCTCCAGGTACACCAGCGGCTCTTCGCCGCCGAGTGCTATCCAGCCGAGGTCCGGCTGAAATTTAAGAAGTTCCGGGTCCGTACTGTCAAGGATGATGTCGAGGACCGGAATGCCGTCGACCTTATTCAAAAGGTCATAGCCATGATTATGGTAGAGGAGCTGAATTCCGTATTTTTTGCAGACGCCTGAAATTCTTTCGATTTCTTTTACCGTGCTATTGAAGCCGGGATTCCCCGGCAGTTTTTCTTTCGGGATGTTGTCGATAGTAAGGAAGCGGGCTCCGGTTGCTGCCCGGAGTTTAATTACTTCTTCGGTGCTGTTGGAAAATTCTTCGTATTTTATATGGTCGCAGATGATCTCCATCTTATTTTCCCTGCAGAAATTAAAAATATCATCGCTTTTAAACCCGAACATACCGAATAATTCTATCCCGTCGAACCCGGTCCGGGCGAGCTGCTTCATAATATCGTTCAACTGTGTAGGGCATTTATCTCTGAATAAAAATGTCGGGGAACCGTATTTAATACTCATTCAATACCTTCTTTAACTGATTGTTTTAAGATGTTCTACAAGTAGTCGAATGCCGGATGTAGAACAAGTAATTTAGAGAATATAGATACATTCACCGACGGTCAAGGGTAATATAGTGTTATAAAATCAAAAAAAGTGCAAAAAAAATGTTGACGGCACAAAAATGATGTGTTTAACTGATTGTTACACAGAACTTGTACTACAAGTAACCGATGGTTTGTCCCTTGTTGAGCTTGAAAAAAGCAACTTGTGGAACAAGTGACGTTGTAAAATACTAAGGGGGAAGATAATGAAAAGATTCATTATGGTTCTGCTTGTTCTTCTGACAAGCATGGGTTTTGTTTTTGCTTCAGGAAGCCAGGAAGCTGAAAAATCAGATGTGCCTTTTATCGGGTTCACAATTTTCGACTACGCGAATACATTTGTTGGTTACATTCGGAACGGTGTAAACTTCGAAATGGCCGAAAAGTATCCGGGTGTTGATTTTATGATGGTCAATGGTGAAAACAAACAGGCAACTCAGACCGAACGAATTGATACCATGATTATCAGGGGTGTTGATGTTCTTGCTGTAAACCCGGTTGACTCTTCTGCCGGTGACACTATTGTTGAGAAAGCAAGGAATGCTGGTGTTCCGATCGTGTTCTTCAACAGAATGCCGACCCGCGAAGTTCTCAACAGTTACGATAAATGCTGGTATGTCGGACTTGATGCACTTTACCAGGGACAGCTTGAAGGTGAAATGGTCGGCGATGCCTGGAAAAAAGATTCAGCAAAATACGACACAAACGGTGACGGAGTACTTCAGTATGTTCTTATGACCGGTTCACCCGGACACAGCGATGCAACCGACCGTGCAAACGGATTTTATGCCGGAGTAAAAGCCTCAGGTATTGCAGCGCAGGAATTGGCCACACAGCCCGGTAACTGGAGCACCGCAACAGCTGTCGAGGTTATGAACTCATGGATCGGAAAGTACGGTGACAAAATTGAGATGGTTATCTGCAGCAATGACGCAATGGCTCTTGGTGCAGTTGAAGCTCTTCGGGGCAACGGTCTTATCACCGACAAGAAAGCCGTACCTGTAATCGGTGTAAATGCACTTCCTGAAACTGCTGAACTTATCAAATCTGGCGTTATGCTGGGTTCTGTTCTTACAAGCACCTATGATGCTGCGCGTGCGGTTATCCAGATTTGTATGAATGTCGGAAGCGGTAAACCTGCCGATGAAGGTCTTGAGTGGAAAATGGTCGACAAGATTGTAAAAATTCCGGAACAGAAGATAACAATCGAAAATGTCGATAAAGCTATTGAAGGCTACAAGCTGGCAAAATAATTATCAGTTATAATTTTTGATATCAGTATTTGAATGCGGTAAGCAGAAGTCCTGCCGCATTCAAATACATTTTAAGGAGTGCATTTTGCAGACTGAAGAATATCTGCTTGAAATGAATAATGTCTCCAAGAGTTTTCCAGGTGTTCAGGCTCTTAAGGATGTAAAGATAAATGTAAGGCCCGGGGAAGTTCATGCCCTTATGGGTGAAAACGGTGCAGGAAAATCGACTCTTATGAAGTGCCTTTTCGGCATCAACAAGATGGACAGCGGTCAGATTCGTTTAAACGGTGAACCGATTGTGATTGACAACCCAAGCCAGGCGCTTCGATCCGGAATAGCAATGGTTCATCAGGAACTGGAGCAGGTTCCGCAGCGTAATGTAATGGATAATATCTGGCTCGGGCGGTATCCGCGCAAAGGGCTGCTTGTTGATGATAAAAAAATGTATGAAGATACAAAAAAAATCATCAATTCTTTCAATATGAAAATAGATCCGCGTACACAGATTAACCACCTGTCTGTTTCCATGAAACAGATGGCTGATATTGTTAAAGCGGTTTCGTATAACGCAAAAGTAATAGTTCTCGACGAGCCGACCTCTTCACTTACAGAGAAAGAAACTGAAGCTTTGTTCGAGATAATACGAAAACTTAAAAGTGACGGATGCGGAATTATCTATATTTCGCATAAAAACGATGAAGTTCTCGCAATTTCTGACAGGGTGACTGTTCTTCGGGACGGGCAGTGGGTTGCAACCGAAAATATTTGTGATATTGATTCCAATAAACTTATCAAGCTGATGGTAAACCGTGAACTCGGCAACAGGTTCCCGCCTAAAAACAAAACGATCGGTGAAACCCTGATCAGGATTGAAGGCCTCACATCAGTTTATGAACCAAAAATCAGCGATGTCTCATTCGAAGTTCGTGCCGGAGAAATCCTTGGGATAGGCGGGCTGGTCGGGGCAGGAAGAACAGAACTTCTGGAATCAATCTTCGGGCTCAGAACTGTAGAAAGCGGGGCTGTCTACGTTGACGGTAAAGACATTTTCAAGTCACGGAAGCATTCTAAAAATGCCGCACTCACAATGGTGACTGAAGAACGCAGAGTCACGGGGATTTTTCCCCAGATGGATATAAGGTGGAATACAGTTTCGTCCAGTATACAAAAGAATATCGGGAAATTGGGTCTTATCTCAATGAAGAAGGTGGAAAAGAACACCCAGTGGGCTGTAAAAGCCATGCGGATAAAAACCCCAAATTTAAAAACCCTTATAAGTACACTTTCAGGAGGAAACCAGCAGAAGGTGCTTCTTGGCAGATGTCTGCTGAACGAACCCCGTATTCTGCTTCTTGATGAACCGACAAGAGGAATTGATGTCGGGGCAAAGTATGAAATCTATCAGCTGATGATTGAACTTGCCAAAGAAGGCAAGGCGGTGGTTTTTGTATCATCAGAAATGCCTGAACTGCTTGGTGTTGCGGACCGGATCCTTGTTATGAGTAATGGAAGGAATGCCGGAATAGTTGATGCGGAAGAGTGTACGCAGGAAATGATTATGACTATGGCAGCAAAATACCTGTAGACCGGCAGGCATCCCGGGAACAAAGGAGATACTGATTATGGATAAATATGTTTACAGAAATATAGAAGATGCTCCGGCTTACGATGTCGCAAACTGCGAGAACGGCGCCGGTACAATCGCCAATGTGACACTTTTCGGTGATGAAGCGAAGATGCCCGTCGTCGGTCCGCGAAACCCGGAAGCAGCTGATAATTTTCACTATGTACACAGAACAACGCTTCCTGTCGGGGGTGGCGTCGGAGAACATCTTCACACCGGGAATGAGCAGTTTTACCTGATAATTGAGGGCGAGGGTGAAGTTACCCTATGCGGCAAGGTTATGCCGGTTAAGCCATGGTCAATTGCGCTTATACGCAGCGGAGGTTCTCACGGGATCCGGAATACGGGCAGTACGCCTCTGGTCTATCTATGTGTAGAGACCGGCCTTGTAAACAATTAAGATTTGATAACTAAGAGGGTTGAATATGGAATTGAAATTAAGAGCATTGAACCGGAATGAAATAGCATCCGCCAGGTACTGGGTTATGCAGAATGCTATTTACCTGGTTCTTGTTGCAGTTATTCTGACAATAGTAATTCTGGAACCGTCCATTCTCAGCATCAGGAATGCGACATTTATTCTGCAGCAGGCTGCACCCAAAATGATAATTGCACTTGGTGTGGCCGGGATAATCATACTGGGCGGTACCGACCTTTCTGCAGGAAGAATGGTCGGAATTTCCGGTGTTATATGCGCGTCTCTTCTTCAGAAGCCGGATTATGCTTTAAGAATATTCACGAATATGGAGCCGCTTCCGATTATAGTTCCCATTTTGATTGCTATAAGCGTTTGCCTGGTTTTTGCAATCGTTCACTCGCTGCTGATCTCGGTTCTGCAGATAGCCCCGTTCATAGCGTCGCTTGGAATGGCGATGATTGTTTACGGTACGATGTCCCTGTATTTTGATTTTGTAAACCATTCATCACCGATCGGCGGCTATGATACAAGGTTTACAAAAATAGCACAGGGGGCATTTCAGCTTGGTGGTTTCCGGCTGCCCTACATTGTTATCTATGCAGTTGTTCTGATTGTTATCTTCTGGATTTTCTGGAACAGGACAACTCTGGGAAGAAATATGTACGCCGTCGGCGGCAACAAGGAAGCCGCTATTGTTTCAGGTGTAAATACCAGAAAGGTCATAATGCTTGTGTATATAATAGCCGCGCTTTCATACGTTTTTGCCGGATTCCTTGATGCCGGAAGAACCGGAAGTGCAACAAACATGCTTGGTGAAGGTTATGAACTGGATGCAATTGCATCATGTGTTGTAGGCGGGGTTTCGCTTAGAGGCGGGGTAGGAAAAATAAGCGGGGTAGTCATTGGAGTTTTAATATTCCAGATGTTAAGCTATTGCCTGGTTTATATGGATATCAACCCTTATATTCAGTTTATAATAAAAGGAATGATTATAGTATTCGCTATTGCAGTTGATACCCAGAAGTACATAAAAAAGAGGTAATAGAATGTCTTCTTCAAAACCGAATATCACGGAGAAAGTTTATAACGATGTCCTGAACCTGCTGCTCAGCGGTAAATTTTCTCCCAACGACAAGCTTCCGTCGGAGAATGAACTTAAAGATATGTTCGGGGTCAGCAGAAATACTATTCGTGCGGTTCTGAACAAGCTTGCTGTTCTCGGCATCGTCGAAACAAGAAGGGGTGAAGGCAGTTTTCTGAAAGAAATAGGGACCCATATGTATCTGAATAATATGGTCCCATCCGTTATGCTTAATGAGAATGATCTGGTCGGGCTTATGGAATTCAGGCGCGGAATTGAAATGGCCTCCGCAAGGCAGGCAGCTATTAATGCCACTGATGAAGACCTTCGTGGTATGGAACAGTATTTTGAGGAAATTCATAAAAAAGAAACCAGCAGTCATGATTTTGCGACTCTTACGAGTGATTTCCATGTGAAAATTGCGATTGCCTCCAAAAACGAAATATTTGTAAGTCTGTTGGAATTAATAAAATGGATATCGACATCGAAGATGGAGAGCTTTCTATATTATAAACCTGATGTTGAAGATTCAAGTTTTTACCATTACATGATATTCAGATGCATAAAAGAGCATAAGCCTGACGAGGCCGCATATATGATGGACCGGCATCTGGAAAGTCTTGTTCTTCGGGTAAGGGATTATATCGAATTTACCAGGACACACTCACCCGAAGAGGTCGAGAAGCTGAAAGAACGTAAATATGTCAAGAATATCTATGGCATGGACAAATGAGAGGAATAAATGGAAACTTTTAAAATACCTGAAAAAATGAAAGCAATGACACTTACGGCATATGATAAGCTGGCTATGGCTGAGGTCCCTGTACCCAAGCCCGGCCCGGGCGAAGTTCTGTGCCGCATCAAATCAGTAGCTATATGCGGCTCTGATCCGAAAATGATTCATGGAGGCTACAGTTTTGCAAACTGGCCGCCGTATTACCCTTTCATCATGGGACATGAATGGTCGGGGCAGGTTGTAGCACTGGGCGATGGGGTGAAGGATTTTGTACCCGGAGACAGGGTTGCCGGAGAGGCTCACGTAGGCTGCGGAAAATGTGATAACTGCAAGAAGGGTCACTATACTGTTTGCCTCAATTACGGTAAGGACGGAAAGGACGGCGGACTCGATATGGGGCACCGGCACTACGGTTTTTACTGGCAGGGAGCAAATGCTGAATATAATGTCTATAAAACCAGCAGCCTTCATAAAATACCTGATAACGTGAGCTATGATGTCGCTTCAATGTGCGACTGTGCCGGGGTTGCTTTTCACGGTGTAGAACTTGCAGGTGTAACTCCAGGAGGCACAAGTGTTGTAATAGGCCCCGGTGCAATCGGCTTGAGTGCAATGATGGAATGCAAGGCTCTCGGTTCTTCACAGGTTATAATGATCGGCCGCGGTTCAAAGCTCGAAAAGGCCCGCGAGCTTGGCGCTGACGTCTGTATTGATTTTGAAAAAGAGGATCCTGTAAAACGGGTTCTTGAGCTTACCGGAGGAATAGGTGCTGATGAAGTTATGGAATGTTCCGGTGCAATGGATTCGCCGATGAAGGCCTGCAAAATGGTTAGAAAAACCGGTTCTGTTGCTATTATCGCTACCTATCATAATGATGAAGTTCTTATTCCTGCCAATACCGTAAACTTCAATGAGATACATATCACCGGTTCAAAGGCTAATCCCAATGTGTCTGAACAGGTGCTGAAGTTTTTTTCTTCTGGAGCTATAGACGGTGAAAAACTGATCACCCACAGATTTCCGCTGGAAGATTATGCAAAGGCTGTTGAGCTGTTTGAAAATAAAAAAGGCGGATCCCTGAAGGTGGTAATTAATCCATGACAGAAAACAGTGGAGCGATGAAAGCTGCAGTGCTGAGGGAGTTCGGACAGCCGCTTTCAGTAGAAGAGAAAAAGATCCCTGTGCCGGGTCCGAATGAAGTTCTTGTCAAAATTAAAGCCAGCGGCTTATGCGTGTCGGATCTTCATATCCAGGACGGGATTATCGGAACGGTAAAACTTCCGTATACCCCGGGCCATGAAATGGCCGGTATAATTGAAAAGATAGGTGACAGCGTCACCAGCGTGAAGGTCGGAGATCATGTGGTCGGTGCAATAGATATAACCTGCGGAACCTGCAGGTACTGCCTCAGCGGGCGTACCAATCTCTGTAGAAGTCTTGTACGTGTCGGTTTCGAACGTGACGGCTCGCATGCGGAGTACTGTGTAATTCCTGCGTATAATGCGTTCAAGGTTTCCGATACAGTGCCCTTTGAACAGATGACCAGTATTACGGATGCAGTAGGCTGTATGTATAATGCTGTAAAGAACCGTGCCGGTGTAAAACCCGGAGACCGGGTTCTTATTCTTGGAACAGGCGGTCTCGGGATGAACGCAATTCAGATCGCCAAACTGTTCGGGGCGGAAGTGTACGCGACCAGCAGGCAGCCGGACAAGCTTGCCATCTCTCTGGAAATGGGAGCCGATACGGTGATAAATACAAGCGAACAGAATCTTTATGACGAAATTGTGCGTCTTACAGGCGGAGAGATGTGTGATGTCGTAATTGATAATATCGGGATAAAGAATTCAATAAATGACTCATTGAAGCTCGTATGTCCGGGCGGACGTGTAATTGTCGCCGGTTATAATGATCCGCTGTTTGAGGCAGATTTTCAGGATGTGATGAAATTTGAGAAAGAGATTCTCGGCATCCGGGGAATGACCCGGCAGGACCTTGCTGAAGTAGTTAAGTTTGTTGAAGAGGGCAGGATAGTTCCTTTTATTTATAAAACTATCCCTTTTGAAGAAATAAACAGCGGGCTGAATATGCTCAGGACCGGTGAAGCCAAGGGACGTGTAGTCCTTATGATGAATGACTGACTTGGAGAACTGAAAATATGAGAGACTGTGTAATGGTTGTCGGATGCGGCATGATGGGCAGCGGTATTGGTGCAATGAGCGCTCTTGCGGGCAACAGAACTATTCTTGTTGATGTTGATGAAGAGCATGTGAATACAGGTAAAGAGAAAGCTGCTGCCTGTATCAGACTCAGAGAAGAAAACGGCCTGAATACCCGGGAAGAGGCTGCAGCAGCACTTGATTTACTTGAAACAAGTACCAATATAACAAATGCGGCAGACAGGGCTTTCATGGTAATTGAGGCAATCATAGAAAAAGTAGAGGCAAAACAGGCACTTTTTGCACAGCTTGATTCAATACTTCCCGCTGATATTGCAATCTGCAGCAACACAAGCGGACTCCGGATCACTGATATAAGCAAAAAATGTGTTTATCCTGAAAGGACTGTTACAACACATTTCTGGCTGCCGGCACATCTTGTTCCGCTTGTAGAGGTTGTTATGGGCGACAGGACGGACCTCGAGGTAGCTGAGAAGGTTCGTGATGAACTGAAAAAATGGAAAAAAGCGCCTGTACTTGTACGCCGTGACCTGCCCGGCCAGCTTGCAAACAGGGTTTTTCAGGCTATAATAAGGGAATCAATCGATATTGTAGCCAGCGGCCTTGCAACTGCAGAAGATGTAGATACAGCAATTGCTGCCGGTATGGCGATGCGTTTTCCGGTCTGGGGCCCGCTGATGCATCTAGATGCTGTCGGGACCGATCTTGGACTTTCGGTGCAGCAGACGGTGCTTCCCGGTATCTGCGCAGATAAGGAAGCGAATATATATATAAGTGATATGGTTGAGCGGGGTGATCTGGGCGCAAAGACCGGAAAGGGTTTTTATGACTGGAGTCAGCGAAGCATGAATGATAATATGAAGAAGCGTGACAGGTTTATAATTGAAGCAGTTAAAATAACTGAGAGATTGAATAATCAGATCTAACGGGGGTAAGGTAATGAAACAATATTTTGCATTGGGTGCCTATACCGAACCCATTTTATTCGGTACCGGAGAAGTGTACCAGGGTAAGGGCAGGGGAATTACTGTTTGTACTTTTGATGAAGGTAAAATAGAGATCGTCACTGAAATTCCGGTCCGGAACCCGTCATTTTTATATATTGATGAAATAAAGCATAAGATTTATGCCGTTAATGAGATGAAAGAGTACTTGTCTGAAGAGGGCGGCGGTCTTACCCAGCTCTCCTATACGGATGATTTTACCATGACGATTGAGGATACGTGGAATGCAGGAGGAAAAGACCCCTGCCATCTCGAGGCAGCCCCGGGCGGAGAGTTTATTGCTATATCGAATTTTGCAAGCGGATCTGTTACAACCTTTCCGCTCGATAAAAATGGTAATGTAATCGGCAGCGGAAGAAAAGTCTTCCAGCATAAGGGCAGCAGCGTTCATCCGGTCCGCCAGACAGGTCCCCATGCGCACAGCTGTATATTCAGTGCCGAAAATAATCTGCTGTTCGTTCCGGACCTCGGAATCGACAGCGTAGTTTCATATAAAATTGACGGCGCAGAAATATCTCCGGATGAATCAGGCAGCATCACAGTAAATGCAGGCAGCGGCCCGCGTTACGGCGAGTTCAGCAGCGACGGGGCGCATTTCTACCTTATAAACGAAATCAGCTCCAGGGTTATTCACTACAGCTGCGATAACGGCCGGCTGAATTTCAAACAGGAAGTTAAGACGCTTCCGGATGATTTTACCGGAGACAATATCTGTTCCGATCTGCATATTACGCCTGACGGAACCAGACTTTATGCATCGAACCGCGGACACGACAGTATTGTCAGCTTTGAAATCGGAAACAACGGTGATCTGTCGTTGATTGACAGAACGCCATGCGGGGGAAAAACACCGAGAAACTTTTCGGTTGATTTGACCGGAAAACATCTGCTTGTCGGCAACCAGGACAGCAACCTGATTACAGTTTTCAGAATTGCAGCTGATGGAAAGCTTGACAAGATAAGTGATTGGGAAACGGGTTCTCCGGTCTGCATTAAGTTTTTCAAATCGTAAATATCCAATCGAAGGAGAAAATTATGCTTAAACTCAAAGAGAAGGGCAAATATGATTTGATATGTCCTACCAGTATAGGTGTGCGCATTACTCCTGCGGACCGGCTTCCAGTTCATACCAGCCGTATGTTTCAAATGCAGGCAACAAGCGCCGAAAGCAATGTTCTGAATGTTTCGGCGGCACTCGGGCTGAAGACAAAAATACTGACGGCATTTGTTAAGGACAGCCCTATTGCCCAGTTCATAAAAAGTGAACTGCGGTTCCGGAACATCGATTATGAAGGACCTGAAGTCGAACAGGACGGTCCGTGGGGAGTAAGGCACCAATTCAATATAGCAGATTCCGGCTACGGGCTCAGGGGCCCGAGAGTCTGGAATGACCGTGCAGGCGAGGTCGGGCGTGCTTTAAATATAAAAGATTTTGATATAAAGCGGATCTTCAATGATGAAGGGGTGAAGATCCTTCATCTTTCAGGACTGATTGCCTCGATGAGCACTGATACAACCCGCTTCTGCCTTGAACTTGCAAGGGAAGCAAGAAAATGCGGTACTCTTATATCCTTTGACCTGAACTTCAGGGCCTCGTTCTGGAAAGACCGTGAGAAGGAACTGAGGGAAAGCTTTACAGAGATTGCCTCATATGCCGATATTCTCATCGGAAATGAAGAAGATTTTCAGCTCGCACTCGGAATAAATGGACCTGAGGCCGGCGGTGAAGAGCTGGGTTCAAAAATTGATTCCTTCAAAGCCATGGTGCTTGAAGTGAAGAAGCAGTTTCCTGAAGCCAAAGTCTACGCAACAACACTCCGGCAGGTTCTGAATGCCAATACGCATATGTGGGGGGCACTCGTACTTGCAGGTGAGCAGTGGCATATTGAAGAACCGAGAGAAATTCAGGTGCTTGACAGGATAGGGGGCGGTGACGGCTTCGTAGCCGGCCTGCTTTATGCTATTCTAAGGGGGTGGACCGAGGATAAATGGATCCGCTTCGGTTGGGCTTCCGGGGTACTTGCTGCCTCAGTTCTGGATGATTACGGAACTCCCGCCGATGAAGAACAGGTCTGGAGTATCTACAAGGGCAATGCCCGGGTTAAGAGGTGATTTATGAATAAAGCAGATATAGGTCTCATCGGCCTCGCGGTAATGGGTGAAAACCTGGTTATGAATATGGAATCGAAGGGCTTTACAGTCGCGGTTTTCAACCGTACTACAAGCAAAGTAGATGATTTTACCGGCGGAAGGGCAAAGGGTAAAAATATTATCGGGACTCACAGCCTGAAGGAACTTGCTGATAATCTTGCAAAGCCCAGAAAGGTGATGATGATGGTAAAGGCCGGGCAGTCGGTGGACGATCTTATCGGGCAGCTGCTTGAAGTCCTCGAGCCCGGGGACATCATCATAGACGGCGGCAACAGCCACTTTCCTGATTCAATCAGAAGAACAGCGCACGTGGAAGCCCGGGGGCTTCATTATATAGGCACCGGCGTTTCCGGCGGTGAAGAAGGCGCTTTGAAGGGCCCGAGCATTATGCCTGGCGGAAGCCCGGCAGCATGGCCGGCTGTGAAACCGATATTTCAGTCAATATCTGCCAAGGTGGAAGGCGGAGCGGCGTGTTGCGACTGGGTAGGTGAGAACGGCGCCGGGCATTTTGTGAAGATGGTTCATAACGGAATTGAATACGGTGATATGCAGCTTATCTGCGAAGCCTATCAGCTTATGAAAGATCTGCTTGGGATGACTGCGGATGAGATGCATGAAGTTTTTAAAGACTGGAATGAGACCGAGCTCGACAGCTACCTTATTGAAATAACCCGTGATATTCTGGCATACAAAGATACCGACGGTAAACCGATAGTTGATAAAATCCTTGATACAGCGGGACAGAAGGGTACCGGCAAATGGACCGGTGTTACGGCCCTTGATGAAGGTGTTCCGCTCACACTGATAGTGGAAAGCGTATTCAGCCGCTGTATTTCAGCAATGAAGAGCGAACGCGTCGAAGCAGCCGGGGAATATGCCGGTAAGCAGAAAGCCTCGTTCAGCGGTGATCGGAAGCAATTTATAGAAGATATTCGATGTGCGCTCTATGCTTCCAAAATAATTTCATACGCCCAGGGGTATACCTTGATGAAAACTGCCGCTTCTACCTATAAGTGGAACCTTAACTACGGCGGGATAGCCCTGATGTGGCGGGGCGGCTGTATAATCCGTTCGGTATTTCTGGGTAAAATTAAGGAAGCCTATGACTCCAACCCGGAGCTTTCGAACCTGCTGCTGGATCCCTACTTCAAGCAGGTAATGCAGCAGTTGATTGCGCCCTGGAGGAGGGTTGTATCTCAGGCGGTGCTGTGCGGTGTTCCTGTCCCATCCTTTGCAGCAGCGCTATCCTACTTTGACGGCTACACCTGCGAGCGGCTGCCTGCAAATCTGCTTCAGGCCCAGCGTGATTTTTTCGGAGCCCATACTTACGAGAGACTTGATGAGCCGCGCGGTAAATTTTTTCACACAAACTGGACCGGAGAAGGCGGAAACACATCGGCTTCCACATATAATGTGTGAGCACATGACAAATATCGAAATCAAAAATCAAATTGAATCATTTCTGGCCTCACGGGGAGAGCTCAAAAGAGTGCTCCTTGTTGGGCCGGATTTTACCCGCTATTTTTCAAACGCCGGATACATCTGCAATTGTGCGTATCACTGGCTTGCAGACCGGGGCTGTGAGGTTAAAATCCTTGAAGCCCTGGGTACGCATGTCGCAATGACCACGGATGAAATCAGCGAAATGTACGGAGATATTCCTCATTCCTGCTTTATTGCACACGACTGGAGAAACGACGTCGAGACAATCGGTGAAGTACCAGGAGCTTTTCTCGGCGAAATAACCGGCGGAATCTGGACCGATGCAATATCAGTCCAGGTGAACCGGCTGATTCTTGACCCTTCTTTTGATCTGATTCTGTCGGTAGGGCAGGTTGTCCCGCATGAAGTCATAGGAATGGCAAACCACGCAAAAAACCTTTTTGTAGGGGCCGGCGGGGTTGATATGATAAACAAGAGCCATATGGTCGGCGCCGTTTACGGTATGGAAAAAATGATGGGCAAGGACTTTACTCCGGTACGCAGGGTCTTTGACTACGCACTGGAAAAGTTTCTTTCCGAAAAGCCCGTCTGGTTCGCGCTCACCGTCTGTACTGCGCCCGAAGGACGCATAGAGACGCACGGACTTTTTATCGGCAACACAAGAAAGGTTCTGGAAGATGCGGTAGCGCTCTCGCAGGAAAAGAATATTGATTTTGTCGATCACGGAATAAAAAAGTGCATCGTATATCTTGACCCCAAAGAGTTTAAAAGCACCTGGCTTGGAAACAAGAGCATTTACCGGACGCGCATGGCTATTGCGGACGGCGGCGAGCTTGTTGTTCTTGCCCCGGGGGTGGATAAATTCGGTGAAGATCCGCAGAACGATCAGCTGATCAGAAAATACGGGTACCGCGGCCGGGTCCGTACCCTTGAGGAATATAAGAGCAACAGCGATCTTGCAGACAATGCAGGGGTCGCGGCGCACCTTATTCACGGTTCATCCGACGGAAGGTTTTCGATCACCTACGCAGTAAAGAAAATATCAGAAAAAGAGATTGAGGGTGTAGGGTTCAAGAGCGCTTCGTACGATGAGACGGTAAAACGGTATGATCCGAAAAAGCTCGACTACGGTTACAATACTTTGCCGGACGGCGAGGTTGTTTATTATGTTCCCAACCCGGCTCTTGGGCTGTGGATTAACAGGGAGAAATTTGAATAGTGACATTAATGGAATATTTTAATGTTCTTATTAAGAGAGCAGGTTTCAATTGATTCTATTCAATTACAAAGCTTCCCCACAAGATTTCTATTGCACAATGACTTCTGTACGGAGAAGATGAACTGATTAAAGCGGCAGATTACAGCGGAATCTCTTTTCTGATACGCTCTATACTCCAGGCTTCGTTAACCGCTTTTTCGTATACCTTTGCCCTTGGTTTATCATCTGTCATAACGACGCCGGCGGCGCCGGATTCAGTTATAAACCACCTTTGTTTAATAGACTGTTTGTTTATATCTGTTCCGGTTATGGACTTGTTTCTGCTGTAATTCTGGCTGAAGAAGAACCTGCCGAAAAGCTCGCACTTCAGCCGGAATGTTTTCGAACTTAAGGATGCAGTATTTCCTGTCATATTCTGCCCCGCAACTTTACCCATAAATTCCGCTGAATGCCATAGCCCGGCGGGAGGATTTGTTTCATATTGAGCACAGTCGCCGGCTGCGAATATATCCCGCATATTTGTTTCACAGCTGCTGTTTACCATTATTCCCTTGCCAATTTGTATTCCGGTATTATTTACTACAACAGTATTCGGTATTATTCCGCATGTGCATACCAGCAGGTCCGAATGAATGATTTTCCCCGTGGTTTTCAAATCGTAACCTTCTCCTTTTCTGTAGCTGATGTCTGAAATTCCGATAGAAAGATTCAGATCTGCACCTTTTTCAGAAAGCATTCTTTCAATATCGATGCTGTAGTCTTCAGGAAAGTATTTTTGCAGTAGATTACTGCTTCTCGATAGAAGCGTGACCTTTTTGCCGGCCAGAATACACTGTTCGGCAATTTCAACACTCTGGACACCGCCCCCTATGATTGTGACGGATTTTGATTTTTTAAGCGCTTCTAGGAAGTTAAGCGTCTCGGATTTGGTGCGAATATAATATGCCGGTATATTCTGCGATTTTATTATTTCAGGAACAACCGGAGCAGCGCCGGAAGCAATCAGGAGTTTTCCATACCGGTGTTTTCCGCTGTGCTGCAGTATTATCAGTTTTTTATCAGGGATTATTTGCTCTACAACTGCTTCCGAGAGCAGCTCAATTCTGCTGTCTTTAAACCATTCTGCGGGATGCAGCAGAAAATCTTCATTTGTGAAGCCGTTTGCGATATGCTTATCGATGTCAGTACGCTTGTAGGGAAATCCCGGTTCGTCGGATATTACCTGAATACACGCATCCGCATCACAGGCCCGTATAGTCTCTGCTGCTTTGATGCCGGCTATACCCGCTCCGATTATTATGTACTCGTGATATGTTCCGGTTTCTTCCACTGTGATAATATAAACCCGGTTGAGTCCTGTATCAAGAAGAATCCTTGACCGCCGAAAACTATTCGTTGTCTTTTATGTCCATTTTTATTAGAATACATTAATGAATCAAAACAAATATAATGAAGAGTTGCTTTCCTTTCCGAAAACCAGGCGCGGTGAAGAAACGCTTGAAAAAATAACCAATTCAGCTGAACAGCTGTTCGGAAGTAAAGGATACACAAACACTTCTATAAATGATATAGCAGGGGGTGCTGATGTTGCCCCGGGGACATTTTACATCTACTTCAAGGATAAACTGAGTCTATTCAGATATCTTGTAAACAAGCTGGAGTTTACGCTCAGAAAAGAGCTTTCTGTGGCTATTAAGGATTGTGAATCACGATTTGACCAGGAATACTTTGGCTTCCGGACCTTTTTCTCATTCCTGAACCGGCACAGGGGGCTTTTTAAAATTATATGGGAAGCTCAGTTTGTGGATCCGGATCTGTTTAAAAACTATTATGAAACAATTGCGATCTCATACGCCAGAAGAATTAAAGCAGCCCAGGAAAACGGAGAGATCCGAAAGAATATCGATCCGGCTGTAGCCGCATACAGCTTTCTCGGAATATGCAACTTCATCGGTTTAAAGTGGATTATCTTTGACGATAAACCTGTTCCTGATGAAGTATTAAGAGACGTGATGTCCATCATCAAAGACGGTGCCTTTTCCGTATAAAACAAAACTTCTGAAAAAATAAAAGATTGACAACCGTATTGGCCTGACTTATTATATGTTAAATATGTAACATGAATCAGGTTTCATGTTTAACATCGTCATAAGGAGGATTATTGACAAATGAACATTTCCGACAAGCGTACGGGGATTATGATCCTGATCGCGGTATTGTGGGTGGTAATTACAGTTCTCGGATGGACCAACAGGTTTGTTCCGGCAATGTTTCTTGGAGTAGTGCTGATGTTTCTGCATATGCTCCTCGGCGCCGCAAATAAAGGTAAGCTGAAAGCTTCCTTTCTGCTTTATCCATTAGGCCTCTGGGTGGTTTTATGGATATTGAGCTTTGCACTCTCATGGTATTTTTCCAAAGAATTTTCAGGCCGTATTCCTGATTTCACCATACTCGGTTTTCATCCTTCCTTTGCGTGGACGGTTCTGACATACTGGCTCGGCGGTGTGGCTACACTCACTATCGGGTTTGTCGTATTGAAAGATCAGTGGCTGTCTCAGGAAGACTGGGATGACTTTACTAAAAAAATAGAAGAACTGAACAAGGAGGCAGCCGAATGAGCGCGGGTGTAAAAGCAATAATAATTGCATTTTCCTTTGCAATGATACTGGCATCATTTGTAATCGGATGGGTGGCTAAGAAGAGGGCAAAAACAGCCCAGGCGTTTTTCGGCGGTACCGGAATGTTCGGACCTTTTACAGTTGGTTTGTCCAGCACGGCTGCTGTTGCAAGCGCCTTTGCGCTGGTTGGAGTCCCCGGCTTGATGTATACCACCGGAAACCCGATGGCTTTCTGGATGCTGTCATCGGCAGCATTTGCGATGGCATACATTATTCTCGGAAAGAAGGTCCGTGCCATGGCTGAACTTGGTCCGGTTGCAAGTCTTGGAGATATTTCAGATCTTCGTTTCAACAAAAACCGGGTTATAAAAGCGTTCATGTCTTTTACGCTCTTCATCGGCTGTATTGCATACCTGGCTGCCCAGATTAAAGCCGGTTCTGAATTATTCAGCCACCTGATGGGATGGAATACTATTGTTACAGGTTTCCTTATCTTTGGAATTCTCACTGTATACATGGTAATCAGCGGCGAGGTAGGGGGACTGTTAACGCAGGCCTTCCAGGGATTTATAATGGTCCTTGCAGGCCTGATTGTTATCATTGCCTTCTTCGGAATATCCGGCGGTTTCGGCGAGGTGCTTCGAACAGCAGCTGCTGCAGGTGAAATAAGCGGTGAAGGAATAAAGAAGACATTTTCTCCCGACTTTTTCAACGCATGGGGACTTTTACCGGGTACGATTTCATTGGCGTGGATGCTGATTCCAATTCTTGGAACCGTCGGACAGCCGCAGGTTCTGACAAGAATGTATGCGCTTAAAGATCCGCGCGACATGCCTAAGCTTGGTCTT
>QKCC01000140.1 GCA_003245835.1 Spirochaetales bacterium | reverse complement strand
AGGCTGCCGAATTCCTCCGGCACCGCCCAGCCGACCGTGTCCGCTATATTGATAACGGTGGCCCCTGCTTCGATCACCGATCGAATTACGCGGCAGAGATAATCAACATCGCTTCGGGAAGCGTCCTCAGGTGAATATTCGATATCGGGACACAATCCGGCGGCATGCCTGACCGCATCTACCGCCATTTCAAGTACGCTCTCACGGTCCGTGTTGAATTTGTTATGTACGTGGATATCGGAACTGCCGAGGACAATATGAATTCTCGGCCGCTCTGCGTATTTCACCGATTCCCAAAGGTCGTCAATATCTTTTTTGACGGCCCGCGCAAGTCCGGTAATTACAGGACCTCTGATTTTTTTCGCGATTTCTTTAACAGAAACGGAATCTCCCGGTGATGAAGCCGGGAAACCGGCTTCGATAACATCGGCGCCGAGTTTTACGAGCTGCCGGGCGATAATGAGTTTTTCTTCCGTCCCGAGTTTTGCCCCGGGAACCTGCTCGCCGTCTCTGAGTGTTGTGTCGAAAACCTTGATCTGTTTCATTTCTTTCCTCCTGGAATACAGGGGCGCAGGAAGTTTGACCGCGGTGTGACTGAATTTTACCGGGAACATTTACCGGTAAAAAAAAGAGCCGCGGATGGAATCCGCGGCCCGTAGATTGCTTTTTCAGAAACTTATTATAAGCCTCCGCCCGCAGATTCCCCTTTAAGGAGTACTGATAGGGATAGTAGGCTGTGAATGTGAAAGCTTCTGTTCATTAAAAAGAGTATCTGATTTAAAGACAGTTTAATCAAGTATGCACCCGGCCTGTCAAAGAAATATTATTACCGCCGGCCGAATCCCCCGGAATAACCTTGCAAAAGAACGGTAAATTGTTATAATCACCTGAATACTTATTCAGCGGAATGCTGTAAACCCAATCTTAATTAACCGAGCTATGCAAGGCCTCAGGCGGCCATCCCGGCTCTGCGGGAGGCGTAGTGTATACCGGGATTATCATTCTTTCAGCTTATTTTATAATCATGATTCTGCTCGACTTTTTGCCCGGGCGGATAAGTGTACGGAATAAAGGAACTTTGTCCGTATCTGAAAAGCCCGGGTCCGATGCAGCTTTTTTCCTCTCTGGAAGGAAGATGAAAACTGTCGTCCTGATGGTCTCGATGGCGGCGACAAATTTTTCAGCTTTTACTATACTCGGTCTTTCAGGCGCGGGATACAGGATTGGTTACGCTTTTTACCCGGTGATGGCATTCGGAACCGGCTTTATGGCCCTGGGCATGTACCTTGTCGGAGCGCCGCTGGGTAAATTCGGGCGGGAGCGCAATTACATAAGCCCGGTTGATTTTATTACTGACAGGTACGGTTCTCCGGCATTTTCTAAACTTTACGCGGTTCTGCTTGTAGTTTTGACGCTGCCGTACCTGGCGCTCCAGCCGATGGCTGCCGGAATTCTGCTCGAAACGACATTCGGTATTCCGTACAGGGCCGGAGTTGTACTGTGTTCCGTGGTCGTCGGACTGTATACGGCGCGGGGAGGAATGAGGGCTGTCGCGCGCACTGACCTGGTACAGGGTGTTATTATCGTATTAATTGCAGCCGCCGCCTATGCAGCTGTAGTAATCAGGCTCGGCGGTGTTGATGAAGTCGGGTCGCTTACCGCCCTGAACGCACCTGAAGTTCTGTCCCGCTTCGGCAGAAACGGTGCAGTGGGTCCGGCTGTGCTTGCGGGTTACATAGTGCTCTGGTTTTTTGCCGACCCGATGTTTCCGCAGCTGAACCAGCGGATGCTGGCGGCAGAAAGCAGCAGGGCGCTTGAGAAGACTGTTACGCTTTATCCGGTTATTACCATGATTCTGTTTTTTCTGACTGTCTCTATCGGAGTCATCGGCGCCGGGACTCTTCCCGGGCTTTCGGGCAGTGAAACAGACCGGATATGGCCGCTGCTTGTGTCGAAGACTGCAGGAAATATACTGCTTCCGGTTTTTATGATTGCGCCTCTTGCAGCGATAATGTCGACCCTTGATTCCCAGCTTCTGAGTCTCACCTCGATAGTTTCAAGAGACCTGCTCGGCAGAAAGGACGCGGGCGGCATGAAGAATACGGCTTTAACTGCGGTCATTGCCTGTGCCGGTCTGATTATAGCGCTCTTCCCGCCGCGGAATATTCTTGATTTTATAAATAAATCGAGCTTTCTCGGTTATGCCGCGCTTGCGCCGGTGGTCTTCGGCGGTCTTTACACCAGACGGGTTAATGCTGCGGGTGCTGCCGTTTCGATCATCGTTTCCGAGATTCTTGTTCTGCTGTCCGGACTTGGTATAGTTGATTTTGGACCAGTGCCGGATGTGTTTATTGTCTGCGCGGTGTCCTGGGCTGTATTTTTTGCTGTGTCCGCAGTTACTAAAAGGCAGTCAGCGCTGAAGGAAGAACCGCTGCCGGTTGAACAACTTTCAGGCAGGCTGCCTAAACGCTGGGCCGCAGTCTTCGGCCTGATGTTTATTCTGGGTGTCGATTTTATAACATACTATTTTGTCCCGGCATTAAAGGGCGGCGGTGAAGCAGGGGGTGAATTTATACCCGGATGGCTGATTTACCAGGCGGCGCTTTGCGCGGTTCTGACGGCATTATTTTATTTATTTTTCGATTCAGCTAAAAAAAATAGATAAATATAATAAAGGTTTCTTATGGTCAGGCATCCGGCTGCGGTGAATAATTTTTGTTTGATTTAGATGTGCAAATAAATTATATTAATCGCATGCCTGTTCTTTCAAGACTTGTAAAATTCAGCGTGCATCATCCGTGGGCGGTAATAACAGCCGCTCTGCTTGTAACAATAGCTCTTGCTTTGCCGATGCGGAACCTTAAAATCCAGCCGGACGTCGAAAGCCTGCTTCCTGAAAATATGGAAGGACCGGGTGAAAACCTTGCAGCGGAAACCCAGTCCTTCGATAAGCTTCTTGTTATGGTAAAGGGAGATTCCCTCTACACAGTCGAAAACCTGCAGCTTTTTGAAAAGACCTTCGAAGAGCTTTCAGCGAAGCTGCCTGTTGTCGAATCCGTCAGTCCTTTTTCGAGTATTACGCTCGAGAAAACCGGCAACCGGCTGACACCTGTGACCCTTTCGCCGGGCGGGAAAGCACCTGCAACAGAGGAAGATCTTGCGGTCTTCAGAAGCAGGCTGGCCGCATCGAAGTTTGCCCCCGGCTTCGTAAGTTCAAAAGACGGCGACGCGCTTGCTTTTTACCTGCTTGTCGGGAAAACTGATAAATACCTTGCCGAGATGGACCAGGTTAACCTGATTCTGCAGCCGCTTCGTGAGCATCTCGAGGTGGCTGTAACCGGAACCTCGCCGTTTTCAGCAGAGACCGAAAGATTTCTGACCCAGGGGTTTTCAAAGCTTCTTGTCCTTGTGGTAATAACCATTCTGATCAGCTACTACCTGGGGTTCAGGTCGAAGCGTGCGGTTTTTCTGCCGATTACCCTTGTCCTGAGCGGGACAATATTCGCTGTCGGAATCATGTCGCTAGCCGGTTTCGAGCTGACAATGGTCAGTATAATATCGCCGCCGCTGATTCTTACCCTAGGCAGTTCGTACAGCATCCACGTTATGAACGCGTATTACAGCGCTGTCGCATCGGCTTCCGGCAAAGATAAAAAGGAACTTATCGTAGATTCAGTCAGCGACGTCAGCGGTACAATTCTTCTTGCGTCGGTTACAACGTTGATAGGACTCATGAGTCTTCTGTTTGCAACAATCAGCCAGACCCGCGAATTTGCCGTATCGACCGCCCTCGGGGTTTTCTTTTCTGCGGTATTATCCGTCACTCTTCTGCCGGCATTTCTGTCGCTTCAGTCTGTTCCTAAAGAACGACGGCTTAAATCGCTTGAGAAGGACCCCCTGTCAAGATTTCTGCTCCGCTTCGGACCGGCGCTTGTGAACAGCCGGAAGCAGACCATTGTGGTTCTTGCAGTAATCGCTGCGGCTTTTGTGTTCTGCGCGCCTCGTGTCGAATTCAATACGAGCCCTTCAAAATATTTTCCTTCAACCTCGCAGGTAATAAAAAATCATAATGCCTTTCTGGGTGAGATAGGCGGTTATGATGAGCTGACGGTTAAACTGACGGGTCCCGAAAAGGATTATTTTCTGAAGCCTGAGGTGCTGGATGAAATTTGGAAAATCGAGAATGAACTTGCTTCAAACCCGGATATAAGCTATATATTTTCTTTTCCGCAATATCTTGATTTTGCATCATATATAATGAGCGGGAAGAACGGGGATTTCAGTTCCAAAGGCCTGAACAGGTATGTCGCGAGGCTGTTTTCTGCCGCAAACGGGGACGGAAGCTACGCGTCGGAAGATTTTTCCGAAATCAGCATTCTTCTGCGGGTCTACAACAGCCGTGAAACGATGCCGATAGACGAGAAAGATACAAAAAACCTTGTAGCAGGAATTTCCTCGGTTATGGAAAACAGTCTACCTGATGATATACAGTGGGAGCTCAGTGGAATTAGTCTCGGTTTTTTAAAGCTTTCCGGGCAGATGCGGCGAGATTTTCTTGTTTCAACAATTGCCGCGCTGATCATGATTGGAATAGTTACCTCAATCGTGTTCAAATCTGCCGTTAAAGGAATTCTTTCTATCACCCCGATGCTTACAGGCATATTCTCGAGTTTAATACTCATGTTTTTATTCAAAATTCCTCTTGATATGACGACAATTATGGTTTCATGTATTACAATTGGAGTAGGGGTGGATGATTCCATTCATTTTCTGCTTCAGTACCGCAAGATGAACAGACTTTATCCTGCGAGCCGCGACAAGGCAGTATATGAAACAATCATCCATACCGGGCGGCCGATCGTGATTACAACCCTGTCGATTGTGGCGGGATTGCTGTTTCTTTCGTTCGCACAGTTTCAGCCGATAAGATATTTCGGGCTTCTTATCGTGTTTACCTTGTTGACGACATGCTTTTCAACGGTTATACTCCTGCCGTCGTTAACAGGATTAAAAAGGGGCAAGAACTGATGAATGATGCAGTACCATTGTATCTGCCTGTCGACAATGCAGCGCAGATATTCGTATCCATCATTTCAAAAAAAGAAACAACAATGTCGCGTATAGCGGTCAATTTAAAAAGTCCAATCGATATAGCAAATCTTCGCATTGCGTTATCCTCGGTAATACAGAGGTTTCCGTTTTACCAGGTATACCTGAAAAAGCGCTTTTTCGATTTTATATTTGTACGGACACAGGATATCCCGATTATTGAAGAAGACACGAAATGGTCAAACCGTTACGTGGACTTTAATAAACAAAAGTTTCCATTCAGGATTAAAGTTCTCGGCAATACAATTGCTGTTGAGCTTTCACACATTATTTCGGACGGTTTCGGAACGATGAGCTTCCTGATGTCGCTTCTTGCGGAATACCTCAGGATAAGCGGCCGGAAGGTCGGTGAGTCAATATTTATAAAATCACTCGATGAAGAGATCAAAAGCGAAGAGTGGGCATGTGCTTTCAGGGATAAGTTCAGCAAAGAAGGTCCCCCGCAGAAAATCGCCAGGGCCGCATATATTCCGTCAGCAGATATGATTTCAGTTGACAAGTATTACAGCACAAGAATTATCATGAATCTGGATGATGTTCGAAAGAAAGCCGGCGAACATGATGTAACTTTGAATGAGTATATGTCAGCAATATATGCCGACGGATTACAGGAGATGTACCTCGAAGATATCGCTGCCGGAAGGGCAACAGGCAGGCAGCCTATCCGTCTTCAGGTTCCTGTGAATCTTCGGCGTGACTATCCGACAACCTGTCTGAGAAACTTTTCCTACATATATTCCCCGGTCTTTGATATTTCCGGCGGAAAGCACAACTTCAAAGATCTTGTAAAAAAAATATCATCCTATATCAGACACGAGAAGCAGTCCGGAGCACTCGAACATCAGATAGCGCGGAACCTGCGGGCCGAAAACAACTTTTTTTTCAAATATTCTCCGCGTATTGTTAAAGAGCTTCTGTTTAAAGTTTTTTATCATCTGTTTGCCCGCAGCCAGTATTCCGGGGTTCTGACGAACCTGGGCGATATTCAGCTTCCGGAGGAATTAACGGATGAGATCATCAGTTTTGATATTCTCCCCTGTAATTCCCCGGTGCCGGGAAGAAATTCTTCTCTCTTTAGTTATAAGGGCAAGCTTGAAATGAACATAGGCAGCTCTTGTGATGATCTGCGCCTGGAAGATGCAATCGTTCGAAAACTGCGGGAACAGGGAATAGAATCTGAAGTAATCTATAAACGGGACTGATAATAAGCAAAGCAGGCAGGCAGCGCCGGAATCCGGGCCGCCTGTCGGCTGTATTCTTGTTCGTTTTGGTTTTTATTAATCGATGAGCCCGGACATTCTGCCGGCCTGTCCGGCAATTTCGAGAATCTGATCAAGCTCGTCGTCGGTATGCGTAGCCATGAAGCTAGTCCTGATCATAGCCCTGTTCGGTGGAACCGCCGGAGAAATTACCGGGTTAACATACACGCCCATTTCGAACATGGTTTTCCAGAAGCGGAAGGTTTTCTCATTTTCCCCGATTACAAGCGGAACTATCGGAGTAGTTGAAGTTCCGGTATCAAAACCAAGTTCCGTGAATCCTTTTTTCATCTTGCGTCCGATCTCCTGAAGCCTCAGAACCCGTTCCGGTTCTTTTTTGATTATTTCGAGGGCTGTCAGCGCGGCGACTATATTGGCTGGAGGCATACTCGCGCTGAACATCAGCGGCCTTGCAAAATGTTTGATATAATCAATTACCTTCTGCTCGCCGGCTACAAATCCGCCTATTGAACCGAATGCCTTCGAAAACGTACACATAACAAGGTCCGCAAGGCTGTGATCACCGAAATGCTCCATTGTCCCCTTGCCGGTTGCGCCAAGAACCCCCAGCGCATGAGCCTCATCAAGGTAGATGGCGGCTCCGTAATTTTCAGCAAGTTTTCTCATTTCAGGAAGATTGACAATGTCGCC
This sequence comes from Spirochaetales bacterium, assembly GCA_003245835.1. Classification (GTDB taxonomy): domain Bacteria; phylum Spirochaetota; class Spirochaetia; order UBA9216; family UBA9216; genus Thalassospirochaeta. The sequence continues at coordinate 11,524 of QKCC01000140.1, read as the reverse complement.
CTCCATACTGAATACACCGTCGGTAACAATGAGCTTCGGTTCGTCTTCAGGGATTCTTTTTAGTATCTGCTCGAGATCTTCGAAGTTGTTGTGCCTGAACCTGTGTACATGCACCGACTTGTTTAGACCGGTTGTCAGAAAGATTCCGTCCATGATGGAAGCATGGTTGAACTTGTCGGTTATGACGTGATCATTTCGGCCGACGAGGGCCGAGATTGCTCCAAGGTTTGTCTGGTGACCGGTTGTAAAGCAGAGAGCTTCCTCGGCACCGACAAAATCAGCCATGGCATGCTCAAGTTCTTCGTGCAGGGCAAGGGTCCCGTTCATAAAGCGCGAACCGGAACAACTGGTGCCGTAATCACGTACTGCTTTGGTGCAGGCTTCAATCATGCGCGGGTCAGATGAAAGACCCAGATAATTATTCGAACCTGCCATAAGAAGTTCACGGTCTTTAATAATAACTTTTGTGCCTGCATTTTTTCCTATAGGCTGAAAAAACGGGTAAACTCCTGCTGCACGTGCGTCGTCAGCTTCAGAATACTCGTAACATTTTTTGAAAATTGTATGATGGCTGCTCATCGATTAATTCTCCCTTTGATGCGTTTTCCTGACATCTCCATCCATAATCGCAAAAACAAGTTTTGGAAAAATTGATTTTAAAATAAAGGTTAATTTACCCATGAATCCGGGAATGATCAAAAATTTATTCCTTTTTATACCCTTGATAAGGGTCTTTGCTACATCTTCAGGCTTCATCAGTTTAACATTGCCTGATACGGCAATGGTTTCGGGCGGTTTTGTCTTGTTCTCTTCTGCAAAGCCTGGAGTATCGGTATCAGGCGGGCATAAAACCGAGACCAGTATGTTATGGGGTTTAAGCTCGCTTCTGAGGGTTTCCGACAGCCCGATAATCCCGAACTTGGAAGCGCTGTAGGCAGTATAGCCGAAGGTCCCGACGAAACCGGCTACAGATGATGTTGTAATGATATGTCCGCCCCTTTTTTTCATTTCGGGGACAACCGCCGAAAGAACGTTCCATACACCTTCGAGGTTTGTAGATATTGTGCGGCGGAAATTACCATAGTCGGTATTCTCGAAATAGTCAGGCCTTGCAATACCCGCGCAGGTCAGCATGATGTCCGGTACGCCAAGGGTTTTCATGAGTTCGGATAATGTCGCAAGTGTTTTTGGATTGTCGGATACATCGAGTGAACATACAGCAATTCTGTTTTCAGCGGCTCCCGAGAGCTTCAGCTCACCAGCGGCTTTTTCAAGACGGCTGCTGTCGCGTGCAATCAGGCATACTCTTGCGCCCTGCTTCAGAAACTGTTCCGCCGCAGCAAGTCCTATACCGCTTGAACCTCCGGTTATAAAAACCAGCTTACTGTTTATTTTTTTCATACGATATTCTTAATGAAGCAGCGCCTTCTTTTATGCTGCCGGTGCTCATAATGCTTCCACATATCCTGAACAGCCTTGTTGTCTTCAAGCTCACCTGATGTTTCACAGAACTTGACATTGTGTTCTATTGCGCTTTTATTAACCTCGTTCATCAATATGGAAATAACCCCATGCCCCCGGTACTCCTTTTTAATACCGATCAGGTAAAAATCGAGTTTTTCAGGTTTTCTTATTGCATGGAGCATATGGAGGGCCCCAAAGGGAAACATGCGGCCTTTGGCTTTTCTCAGCGCTGCGGTGAAAGATGGAAATGCCACGCCTACGGCAATGACTTTGTCGTTTTCGTCAAGAATGAACTTTGTGTAGTCGGGAATTATAAAACCGAAGTACTGAGCTGTATAAAAGTCTTTCTGCTTCTGTGTCAGTGGTACGGTACCGAATACATTCTCGTAGGCTTCCTCGATGATTTCCCAGAAACCTGGTATATAGGGCTTGTAGTCTTTCGAGCTCTTAGCGTCCAGAAGACGCAGTTTTGAACGTTTCAGAATAAGATCGTTTATTCTGCTGATCTTTTCAGGAATTTCAGCAGGTACCTTGATTTCGAATTCGAGCCAGTCAACCTCTTTTTCGTAACCGAGTTTTTTAAGGTGTTCAGGATAATACGGATAGTTGTAAATCATGGGGTAGGTGCCCTGTTCATCGAAGCCTTCGACAAGCATTCCTTCCTCATCAAGGTCGGTAAAGCCCATCGGTCCTTCAACTGCCTCCATCCCGTTTTCGGCGGCCCATTTCTCTACTGCAGCCAGGAGCGCGGAAGAGACTTCTTCGTCATCAATAAAATCGATCCAGCCGAATCTTGCCTTTTTGACTCCCCATTTTTCAATGAGCGCGTCGTTCAATATTCCTGCAATTCGGCCGGCGATTTTACCGTCTTTGTACGCAAGCCAGTATTTTGATTTACAGTATTCAAATGCCGGGTTTGTTTCTTTTTTGAGTGTTTTAAGCTCGTCGCTGATGAAAGGAGGAGCCCAGTAATTATTGTTTTTATAAAGGCGGAAAGGAAATCCTACGAATTTTTTAAGTTCTGACAGTGTTGTGACTTCTCTAATTATAACACCCATACACACTCCTAACGCGATGTGGAAAAACTAATCATATAATCAAACATCTTCTTTAGCAATGCCCCATTTCGGTCAGCAGCTGATAATATCTGAAACAATCAGTGGTATGATCGTTAACCATTCCCGCGGACTGCATGTATGCATAACATATAGTGGAGCCGCAGAATTTGAAACCGTGTTTTTTAAGATCTTTCGACATTCTGTCTGATTCCGGGCTGGTCGCCGGTATACTTTCTATATATTCAAACTTGTTGATTATTGTTTTTCCGTCTGTAAACTGCCAGATATATTTGTCGAAGCTGCCGTACTCTTTCTGTATCGCCAGAAAGGCGGATGCGTTTCCTATAGCCGATTTAATTTTCAGCCTGTTTCGGATTATTCCGGGGTTCTGCAGCAGACTGTCTATTTTGTCCTCGGTATATGCGGCAACCTTTTCCGGGTCAAATCCGTCGAATGCAGCCCGGTAATTGCCGCGTTTTCGAAGGACTGTAATCCAGCTGAGACCGGCCTGTGCTCCTTCAAGCAGCAGGAGTTCAAAATGTTTTTTATCATCGTGGACTGGAACTCCCCATTCATTGTCATGATAACTGACATAAAGAGGATCTTCACCGCACCATGTGCATCGTTTTTCAATCATAAATTTGATTATAACATATAAAAATTTTTTTGCTTTTTTAATCATAAATAACTATAGTTAATTGATGATCGGAAATGAAACTGATTTAAATGGTAATATTTGCCCTGAAACAATCCTCCTGGTGGAAGATGACGGGTTTATAGCTCTTGAAGAAAGCAGAATACTGGAAGATAACGGCTTTACCGTGATACCAGCGGTAAGCGGAGATGAAGCAGTTGAACTTGTGAGAAGCGGAAAGAAGATTGATCTGGTTTTAATGGATATCAATCTCGGGGATGGTATGGACGGTACTGAGGCGGCGGAGATGATACTCAAGCATGCCGATATACCGCTGATCTTTTTGTCGTCTCATACCGAAAAAGATGTCATAAAAAAAACCGAGGGTATTACATCCTACGGATATGTCGTCAAGCATACCGGTGAAACTGCTTTGATTACCTCGATAAAAATGGCTTTCAAGCTTTTTGCAGCAAAGCAGGAGCTCAAAGAGGGGGAACGGATCCTTAAGGCTGCCAATAATTCGCTTAATTCAACCTTTAATTCCATCAATGATGCAATAATCCTGATTGATCTCGACAGAACAATTGAAAAAACCAATGAAGCCTTCAAGATTTTTACAGGCAAAACACAGGATGAAATAATAGGCAAAAAATGTATAAGCGTTGTTCATCAGGACTCATGCGAAGCCGAAAACTGCCCGTTTGAAAAGATGCTTGAAACACACCAGCGTGAACGGACGGAGCTTGAAAGAGACGGCCGGTTCTATGATGTTATTGTCGATCCGCTTTTTGACGACAAGGGCAACCTGAGTAAGGCTGTGCACCTGATCACGGATGTGACTACACATAAAACAACTGAAAATATCCTGAATTCAAAAATATCGAATCTTACAAAGCCTGATTTAAAGATTGAATCGCTTAAATTCGAGGAACTTTTTAATTTAAAGGAAATTCAGAAGCTTCAGGACGATTTTTCCGCGGCGACAGGGGTCGCTTCAATTATTACGACCCCCGATGGAATTCCTATCACGGAAACAAGTAATTTTACGAGGTTCTGTCACAAGGTTGTAAGGGGAACGGAAAAGGGGCTGTGCAACTGTATGAAGTCCGATGCTTTAATCGGCAAATACCTGGCAACTGGTCCGACCATTCAGAAATGTCTCAGCGGAGGGTTGTGGGATGCCGGGGCCGGGCTGTCCGTCGGCGGGCATCATATAGCAAACTGGCTTATAGGCCAGGTCAAGGACGAGACTGTAACCGAAGAGCATATTGCAGCCTACGCGCGCGGGATCGGAGCTGATGTGAAGGAGGCTGTCGACGCGTTTAATGAAGTTAAATCGATGTCGGCTGAAGAATTTGAACATATATCCGAGCTGCTTTATAACATGGCTGACACAATATCGAGTGCAGCATACCAGAACCTTCTTCAGGGCAGGGTATTGTCGCAGGTTCTTGAAGATGAAGAAAAGATAAAAAAGCTTCTGCATGAAAAAGATGTTTTCCTTAAAGAGGTGCATCACAGGATCAAGAACAATATGGCGTCAGTCGAAGGCCTGCTGTCACTGCAGAAAGACAAGATAAAAGACAAAACAGCGGCAGAAACAATACAGGCGGCTGCGCTGCGGGTCAGCAGCGTGAGAATCCTGTATGAAAAACTTCTTTCAGCTGATGAATACAGCAGCATGCCTGTTGAGAGTTTTGTAAAAGACATAGTCGGCGGTATCAGCTGCATTTATCCGGAAAAGGAAAACGTCCGTATTAATTTCGATATCGAACAGATTCGCTTCGATTCCAAGCAGCTGTTTCAGCTCGGACTTATTGTGAACGAAATTGTTACCAATATCTACAAGCATGCTTTCGCCATTGGAGCCGCCGGTACAATAAGCGTCCGCCTCAAACACGAACAGGAATCGGGCCTTGGATATCTTGAAATCGCAGATAACGGCAAGGGTTTTTCGGAAGGTTTTTCAGCTGAAAAATCTGAAAGTTTCGGAATGCTTCTGATACGGCTTCTGGCTGAACAGATGGGCGGAGAACTCACCTTTAAAAACAGCTCACCAGGAACGGTTTGCAGGATTGTCTTCCGCGTAGCCTTGTAATTTATCGGTCTTTCCGGTATCTTCAAACCATGTTGACAGTTAGTGATATTACTCTTTCATTCGGAGAAAGGGTGCTTTTTAAGGACGTAAATATCAAGTTTCTTCCGGGAAACTGTTATGGTGTTATTGGGGCGAACGGCGCCGGAAAATCGACATTTCTTAAGGTTATTTCAGGTGAACTTGAGGCTGATAAAGGAGACATAATAATGTCTCCGGGCGAACGTATGGCGGTTCTTCAGCAGGATCAGTTCAAGTTCGACGACTTTTCAGTTATGCACACAGTTATAATGGGGCATAAAAAGCTTTATGAGGTAATGATCGAGAAAGATTCGCTGTATGAAAAAGCGGATTTCAGTGAAGAAGACGGTATAAAGGCTGCGGAGCTCGAAGGCGAGTTCGCAGAGATGAACGGCTGGGAAGCCGAAAGTGAAGCGGCAACCCTTCTGAGCCAGCTCGGAATATCTGAAGATCTGCATTACAGGCAGATGGCCGAAATCGAACCGGCCCTGAAGGTCAGAATCCTTCTTGCCCAGGCGCTTTTCGGAAACCCCGACATTCTTCTGCTCGATGAGCCGACAAACAACCTCGATCTTGAATCTATTTCATGGCTCGAAGAATTCCTGTACAAATTCGATAACACTGTTATTGTTGTTTCACACGACAGGCACTTCCTGAACAAGGTTTGTACGCACATTGCAGATGTCGATTTCGGAAAGATTAAACTCTTTGTCGGAAACTACGATTTCTGGTATTTTGCCAGCCAGCTTGCACTTAAGCAGATGAAGGATGAGAAAAGACGCAGAGAGGACAAGGTTGCCGAGCTCAAGGAATTTATCCAGCGGTTCAGTTCAAACGCCTCCAAGGCAAAACAGGCTACAAGCCGTAAAAAACTCATAGACAAGCTGACCATCGATGATATCGAACCCTCATCGAGGAAGTTTCCATACGTTGATTTTAAGCCTGATCGTGAACCGGGCAACAACATCCTGTCGATAGAGAACCTGAATAAAACCCTTGACGGTGAACAGGTTCTGAAGAATTTTTCCCTTACCGTAAACAAGGGCGACAAGATTGCATTTGTAGGTCCTATGCATGCTGCGAAGACCGCGCTTTACGATATTCTAATGGGAGAATCCGAGGCTGATTCAGGCGAGTTTGAGTGGGGCGTTACCATGAGTACCGCATATTTTCCCAAAGACAATTCATCCTTCTTTGAAAATGACCTGAATATTGTCGAATGGATGCAGCAGTATACCGAGGAAGAGGAAGAATCTTTTGTCCGCGGGTTTCTCGGCCGGATGTTATTCAGCGGCGAAGAATCGCTTAAGAAGGTAAAGGTTCTTTCCGGAGGCGAGAAGGTCAGATGCATGCTTTCGAAGCTGATGCTTCATGGAGCCAACGGCCTTATTTTCGATGAACCGACAAACCACCTTGACCTTGAGTCTATCACAGCGCTGAATAACGGGTTAATAAAATTCCCCGGCGTGATACTTTTTAATTCACATGACCACCAGTTTGTACACACTGTAGCGAACAGGATTATTGAAATCGCTCCGGAAGGTATAATCGACAGGATGATGCCCTTTGACGAGTACCTCGTAAGCGAGGATGTTAACGCTCTTCGTGACGAACTCTGGCACGGGCACCACGGACTGTCAATCTGACGGAGGGGGCGGCCGCTGATTACCGATGCTGTATTATCTTGATATATTCGGCACAATAGTTTTCGCGGTAGCCGGCACCTTCAAGGCCATCAAACATGAGCTTGATATCCTCGGTGTATGCACGCTTGCCGTGATTACCGGCGTCGGCGGCGGGATTTTCAGGGACCTTCTTCTTGGCGACAGCCCTCCGGCGGCATTCAGGGATGAAACATATTTTATCGCTTGTATCGCCGCTGGACTTGTCGCAGCTCTTCTTTCTTCGAAAATTGCAAAGATCTGGAAGCTTGTAAAGGTATTCGACGCCCTTGGGCTCGGGGTCTTTACTGCAATCGGCGCTGCGAAGGGACTGGAATACGGGCTCGGATACGTCGGAATCCTTCTTACCGGCGCCATAACAGCAACCGGGGGCGGTATGATACGGGATGTACTGGTGCGCGAAATCCCCTCGGTAATAAGCCGCGATTTTTATGCAACTGCGTCCTTTCTCGGATCCGCTGCGCTGATCATTGCAATGAAGGCCGGAGCCGATACAGGTGTTCAGATAATTGCCGCAATTACAATCACGACGCTTATAAGACTGATTGCAATGAAAACCGGGCTTTCTCTTCCTCGGGTCCGCCGGCTTCCGGGTTTTAAGGGATCGGGCGATTCCGAAGATCCGTGAATCTAAAGACTATATTGCACTCTGTTTGAGCTTGCTTTTAAGCCGATATGTAGCTATATTTTTAGCATATGGAACGAGTTTACCTTGATAACAATGCTACAACGCTGGTGGATCCTCTTGTAAAAGATGCAATGGATCCTTTCTTCACAAAGATGTACGGCAATCCCAATTCACTGCACAGCTTCGGTACAGAAGTGCATCCCTATATGGGCATCGCGCTTGACCGCCTGTACTCGGGAATCAACGCGGATGACGATGATGATATAATAATCAACAGCTGCGCTACAGAGGGCAACAATACTGTAATCAAATCATTGTATTTTGAATCGGTGCTTAATAATAAAAAGCCCCAGATGATAACAAGCTCTATCGAACATCCGGCGGTTTCGGAAACAATGGAATTTCTGGAACGTCTGGGTGCCGAGATTAAAATCCTTCCTGTAAACTCAGAAGGAATTATTGATCCCGATGAGCTTAGAAAAGCAATAGATCCCGACAGGACAACGCTTGTATCTATAATCTGGGCCAATAATGAAACCGGGCTTATAAATCCTGTTAAGGAATACGGAGAAATCTGCCGTGAAAACGGGGTAAAGCTTCACCTCGATGCTGTTCAGGCGATCGGGAAGATTCCGGTTGATATGAAAGACGTTCTTGCTGACTACATTACCTTCAGCGCGCATAAATTTCACGGTCCCAAGGGAATCGGTGCTCTTTATGTACGTAAGGGCAGCGGAATAGTGCCGCTGCTGCACGGCGGTGAACAGATGGCCGGGCTGCGCGCAGGAACGGTGAATGTTCCTTACATGGTCGGAATGGGACAGGCCCTCGATCTTGCCGTTAAAAACCTTGATTTTGAAGCGACTGAAGTAAGGCGGCTGCGGGACAAGCTCGAAGATGCAATTCTTGAAATCGATGACGTCGAAGTAATCGGCCGAAGAGAACTCAGGACCCCGAATACGATACTTGCCAGTTTCAAGGGGATGGAAGGTGAGGCCTTCCTGTGGGACCTGAACCAGAACGGTGTCGCTGCTTCCACCGGAAGCGCATGTTCGTCGGAATCGCTTGAATCGAATCCGACATTTGTCGCGATGAACATAGGCGCCGATCTTGCGCACACCGGGATGAGGTTCAGCCTGTCGCGGTATACAACTGAAGATGAAATTGATTACGCCATCGACGTAATCAGGAATGCTGTAAAAAGAATACGCGGTATTTCTTCAACAAAGAATAAAGAATACATTTAGATTTGGAGAGCTTATGGCCAAGAATGATTTGATAGGCGGCGCCCTCTGGGAAAAATACTCAGATAAAGTCAGCGACAGAATGAACCACCCGAAGTATATGGGAGAAATATCCGAGGAAGAAGCAGCCGCAAAGGGTGCCAGGCTAATTGTTGCAGATTTCGGTGCAGATTCATGCGGTGATGCAGTTCGGCTTTACTGGATGGTCGATCCGAAAACAGATGTAATCATAGATTCGAAATACAAGAGTTTCGGCTGCGGAACAGCGATTGCGTCCAGCGATATTACCGCTGAAATGTGTATCGGTAAAACGGTGGACGAAGCTGTCAAGATAACGAACATTGATGTTGAAAAAGCATTACGGGACGAACCCGGTACGCCGGCTGTGCCGCCGCAGAAGATGCACTGCTCGGTTATGGCTTATGATGTTATAAAGAAGGCGGCATCGCTTTACAAGAATGTCGATATGTCGATATTCGAAGAGGAAGAGATCGTCTGCGAGTGCGCCAGGGTTTCGCTGAGCACAATTAAAGAGGTTATAAAGATTAATGATCTGAAGTCGGTCGAAGAGATTACGCAGTTTACGAAGGCCGGCGCCTTCTGCAAATCCTGCATCAAACCCGGCGGACATGAAGAACGGAAATTCTACCTTGAAGACATTCTGAGCGATACCCGCGCCGAAATGGAACGCGACAGGCTCAATTCAAGCTCGAATGTTGCGACATTCGCCGAAATGACCCTGATACAGAAACACAGCAAGGTCGACAAAGCCATTAACGAAACTATTATGCCTATCCTGAATGCAGACGGCGGCAGCGTCGAGGTTGTTGATATGAAGGAAGTCGACGGACACACCGATATATACATCAGCTATAAAGGCGCCTGTGCCGGCTGTGCGGCAAGCAGGACAGGAACATTCGAAGTTATAGCTGATACGCTCAGAAAAAAGGTTGATGAATCCATAAGGGTGCACATCCTTTAAAAATGCCGCCGGAGGCAGTTATGAAGGTTGATAATGTAACAGAACTTATCGGAAGGACACCGCTTGTTCGTATAAACAGAATCTGCGGCAGTAATGCCGAAGTTTACGCCAAGCTGGAGTACTTCAACCCCGGCAGTTCCGTAAAAGACAGAATTGCTCTTGCCCTAATAGAAGACGGCGAGAAGAAGGGCCTTATAAACCCTGATACCGTAATTATTGAACCTACAAGCGGTAATACCGGTATCGGACTTGCAATGGTCTGTGCCGTCAAGGGCTACAGGCTGGTTCTTACAATGCCCGAAACTGTCAGCAGCGAACGCAGACAGATTCTTGCCGGTTTCGGCGCCGAACTTGTTCTGACCTCAGGTCAGGGCGGAATGACGCCTGCAATACAGAAGGCGAAAGAACTTGCTGAAACCTGGCCAAATTCATATATTCCCGGACAGTTTACGAACCCGGCAAACCCGGGACGCCACCAGGTGACAACGGCTCCGGAAATCTGGGAAGACACAGACGGCCGCATCGATATCCTGGTTTGCGGTGTCGGTACCGGAGGAACAATCAGCGGAACGGCCCGCGGGCTCCGCAGCCTGAAACCCGGATTAAAGGTTATCGCAGTCGAACCGGCGAACTCTCCTGTTATCACCCAGCATTTCAACGGCGAAGGTCCTGCTCCGGCAGCGCATAAAATCCAGGGGATCGGCGCAGGCTTTGTACCTGATAATCTTGATACCGGGGTAATTGACGAAATTATCAGAATAAAAGATGATGATGCTGTTGAAAATGCAAGGAAGCTGATGAAGCAGGAGGGGATTTTCGGCGGAATCTCTGCCGGAGCTGCAGCCTGTGCGGCTGCTGAAGTTGCGTCCCGTCCGGAAAACAGAAACAAAGTAATTGTGTTTGTCGTTCCGGATACCGGCGAACGGTATCTTTCATCCGGTATTTTCAATTAATTTTCTTTTAGTCGGAAAGGTCAATGTCTGAAAAAAAAGAAGTTCTGGATCTCAAATCAATCACAAGGGAACTATGCAATCCTGATTCCTATTCAACAGTATACCACCGGACAAGTGAACACGATGTTCATATGCCTTCTATCGATGAGCTCAAGAACGCGGTTGAAATGCTGAGAGCTGTTATTTTCCCCGGCTATTACAGTTATTCTGAACTGCGGGAAGATACGATGGATTATTACATCGGTTCAACGCTCGACAGGTGTTATTCAATCCTGAGTGAGCAGCTGCGCCGCGGTTTGTGCTTTGCCTGTAATTCAGGTTCAGCCTGCAGTATTTGTGAAACAAGGGCCGAGACTGCGGCGCGGGAGCTTCTCAAAAAACTGCCGTACATCAGGCATATGCTCTCAACAGACGCCCAGGCGGCCTATGAAGGCGATCCTGCGGCAAAGAGCATAGGTGAGGCAATATTCTGTTACCCGAGCATAAGGGCTCTGACCAATCACCGGATTGCGCATGAACTGTATAAATTGGGCGTTCCGATTGTTCCAAGGATGATAAGCGAGATGGCACATTCCGAAGCCGGAATTGATATCCATCCCGGTGCAAACATCGGCGAATTCTTTTTTATAGATCACGGTACCGGCACAGTCATCGGAGAGACTTCGGTTATAGGCAAAAATGTGACTGTCTATCAGGGGGTTACGCTCGGGGCGAGGAGCTTTCCGAAAGACGAGAACGGAAACCCGATTAAGGATATTCC
>QKCC01000159.1 GCA_003245835.1 Spirochaetales bacterium | reverse complement strand
GTGTAACAGGGCTTGCATGGGACGGTGACGTACTGTATGTATCAGGAAATTACGGCGTTTCGACCGTAGTTGCAGGCGATACAGCACTCTGGAACTAAATTAAACAATATCGATATCGGACCGTCCTTCGGGGCGGTCTTTTTTTTTTACCTGAAATTATTCTTGCTCTGCAGTACTTTTTAACTATAAAACCCAAGTAAAGCCTTAACCAACTAACGATCTATTTTTGCATTCAGTACAACGGTTCCTGTACTTTATTACAATTCTTTTTTACCATGGCTGCTCCATACTTCTCTGTTTATATCATGCTTCACTCCGGCAGACACAGGCGGAGGCAAACCCGAGGCTAATCAACCATAAAGCTGAACTTAGACAGTAAACCGGCGGCGGTTGGTTTGGTTTCGTTTGGTTTGATAATAAAAAAAGAGGCGCACGATGCGCCTCCCTTAAATACATTCTATCAGCTGTTATAACTGCAGCCTTGAGCCGAGGTTTACACCCCAGACACCGCTGCCCAGGTTATAATCGGCACCAAGATTAAATCCAAACGGACCAAGAAGAATGTCCATTCCGGTGTCGAGCAGAAGGTCAAGATCACTGTGCCCGGTAGAGGATGCTAATTCAGAATCTGCTGTCAGCGTCACATTACCGCCTGTATCGGTAACGGCGTACCATGCACCGATCTTAAAATACGGAATAAAGATGGCAAGAAGTCTTTTCGACATTGCTACGTCGATTCCGAATGCGAGAGTTCTTGTTCCGATGCTCATCGATGCATCCGCGAAAGGATTGACATCTCCTGCTTCTGCAGGGAGCATTCCGCTCAGAAGGTCTCCAAGCTCAATACCAAGACTGAGATCATTATAATAACCGCCGAGTCCGATCGAAAAGCCGGGAGTTTCCTTGCTGTCCCTAAGAAGTACATACCGGAGAACCCCGCCAACATTCAGATAATTGAAGTTCAAACCTGCCGGAAGCTCAACCCCCTGCTGGCTCACAAGATCGAGTACCGCAGTCGGGATACCGAAACCGTTCAAAAGAAGCTCAAGATTACCCGGAAGTTTAAAACCGAGATTAAACTTGACGGCTGGAATAGGAAAGGCCTGGTTGAGCAGCAAATCTACATATTGGGCATTATCGACACCGACTGCTGAATATAACGAATCAAGCGCAAGGCCGTTCAGCATCGAATTCAGATCGAGAACCTCGAAGTAATCCGCCTCGTTTCTGAACGTAAGAAAACCGTTTGCAGCGGTCAGATTTATTGCAGGAAGTCCGGCATAAAAAGTACTGAACTTTTTAGAGCCTAATTCGGCCATTCCGATATTCTGTCCCGAAATCGCATTCTGAAGCAACACGGTGTCGATATCGGAACTCAGACCATCGAGCAGCAGCCCGAAATCAGCTTCCATCCCGCCAACCACAGTTTCCAGTATGGTGTCTATTGATTGAGCCGCAACAGTAAATGCTCCGGTGAAAATCATTATAATTAAAACAAGTATAGCAATTTTTTTCATTTTACCCCCCGGATAAAAGTCTAGTCCTACAGGATCAAGTGTAGTACATTGAGGCTTCGACTTCCAGTAAAATTTTAATTTTGAACCAAAACTTTTCCCGTTTTTTGCGGAAACTTTCTGCCTATCCGCTTATGCTGTTCTATACGCCTTTGAGGCCGATGACGGCGTTTTTTAACAATACAGGGCGTCAAAAAAATCTGCGGCCTTTCATGACTTTCCGTCCGTTCTCCATTAGCATCGATATAGGCTTAAGCTGCGGAATATTATGACATATTATCTTGATAACGGCAGTGATAGGAACCGCAATGAACATGCCAACCGGCCCCCAAATCCATCCCCACAGGAAGAGTGAAAAGATTATTATTATCGGGCTAAGATTAAGGCGTCTGCCCTGCAATCTTGGGTCGAAAAAGTTTCCGACTACAGCCTGTACCCCAATCATAGACACAAAAACTGCAACGATTGGGAAGGGCCTGGGAAAGAACTGAATAAATCCCATGAGTATTGTAACGACCATGACTATAACTGAACCGATATTGGGAATAAAGTTGAGGATAAATGCCATTACACCCCAGATCAGTGCAAAATCCATCCCGATAATCTGAAGAAAAAACCAGACGAGTACCCCGGTAATTGCGCTTACTAAAAATTTTACTGACAGGTACCGACCAATCTGCCTGATTGTATGCCTCATTATGATAATAATGCGTTTGCCGGTTTTTCTGGGAAAGGCCTTAGCGATTGTAACCTGCAGATAAGGGGATTCAAGCAGCAGAAAAATTGTAGAAAGTACCACGATAACCAATGCGCTGATAAAAGACATGAAATTCTGGGAAATCGCATTTATTGAAGTTAAAAAGGTTGAAGTCAGATCTATTTCAGCCAACGGATTTTCAGGCAGTTCCATTGCAAAATTTGTGTTTAATGCCCCAGAAATCTGCCGGGCGATTTCTTCAAATCTTTTGTAGTATTTAGGCGCTTCATCAATAAATGAATTAATACTCGATATGAGAAAAAGTCCTACAAGGTATGCGATCCCGAAAATAATAAGAATTGCCAGGGTTATTGAAATTCCCCTGGGAACTTTAACTCTTGTCAACGCATCGACTACCGGCGATAAAGTAAAAGCCAGCAGTATAGAGAAAAAGATGGGGAGCATGACAGATCCCGCAAGTTTGAGTGCAGCCAGCAAGCAGGCTGTTGCTATAATACCTAAAAATATGGTTATTGATCGTTTATTGTCCATAGTTGTATTTCCTGATACTATCATTTTAGTAAATATTATTTAACTGGAGAAACTGATAATGGTGAACAAATTCCTTAATAAAATACCCGACACATCGGGGGCAAACTTCATAGCATGGAATTCCGATATAAGCGGCGATGTAGTCCTTGGTAAAGAAACATCAGTATGGTTCAGCGCCACAATCAGGGGTGATATTGCGCCGATCAGAATAGGAGATTTTTCAAACATTCAGGACGGAACCGTATGTCACGTCAGCACGGGTGTCCCCCTAACGGTAGGCAACTGGGTAACAGTAGGGCACAATGTAATCCTGCATGCCTGTACTATCAACGACCACTGCCTGATTGGGATGGGGGCTATTATACTGGATAATGCCGAAATCGGCGACCACAGCATTGTCGGAGCCGGCAGTCTTGTCACCGGCGGCAAGAAATTCCCGCCGAGGTCAATGATTCTCGGATCACCCGCAAAGGCAGTTCGCGAATTGACCGACGAAGAAGTAAAGAACCTTGATGCATCAGCAAAACGCTATTTAATTCATTCAAAAGAAACCGCAGAGTCCAGAAAAAATATATAAATATCGATTTTTGCGCTAACATGACCATTTTTGCAGGGTTTAGGCCATATTTAACTTGATTATCGGTTGTGAACCGATATATGATATTAAGGCACACTCAAGGAGGACAGTATGACTGCGGAAATTTTAGGATTGGGAGCATATGTTCCGGAAAGAATAATCACGAACGAAGAATTGTCCGAGATGGTAGATACGAGCGATGAATGGATCAGATCACATACAGGCATAGGCAAGAGACATATTATTGCCGATGATAAAACAACTTCCGACATGGCTGTAGAGGCATCAAAAATTGCGATTGAAAAAGCCGGAATTGATTCAAGCGAGATAGACTTTATTATAGTTGCAACAGCATCCGGAGATTATTCAAATTTTCCGTCGACTGCATGTGTCGTTCAATCCAAGCTGGGAATCAGGAATGCGGGTGCCGTTGACATCGGTGCCGGCTGCACCGGCTTTGTATACGGTCTTGAAATGGCACGGGGGCTGATTTTATCAGGAAGTATGAAGAAAGTCCTCGTAATCGGCGTCGAAGCCCTGTCACGGATAATGAACTGGAAAGACCGTGATACATGCGTACTCTTCGGTGACGGCGCGGGGGCGGCGGTGCTCGGGTTAAACGAAAGCGGAGACGGCAGGGGTATCATAGATTCCTTCCTTGGAGCTGAAGGCGACGGGTTTGAGCACCTTATGAGGAAAGCCGGAGGAGCCAAACATCCTTTTCACTCCAATGAGTACCAGGAAGAAGACCTTTACATAAGCATGAACGGCAGAAGGGTTTACGGATTTGCCGTTAAAATTAATGAGACAATCATAAATACGCTGCTTCAGAGAAACAACATTACTGTTGATGATCTCGACAGAATCGTTCCGCATCAGGCAAACATACGCATAATCCAGGCAGCTGCAAGCCGTCTTAATATTCCGATTGAAAAGTTCTTTATTGTTATCGAAGAATACGCGAACACATCTGCCGCTTCGATCCCTATTGCCATCAATGCAATGCAGGAACGCGGTGAACTGAAAAAAGGTGATCTTATTCTTACCTCAGGGTTCGGTGCAGGACTGACCTACGGCGGCAATCTTATCAGGTGGTAGGAGCTTAAAGCATACCGCCGAAACTCAGAGAGCACAAAGCGGTACAGGTTTTAAAAAGGAAAAAGCTAAGCGGTGTCAAAGTGCTTAGCTTTTTTTTATTGCAGGATCTTGCCGTACGGCCCACCTTCGGTGCGCCTTCGCGGTCTCTGCGACGCCGCTGGACGCGGCGCCCGAGGCTGCTCGCGGCAGTTTTAACCCAGGCCGTCTTTTATCATCTCCAGAGCTTTAGCTCCAAGTTTGTATTTCTGTATCTTGCCGCTCGCAGTTAAAGGGTAGCTTTCAACGAAAAAGACGTATTTGGGGATTTTGTGGCGCGCTATTTTGCCTCTGCAGAAATCTTTGATGTCTTCGGCGCTTATAGAACCTTCATTGTGCAGAATTATGAAGGCGCCCACCTGTTCGCCGTATTTTTCATCCGGAACACCGGCAACCTGTATATCTTTAATCTGCGGCATCGTATAGAGAAATTCCTCAATCTCACGCGGATAAATATTTTCTCCGCCGCGGATGATCATGTCTTTTATACGCCCTGTTACCCTGAAGTAGCCGTCCGCGTCCTTTATACCGAGATCACCGGAATGCAGCCATCCGGTTTTATCTACGCAGGCGTCGGTTGCTTCCTGGTTCTTATAGTACCCTTTCATTATGTTGTAGCCGCGGCAGCAGAG
>QKCC01000237.1 GCA_003245835.1 Spirochaetales bacterium | reverse complement strand
TTTCAACACCGATCCTGGTGCAGACTCTTGCGGCATCAAAGGCAACGTTGCCTCCGCCTAATACGGCAACCGTCTTTCCGAGTTCCGGAACATTCCCCATGGAAGCTTTCTGAAGTATATCGATCGCGGTATAAACGCCTGCATTTTCATGACCAGGCAGCGGAACCTTTTTCCCTGCCGACGCACCGGCAGCAATCAGTACTGCGTCGAACCCGTTATCAAGAAGTTCGTCGGTCGAAGTAATATTCTCTGAGGTCTTCAGCGTAATTCCGTCTTCGAGAATCTCGGCCATCTCTTTTCGGATGACGTCCCGCGGCAGCCTGTACTCGGGTATACCGTATGACAGCATTCCGCCGGCTTCCGGCTGACGCTCAAAAACCGTAACTTCATGTCCAGACAATGCAAGGTAGTATGCGGCTGTCATACCGCATGGTCCCGCGCCGATAATCGCGGCTTTCTTTCCGCTTGCGGGTTTTATTTTATGGTTTTTCTTCCAGATTTTTTCATGATCATTCTCTGCGGCAAACCGCTTAAGGTTCCTGATCGATACGGGTGACTCGTTCAGGCTGTTCCGCTTGCACTCAAGTTCACACAACCTTGAACAGATATTCCCCAGAACCTCGGGAAAAGGCGCCTTTTCACGAACAACCGCTGCTGCATCCGAATAACGGCCTTCCTTTGTCAGCCGCACATACCTCGGAACATCGATTCCGGCCGGGCAGCCGTGCCTGCAGGGAACATAGGTTATTTCCGTCGGCGCGTTTTTCACTACAGCTTCCGCGGAATCCCGGAGGGCCCCAGTCGGGCAGACTTCAATACAGGCCCCGCAGAACCTGCAGTTGGCCTCGATCAGCTTCAGGTCGCCTTCCGTTCCGATATATGTTTCATCGTTCTTTTTGCGGTAATCAAGAATACCGACATCCCTCAGCTCCCGGCAGGCTCTTACACACCTGCCGCACTGGATACACCTTTCCATTTCACGGATGATCAGAGGATTTCCTGTATTCAGATTCAGATTTTTCTTTTTCACGGTCCGAAGCCGTGAATGTGCGGCGCTCAAATACTGCATCATAGCCTGCAGTTCGCAGTTCAGGTATACAACACATGAGGTACAATCGTGAGGATGCGAAGCCAGCATCAGCTCAAGCGCCGTAACACGCAGGTGATTAAGCTGCTCGGTCTTCGTAACCACATTCATTCCGCTTTCTGCTTCGGTCATACATGAAAGAACCGTCTCACCGCCGGTTTCGACTACACAGAGTTTACACTCTCCCTGCGGAGACAAATCCGGATGAGAGCAGATATGGGGAATATAAATACCGGCGTCAAGCGCGGCATCGAGAATGCTCTGCCCTTTTTCAGCTTTTACGTTAACACCGTCAATAACAATATCTATATGATCCAAAAAAATACACTCCTAAGAAGTATTGAACAAATTTTTGTATCGCAATAATACCAGACATTCCGGGTTGCGGTAAGAGCGTTTTCTTTAGATTCAGCAATCAAAATTATACTCTTTATATAGTACATTTTTGACTGATTAATCTACAAAACTGACAATAGTAATTAGATTGCTCAGGGAGTATGATTATGGTGAAAGATTATGCAGATTACAGACCCGGACAAAATCAACAAATTTATAGAGGAATCCGCCTATGGTGAAAATATACTCCCAATCACTTCAATCTGTGATACAGGATGTATATTCTGCAGCCGCGGATGCAACCCTCCGGAGATACATCGGGCGGACATAGGCCTTGCGTCATTGGAACAGATCTTCGGAGCGTTTGAATTTCTTGATCCGGGAATTCCTATAATAATCGGAGAATCAGCCGGAATAATCGAAGAAGGCGAACCTACTCTTCATCCGGATTTTCCCGCGATTTTTGAACGCCTGATTGAACATTTTCCGAATACTCCCGTTGAAATGAAAACAAACGGGCGGAACCTTGACCGGAATTTGCTCGACCTGCTGAAAAAAAAGGATAACCTGAAGCTTGATGTTTATCTGAACAGCGCCTCGGCCCGCGGCAGAAAACTGCTGATGAATGAATCGTCCGATACTTCAGCCAGAACCCTCGAAAATATAAAACTGCTTTCCGAATACGGAATAGCTTTCAGCGGCAGCATAATAGCATTTCCTAATATAACGGGCTGGGAAGACATCAGGCTCACCTTAAAATATTTCAGTGATAATAAAGCCGAAACAGTTCGTGTGCATCCTCCGTCACATTCAAGGTATGCCGATGCAGGCGTTTTTCCGGATAGTTGCGATTTTATTTTTGAACTGAAGGACTTCATCAATTCAATTCGCGACGAGATCGACTGCCCCGTGCTTGTAGACCCTTCAGTATTGACTGACCTGACCCCTGAGGTCAGCGGCATGCTGAAGAACTCTCCAGCCTGGGATGCCGGAATCCGCAGCGGCGACATTATTTTATCGGTAAACAGTCATAAACCCATGTGCAGAACCGATGCATGGAACAGGCTTTCGGAGGCCGGAAGAATTACAGCAGCGGTAAAATCAGACGGGGTCATAGAAACCCTCGAATGGGACAATCCGCGGCAGTTCTGCTCGGGCATTACTATGGAATTCGACTTTGTTCCGTCCCGTGCCGACCGCCTCAGGCAGGTGATTGAGTACACGGCAGGAAAGGTGTATTTACTGACATCCGAGTCAGGCTTCGAGCTGATACGCAGCCTGATGCAGCTTTTTAAAATAGAAAAAGACAAAGCGGAAGTAATCAAGGTGATGAACCAGTCCTTCGGCGGTACCATTAACGTATCGGGGCTGCTTACAGTCGATGACTTTCTTGCGGTTATCCATGATAACCACGCGATAGCAGCAGAAGCATCCCTGATAATTCTCCCTTATGAGAGCTTCAGCTGCAGCGGCAACGACCTGAAATTCTGCCATTTTACAAAAATCAGGAACGAGACCGGAATAGATGTCATCACCCTTTAACACAAATGAACCCGGGCAGAAACCCGGCATTGTCAGGACCACGGCGAGATCAGCCCCAGGATGTCATCAGGGCTGCGGAGTGCTGCTTCATGTTCAGAACGGAAAAGTTGTAAAAGTCACAGGCGATCGTGATTTCCCGTTCAGTCAGGGGGTGATCTGTCCGCGCTGCAGAGCCCTACCTGAAGTAATATACCACCCGGACAGGCTGAAATATCCGCTTAAACGGATTGGGCCGAAGGGCAGCGGAAAATGGTCCAGAATAAGCTGGGACGAAGCCCTCGATACGATAAGCAATGAATTCAGCAGATACAAAGCGGATTTCGGCGCAGAATCCGTCCTGTTCTGTACCGGCACCCAGCGCGACATAGCAAGCTATATGAACCGGCTTGCCGATTCCTTCGGAAGCCCTCACAGCCTGTCATTCGGTCCGCTGCTGGGTCATGCCTGCTTCGTACCGCGTATAGCAGCCTCAATGATTACCATGGGGGATTTGCCGGTTGCGGACTGCTCACAGTATTTCAGGGACCGGTGGGATCACCCGGAATGGAAAAGGCCTGAAACAATAATCATCTGGGGTAAAAATCCCGGAGAATCCAACTCCGACGGCTTTCTGGGCAGCTGGGTAACCCGCTGTGTTCAGAACGGTACAAAACTGATAGTTATTGACCCGAGAAAAATATCTTCGGTATCAAAAGCCGACATCTGGCTGCAGATTCGCCCTGGTACCGACGGGGCCCTTGCACTGGGCATGCTGAATATAATCATCAGCAGAAACCTCTATAATCAGGATTTTGTGGATAAATGGACGTTCGGTTTTGAAGAGCTCAAAAAAGCAGTTGCAGAATATACCCCGTCGGCAGTAAGCAGGATTACCTGGCTGCCCGAGGATCTAATTGTCAAAGCAGCAGTAAAATACGCCGAAGCAAAACCGGCATCAGTTTTCTGGGGAGTAGCGGTGGATCAGACGAAAGAATGCATCCCCGCAATTCACGCGATTCTCTGCCTTATGGCAATAACCGGCAATATCGATATACCCGGCGGTAACGTTTTCAGGAGCCGCAACTTCGATATAGACGCGATGTTCCGCTGGAAAGATGTTGAACTGCCGGCTGAACAGCGTAAAAAGGCGATAGGAATCGAGGGATACCCCCTTCTTGAAGCCGTCAAGCTGTACAGGGGTGAAGACGTACTGGAACAGATGATAACTGGAAGGCCCTACCCTGTTAAGGCCGCATGGATACAGGGAACAAACACCTTCGTTTGCGGTTCCGGTGATTCGGCAAGAACATATAAGGCCTTTAAGAACCTGGATTTTGTGACTGTTACTGATATCTTTATGACGCCTACGGCCGAGGCATTTGCGGACATTGTACTGCCGGCGGCAACCTATGCTGAAAGGGACGGAATAGCTGTCACCGACGGAATGAACGGTATTTCAACAATAAACAAGGCAATAGAACCCGTCGGTGAATGCCGTGCCGATGCAGATATAATACTTGAGATGGGAAGACGGCTCGCACCTGATCACTGGAAGTGGAGAAGCACAATTGAAATGTTTGACTTCATGCTTGAACGTGCCGGAACTTCATTCAAAAAATTGCAGGAAACAGGTCCGCTGTATGACAAATTCAGTTACAGACGTCATGAAAACGGAGGGAACAGACCGGACGGTACAAACGGTTTTAATACTCCGACCGGAAAAATCGAACTTTATTCAACTGTTTTCAAAGAATGGAACCTCAATCCGCTGCCGTACTACGAAGAACCGCCTGAAAGTCCTGTCAGCACACCTGAATTATTCAGCAAATACCCGTTTATTCTGACAACAGGCGGAAAAACTAAGGCATTTTTTCATTCGGAACACAGGCAGATTAAATCGCTCAGAAAGCTGAATCCCGATCCGCTGATCGAGATTCACCCTGATGCAGCAGCCGAAATCGGAATCGGCGACGGCGACTGGGTAATTATCGAAAACAGCCACGGCAGATGCAGACAGAAAGCTAAGCTGACCGAAAATATCGACAGAAGGGTTGTTCACGCCCAGCACGGCTGGTGGTTTCCTGAAAAAAAAGGGAGCGAACCGGAACTTTACGGGGCATGGGAGTCAAATATCAACCTGCTTCTTCCATCGGGATGGACGGGAAAATCGGGACTCGGCTATCCGTTCAAAGCGCAG
>QKCC01000060.1 GCA_003245835.1 Spirochaetales bacterium | reverse complement strand
CCGTTTTAAAGATAAGCTTAAATATGTCAAACTCACCGACGGTAATTTTTCTGACGTTATAAAATCCGTAGCAGAATACCGGTGCCGGAGAATTATTCCTGTAAAACTCAACATGGGGTACATGCTTCACAGGAAGATTTACGACCGGTTTATAGATTCTTCCGTTTCATTTCTTCAATCTTTCTGGAAAAACCGCATGACTACCATTCATATGGGCCGATTGTGGTGCCGAAACATCTTTCTGAACTTGCCGGTTCTGACAAAAGCATCCCCTTTAAGCAGGCTTCATACAGAAAAGCCGGTTATTTGCGTCGGCGCAGGTGAATCGCTTGAGTACAGTATCGATTTTATAAAAAGCGTTCGTGAAAATGTATTTCTGACTGCTGCCGATACTGCGGCTGCAACTTTGCTTTTAAACGGCATCAGCCCCGACCTTGTCATTGTGCTGGAAGCCCAGCATGCCAATCTGCCGGATTTTTATGAACAGGGCGCTCTGGGCCTTGCTGTTGCCGCAGATATATCTTCTTCACCGGAACTTCTCAGAAAATTGTACGGCCCCCTTTATTTGTTCGCTTCACAATTTGATGACGCAAGGCTGCTCGACAAGCTGTCTGAAAACGGATTTGTTTCGGACATGATTCTGCCGCTGGGCTCTGTAGGAATTGCAGCGGTGAATATATCATCGATGCTTACAAACAAAGAGGTTTTTTATACGGGGCTCGATTTTTCATTTCCACCGGGAAAATACCATGCTTCAGGCGCCCCTTCACATATTTTGGGAATGATCAATGGAAACCGTACTTCAGGAAGCGGTCTTTATGCAGCGGCCTACAGCAGTTCAAGATTCAAGGTTGCTGATAAATCCGGCTTTTCAGTCTATACAGATTTAATCATGCAGTCGTACCGTGATACGCTTGCGGAAGTCATTTCACGCAGCTCCCGCATTTATGACATAGGAGTCAAAGGTCTTTCAGCCGGCAAAAACAGATTAACTCATACCGAGGCATCCGTTTTTATTCAATCCTGCCAGGCAGAAGAAATGAACGGCAGCCGGACATTGGGCCATGCCGGTCATTTGCAAATTGAAAATCGCAAAATCCTGAGTTTTCTTGACTCTGAGATAAAGCAGCTTGATAAGGCCATTGAAAAAGTGGTCGCATTTCAGAACGGACGCTCCGGGTCCGAAAGCCTTCCGGATGAGCTTTTTACCCTTATTCGTGAGCTTGACTATACCTGGCTTTTCTTTCCGGACAATAAACCGCTGCCGTGCGCCGACAGCAGTTTTCTCAAACGCTTTTTATTTTCAGCAGCATGGTTCAAAAACCATATTCACAACACTGTCAGTCTGATAGAGAATTAATCCTCTGTCCTGAGTACTGATAAAAAGGCTTTCTGCGGCAGCTCGACATTCCCTACCATCTTCATTCTTTTTTTGCCTTCTTTCTGCTTTTCGAGGAGTTTTCGTTTTCTCGATATATCTCCGCCGTAACATTTGGCGGTAACATCCTTTCTAAGTGCAGAGATTGTTTCCCTGGAAATTACCTGCGACCCGATAGCTCCCTGAAGGGCAATCTTGAACTGATGTCTCGGAATCTCATCTTTAAGCTTTTTGCACGCATTCCGCGCTCTTGCAGTTGCGCTGTCTCTGAAGACGAGCTGAGACAGGGCATCAACCTTGTCGCCGTTAATAAGAATATCAAGCTTAACAAGATCGGTAGCACGGTAATCAATCAGGTTGTAATCAAACGACGCATATCCGCGGCTTACGGATTTGAGCCTGTCATAGAAATCGAACAGGACATCGGCAAGCGGCATTTCATAAATCAGCTCGACTCTTTTTTCATCCAGGTAATTCATAGAGGTCTGAACTCCCCTTTTGTCAAGGCAGAGATTTATAATCGGCCCTATGTATTCCTGCGGACAGATTATCTCAGCCTTTATATACGGCTCTTCAGTCGATGAGATCATTCCCGGGTCCGGATCCGGAATTCATCTGCAGCTTGTAGGCAACCGAAGGAGCGGTAAGGACTATTGACAGATCAAATTCACGTTCAAGCCGCTCCTGCACCACCTCGAGATGCAGCAGCCCAAGAAAGCCGCATCGGAAGCCGAAACCGAGGGCAACGGATGAATCCTTCTCGTATATAAGTGAAGCATCATTAAGCTTCAGCTTTTCCATTGCATTCAGCAGTTCGTTGTAATCATTCGAGTCGACCGGGTAAATAGAGGAGAAAACAACAGGTTTGACCTCTTTGAAGCCCGGCAGCGCTTTGTCACAGGGCCGTGCGGCATTCGTTACAGTGTCACCTACCCTTATATCTGAAATCGTTTTTATTCCGGCTATAAAATATCCGACATCTCCGGCTGTAAGCTTGTCATTTTTATTAAGCACAACCCTGAAAACACCTGTTTCTTCGACTTTGTAGACAGCATCGCTCGACATAAGTTTTATATTATCACCGGTCTTAAGCTGCCCTTCGAAAACCCTGATATGAACAATGACGCCTCGGTACGGATCATAATGCGAATCAAATATAAGCGCTTTCAGCGGTTCGCTTGTTTTGCCGGTTGGTGCCGGAATATGCTCTACAATCGATTCGAACAGTTCATCAACGCCCTTACCTGTCTTTGCCGAAACAAGGCTTGTTATATCTATATCAAGTCCGAGTTCATGGTCGATCTGATGCATTACAAGAGGTATGTCGGCACTTGGAAGGTCAATTTTATTTATAACGGGAATTACTTCAAGGTCGTATTCTAGTGCCATGTAAAGATTTGCAAGGGTTTGGGCTTCAACACCCTGGCTCGCATCTATGAGGAGCAGCGCACCTTCACATGAAGAGATGGCCCGTGAAACTTCATATGCAAAATCGACATGGCCCGGGGTATCAACCAGGTTCAGAGTATATTCTTTGCCATTTTTTGATTTGAATGGAATAGTTACGGCCTGTGATTTTATCGTAATGCCTCTTTCCCTCTCTATATCCATGCTGTCGAGTATCTGGTCTTTATATTCACGCTCAGAAATGATCATGGCTTTTTGTATAAACCTGTCGGCCAGGGTTGATTTGCCGTGATCTATATGTGCAATAATGCAGAAATTTCTGATTTCCTCCGTAGAGCTCATCTATGCTGTTTCTCCTTGTTCATATTAAGCGAGTAGACTTTCCCGGTTTGCTGCTATTATAACTATTTAACGTTAAATTTCAAGCTGGAAGTGAATAGACGTCACATGACTTATGCCCATGTTCTGTTCCAAACCGGTTAACGCGCATTCTGCTGCATTTCCCATTCAACAGCCCGCTGAATAAGCTCAACACCATCCTTAAGCTGCAGTTTAATTTTCAGGTGGGATTTATAGGTTTCGATCGTTTTAACGCTAAGGCTCAGCTGATCTGCTATATTTTTTGTCTTCATACCATTGCCTATCATCTGAAAAACCTCAAGCTCCCTGTCGCTCAGAATATCGATAGGATTCAGGTTTTTATTCTTACGGCTTGAAGTCATGATTTCGAGCATTTTTGACTGCATTTTCTGGCTAAGGTATATTTCTCCTGCCGCCACTTTTCTTACAGCCGTAATAATATCATCAACAGCTTCAGCCTTCATGATGAAGCCCCTTGCCCCGGCACGCAGTACACGTTCAGCATATATTTCTTCATCATGCAGCGAGACAACAAGAATCCGGACATTCGGGCACTGAACCTGCAGGTCTTTAATGAGTTCAATACCGCTGCTTTCCTTCAGTGATAAGTCAACCATCGCTATATCAGGATTTTTTTCAGTTATCAGGGCGACAGCTTCTGCAGCAGTCTCAGCGGTTCCTACAACATTGAAATCGGCTTCACTGTTGATGAGTTTCTGGAAGCCTTCTCTTACAATCGGATGGTCATCAACAATAACAATATTTTTCATTAACTTTCTCCAAACGGCAGCGGTACTCTGCAGAGCACCAGTGTTCCTTCACCTTTTTCACTATGCAAAAATATAGTTCCGTTTATAAGATTGGCCCTATATTTCATTATATTTATTCCTATTCCGTCTTTTTTTCCGGAACGCAGACCTTCTCCGTCATCTTTAATCGAGAGGACAAGTTCCGATTGTACAACATTAAGCCCAAGCTCAATGGTCCTGCTGTTGCTGTGTTTAAGTGAATTATTTATAGCTTCCTGTGCAATATGGTAAAGCTGTGTCTCTGTTATAATATTTAGTTCTTTTATATTCTCATCTATTTCTGTGATCACTTCATGTTTATAGACCGACCTTGCAAAACCGGCCAAATCTTCCAGCGCATGGGCAAGACCCTCGGTCTGAAGCTTTACGGGGATCAGGGTTCTGGCCATAGTTCTGGTCTGATTTATTGAGTCCTTTATCATCCTTTCCGTTTCTAGCAGATGAGCAAGATCATCAGGTGATATTTTATTTTTGATATTATTTTCAAGTGTTTTAACATTCAGTAGAATTCCGGTTAGCTGCTGCCCGAGACTGTCGTGCAGATCCTGTCCGATACGTTCTCTTTCCTTTTCTTCTATTTCGATTACTTCTTTCTCGAGGTTTTTCTTTTCGGTAATATCCCTGGCGATAAATGAAATACCTGTTATTCTTCCCCTGGAATTCATAATAGGCGACGGCAGTATCGACATTTCAATCAGATCGCCGTTTTTCTTTTTCCTTACGCTCTCATAATGGCTTACAACTTCTCCATTCTTCAATGCTTCAATCTTGTCCGGCAGCTCGTTGGGGTAATTCGGAGGCGTAAGCATACTTATATTCTGCCCCAAAACCTCGTCGACGGCATACCCCAGAATCTCGATTGCCCCTTTGTTCCAGCTTCTGATTACCCCGTTTACATCAATACCGATGATTGCGTCCTGCGACGATTCTACTATCGATGCAAGTCTCGATTGAATAATATCGATTTTTTTTCTCTGCTCAATGTTGCGTACAAGGTATATGTATCCGATTATATTCTTCGAGGTGTCATGCATAACATTAATCGAACACTCGACAGGTATTCCTGTACCCGCGGTCAGGTTATGCAGCGTATATTCTTTTTTTTCTATTCTGATTTTACGTCTGGACTGATATGGATGAATCAATTCCTGTCCGTCAACATCTATCCATTGAATACCGATTCGATCTATCTTTACATGTTCCGCCTGTTTTCGCGTCAGCTTGAGCATGTAAGCCGCGGCAGCATTCAAATATTTTATATTTCCGTCCTGATCGATATTTATTACCGCATCTTCAATGTTCTCGAGAGTAATATTCAGAAGATTTTCGTTTTCCACAACCTTACGCTGCATCTGGTTCTTGTAGATAACCATTTCAATAGTAGTATGCAGTTCGTTGTAGTTAAAAGATTTGGTGATATAACCGTAAGGACCGGTAATCTTGGCCCTTGACAAGGTCAGTTCATCTGTATGCCCTGATATATAGATAATCGGAACGTTATTTTTTTCGTTTATTTTTTCAGCGGTCTGAATACCGTCCATCTTACCTGACAGCTGTACATCCATTAGTATAAGATCAGGTTTTATTTTTTCTACCGATAAAAGGGCTTCTTCTCCGGATGGTACAGCATCAATGACTTCATAGCCCATGGATTCAAGGCTCTGAGCCATATCCATTGAGATTATACTTTCATCTTCGACTATCAGGACTTTTGTTTTTTTCATATTGTATTATTTATATCGATATAATTTCCAAGCTGGATCACAGACTCAATAAATCCGGCTTTTCTTTTTTTTATTTTTATCCCGACTATCAGAACTTTATTTTCAGTATCAACATTCCAGCTGACAATTGAAAACGGGTCATCAATCGAAAGCCCTGTCTCATCTGCAGGTGAACCCCTGTAAACCTTTCTTATAACAAATTCCCTGCCGATTACATCATCTTCCGCCTCATCAACTATCATACCGAGAAAAGGCGACATAAGATTTTTTTTGCTGTCGAGTTCAAGCGCCTTTTTCATAGGCATATCTTTTCGGTCTTCAACCTGCAGCATTACTGTTTTTTCTGATTCGTCATGCATAACTGTAATATTAAGCAGTGTGCCTGGTTTATGCGTCTGAACGACAGCCTGGGCCGCCGGTATCGAACTCAAAGAAATACCGTCAATTCCTGTTATTATTTCACCTGCCTGTAAATTCGTACTGAATGCTGAAGTACCCGGCATAATATACATAATTTCCAGGCCTTCCCGCCCTTCGTGAACAGTGAGTCCAAACCAGGACTGAACATCGCGTCCTTCATTATATAATTCTAAAAGGCTGCCCAGAATCCAGTCAGCAGGGATTATAAAATTAACCCCTTCGAACTGTTCTATTCCGGCAAATGCCACACCGACAAGATTACCGCTTTCGTCAACTACCGGACCGCCGCTGTTGCCGCTGTTTATCGGCACGTCTACCTGGATGGTATCGCCTATGGGCAGAAGTCTCCGGTTTCCGGATGCGGAGATTATCCCGGAAGTTATTGTTTTATCAAGACCGCCCGGAGATCCGATCGCATATATTTTTTCACCCGGTTTGTATTCTCTCTTTTCGGGAAAGCTGTAAATATAATCCGGCGTATAGATTACCTTCAGCAGGGCAATATCAAGAGATGCGTCCCATCCGACTACTGCTGCCGGGATTCTTTCTTCGTTTTCATCGTATTTTATATACAGCCTTGAATAACCCTCGTATTCAGGGTCAACTTCGCTCGATATTACATGATAATTTGTAAGAATGTATCCTCGCTTATCAATGTAAAATCCGCTGCCGATCACTCTGTCAGGGTAGCCGATACCGCCCTGCAGTTTTATACCGCGATTTACCCATATTGTTACCGTACCCTTTATTAGCTCTTCTTTTTCAGGGGTGTAACTTAAAAGTTCTTCTAACTTCTCCGGGCTTTTAAACTCGTTTTCCGGATATTTCTCTGTCAGATATCGTACTACTACCTTATTCCTGTTGCTTAGGGCTGCGGCGGCAATTTGATCAACCTGTTCGGCAGGGATATCCAGCGATGCATCAGTATTGATTATTCGGGCCTGAAATAAAGCAAGGGCAGGTGTTACCGCATCTTCATCGAGCAGCTGTATAACTCTCATAAGATACAATTCCTGAGGGGTAGAATCAGGCTGAACACCTGCAGCACCAAGAGATTGAAGGTATTCAGCAGCAGCTTCGTATTTTTTATCGGCTAAGGCTTTCTTATAATCAGCTTCAAGCCCGTTTAAAGCCTGCGTCCGGTATTCGCTGACACCCGGGTTATCAATTACGCTGCAGACCTGTATAACCTTCTCATTCAGACCCTGCTCAAGATAACTCCTGATTTTGGCTACTATTGCCTCATTATATTCAGGAATATCCCGCACTGCTTCCTGTTCGGTCGAGCAGCCGAATAATGTCAAAATAAAAAAAAGGACAAGAATTTTCGCTTTAACAGACACCAATTATTTCCTTTCGATGATATCAAAATTTCCGTCAAACCCGGATGAATATTCTCTTACAAGTATACCATTTTTCAAATACTGTTTGCAGTCATACAAACCGTCTTCGTTAAAGTCCCACCAAGAAATCGATTTTCCGCCTTCAAATGACAGCTTGTAGTCATAAATACCGTTTTTATTTTCATCCGCCTCTATCGACAGAAGCTCGCCATCCTTATATGTCTGTTTCAGGTCAATAAGATTATCATAATCGATATCACCGTACCCGGATATTTTTATATCATTGAACTGCTGATAGATGAAGTTTCCGTTAGTTTCATTATATGTTTTTAAAATCGAAAAATATTCATCACGCCTCTCAAGATCTTCCCCAATAGAATTGTATGCTCCCCCGCCGGTATTGTTGTAGGAAGTCACCCTCACTGAATTATCACTAAGCACAGACTCATCGTTTATGAACGAATTTACGTTATCTGCAAGATATTCTATTCTGCCGTCCTCCGGTCTTTCACGGTAAACTTCAAGTTCCATCTTATCTCTCAGCAGGGTATAAACATTTTTTTTGCGGCCGTCGGCGATGCTGACTTCGGCTACCGCCGGATAATTTTCGAATACGATATCAATATTCCTTCCGTTAAAATTTATGAGCTCGGCAGGCAATCCTTTCTCGAACACAAGCATAACCTCGACGATCCCATCCTGATCCATATCGATACTTATGCCGGCCGGCATTCCTGTATCGAACAGGTGCAGTTCCTCAAAGAATCCGTCACCGTTATAATCATAATAAACATTTCCGGTGTACCCTGCCCACGCATCGTTTAATTCAGCACGCATTTCATTTGAAGTAAGAATATTCTCAAGCCGCTGCCTGTTTGACGGTGTCTCAAAAAAACTGCCGCTGATCAGTTTTCTGAATTCCTCTTCTGTTATACCGCCTCGCAATCTGTAATATTCAATGTAAGCCTCGGGAGCATCTCCGCCTTTGCTGAAATAATTTTCCAAAGTTTCGATTTTTGCCTGGCCGTCTTTCATCATAAAAGCGGCCTTTAACAGGACCTGAAGTCCCCCTTCACTGTTTTTAAACCTTAGTTTTCCGCTGATCACTTTATTTCTATAACTTTCAGACTCATTTATATTCAGCAGTGCAAAACGGTAATCATCCGGATACCTGAGCAGGCTTTTCTGAAGAGCTGTTGTATACTTAAAATCTGCACCTGCCCTCTGCAGGCTTAAAAGATAGAGATACATCAGGTCGTTATCATTGTAATCCGGAAATGCTTCGTTTTCTATCATACCGATGAGATCGGTATAGTCTTTTTTTCTGAACTGTATCAAAGCAAGATTGGATATACAATCCTTCTTTTCAAATAGAATCCAGTTTTTCTTTTCTACAGCTTTCTTAAACAGGATTTCGGCCTGATTAATATCATTATCACGATCCCTGACTATGAGACCTTTTATATAATCAACATCAGATGAGAACTCATAGAATTCTTCGGTTTTATCGATGAAATATCCGGCAGCTGTAAAATCACCGACTAAATAAGCTGCGGCAGCATTTTTCAGATAGATAATGCCTATCTGGCGGTTCATATTTTCGAATGCGAAAATATTGACTGATGCTGCAAAAATCAAAGATGCCGTCAACACAGCTTTTAATGCCGATTTCATAAAAAAACCCCCTTAGATTATCGGTCCGTAAGGGGGTTTTTCATCAATGATTTTACTAAACGAATTAGTTTTCTTCATCCGATTTCACTGCCGGAGGCAGATTCAGTATTTCCCTGATTCTCAGGTCATCAAGGGTTTCTTCGGCAAAAAGTGCATCTGCAAGAATTTCCAGCTGATCTTTGTGTTCCGTAAGGATTCTCTCGGTTTCCAACAGACAGCTGTTCAGAAGGCTGTGAATCTCGCTGTCGATCGTTTTTGCGGTCTCTTCCGAATAATCCTTGTGCTGGGCAATTTCTTTGCCTATAAATATAGGCTCATCCTCGGTCCCGTATGAAACAAAACCGACCTTATCGGACATACCCCATTCAGTAACCATTCTTCTTGCAAGATTTGTTGCCTGCTGAATATCATTCTTCGTTCCGGTGGTTGTCTCACCGTACTTGATTCTTTCAGCTATATATCCGCCCATAGTTATCTTTATACGATCCATTATCCAGCCCTTCCGCTTTGAATATGAATCTTTTTCGGGCAATGAAAGCGCAAGCCCCAAGGCCTGTCCGTGAGGTATTACAGTTACCTTGTGAAGCGGGTCTGCAAATTCAAGGTGATAATGAAGCAGCGCATGTCCTGCTTCATGCCACGATGTTGCGAGCTTCTCCTCTGCAGAAATCATTCTCGACTTCCTGGCTACACCAAGAAGGATTTTGTCTCTGGCTTCTTCGAAATCCTGTGCAGTTACCTGTTCGCGTCCGTGTCTTCCTGCAAACAGTGCGGCTTCATTAACAAGATTCGCAAGATCGGCTCCGGATGTCCCGGGGGTAGATCTCGCAATTTTTTCAAGCTCAACATTGCTGTCGAGCTGTATTTTCTGAACATGAATATTCAAAATGGCTTTTCTCTCGTTAAGGTCCGGCATATCGACAACAACCTGGCGGTCGAACCGTCCGGGCCTTAGAAGCGCCGGGTCAAGAACATCCGGCCTGTTGGTGGCAGCCAGAATCATTACCCCGTCTTTTGTATCGAAGCCGTCCATCTCGACAAGCATCTGGTTAAGGGTCTGCTCCCTCTCATCATGACCGCCGCCGTAACCGGCGCCGCGGGTTCGGCCTACAGCATCAAGCTCATCAATAAAAAGAATACACGGCGCGTTCTTGCGTCCCTGATCAAACAGGTCCCTTACGCGGCTTGCACCCACACCGACGAACATCTCGAC
Organism: Spirochaetales bacterium; assembly: GCA_003245835.1. Taxonomy (GTDB): domain Bacteria; phylum Spirochaetota; class Spirochaetia; order UBA9216; family UBA9216; genus Thalassospirochaeta. The sequence continues at coordinate 13,820 of QKCC01000060.1, read as the reverse complement.
AAAATCCGAACCCGACATATGGAAAAAATTAACCCCTGCTTCGCCGGCAGCAGCCTTTGCGAGCAGCGTTTTTCCTGTTCCGGGCATTCCTACAAGCAGGACGCCTTTGGGAACTCTTGCCCCGAGCTTCCGGAATTTTTCAGGGTTCTTTAGAAAGTCGACAACTTCCTGCAGTTCGTATTTAGCCTCGGCCTGCCCGGCAACATCGTCAAAAGTAATCTTTTTATCTGTCTGGCTGTACCGTTTTGCTTTGCTCTTGCCGAATGAAAACGCCTTGTTTCCGCCGCCCTGCATCTGTCTCAGCATAAACCAGATGAAGGCAAAGCCTATCACCCATGGAATAATCTGTATCAGAATAGTTGCGATGCCGCCATTACGTTCCCCGCCTTCGATAATCACATTCTTGTCACGCAGTGTCTGCATAAGAAAATCATCGAAGTACGGTATTTCGGTCTCAAAAACAGTGCTCTGACCGGTAGGTCCCTGCATCGTACCCTGTATCGCCTTATTGTCGAGTATCTTGACAGCCGTTATTTGTCCGCTGTCGAGATAGTTCATGAAAGTCGAATACGGTATATCAGTTCCGGAATTCCTGTCATTCGCCAAAAAAAGAATAAAAAACATCACTATAAGCGATAACAGGAAAAATAATGCAAATTTATTATTTTTGTTCAGATCAAAACCCGGTTTGTTGTCCTGATTTTTATCCGGTTCTTTGTTATTGTCACTCACCAAAAATCTCCGTATCACTGCCTAAAATAAGCAGGATTTTTTTATCCGCTTCACCAGATGATGCATCTGCAGCGATTTTATCCTCATAACCGAGGTGCTTTCCGGCTATCGCTGCTATCCTGCAGTCTGCTTCAATAACCGGGATCCTGTTCCTGTCTCCGGGAACAACTCTCCATTCATTGTAAATCTTTTTTAGGCTCTTTTTCCCATGTCCGGTTTCTATAGCATCGCCTTCCCGGTAAGAACGTAAAATGATATGACCTTCAGCCGGAACACTAATTGTCTCCCGGCCTGCAAATTCTGCTGATATTGTTTCACAGCCAGAACTTAGAACGGATATTTTCTGACCGAAGACGTTAACATTGTCTCCGGGTTTCAGGTATAAAAGATAACTTTTTTTCAGGCGATTTACAAGTCTCTGTATAAAAATATGCCCATTGACAGCAATGATCTCATATTCCGATGTTCGCAGGAGTATCTTTCCGTTTTCAGGTGCAGCTCCTTCGATTGCCTGTTCTATACCCGCATACCTTATTCTTGCGCCGACCCGGAGTCTATTCAGTACAGCATACACAGAACTGATCCTGATGATGCTGTCCTCGCTGTACAAAACATCAGCACTTATGGAATATCCGCCGGGGGCTGCCTGCCATTTCAGTCTTTTTTCAGCTTCCCTTCGTATAAAACCGCTTCCGGACTCTATTTTTCCGGAAAGACTGTAGAGATTACGGTCAAGCTCTGGAAAAATATTCCTTGCTTCTGAAAGCAGGTTGTGACGTATTTTATTTCGCAGAAAATCAGTTTCGAGATTGGTTTTGTCTATGCAGAAGCCTATCTGCTTTTCAGCAAGATATTCTTCAATCTGCCCCCTGCGAACCGTCAGCAGCGGTCTGATTATTTTATCGTTAACAGCCGGAATTCCTGATAAACCGAATAAACCGGCATTCTGAAAAAACCGCATCATCATTGTTTCAGTATTATCGTCTATGTTATGCCCGGTTGCAATGAAATCCGCTTCTGCAATGTTTAATGATTCGTAAAGAAAGCGGTAACGGGTCTGCCTTGCAGCTTCTTCAAGGCTCAGCCCTGCACGGTCCGCTTCAGCTTCAATTTCACCGTGTTCGGCAAATCCTTTCAGAAGGCGCACTCCCAGCCGGTCTGCTGTTTCTTCTACCTTCCTCTGTTCATCATTCATTTCCAGGTCGGTTCTCAGCCGGTGATTAAACCAGGCGGCAGTAACGGAATCGCTATTGCAGTATTCAGTAAGCAGCGCCAATAGCGCCGTCGAATCGGGGCCGCCGGAATAGGCGGCAATAATGCGCACGGAAGGATCTATTCCGTGTTCCTGCATAAATAAATTAAAAGATTCAGTTATTTTTTTTATTGACTTCATTCATTACCTGTTCGATTGTGCGATCCTTCAGCATTAATAACGCTTCAGCAGCTGCTTCGACAGATTCTTTAAACAATGCATCTTCATCATTGTCGAATTTCCCCAGAACATGCTCAATTACAGTCTGACCGGAAACACTTCGGCCTACACCTATATACATTCTTCCGAAGTCCTGGCTGCCGAGATTTTCTATGACAGATTTGATCCCGTTATGTCCGGCAGACGACCCCTTTTTCCGGAGCCTTATCATTCCCGGTTTCAGGTCCATGTTATCACAGATCAATATAATATCACTGATTTCGGCACCGTATTTATTCATAACATAATCCAGTATTGCACCGGAACGGTTCATGTATGTAAGCGGTTTAACAAGTATTATCTGCTTATTTTCTTTATCTGCAACAGCAGTTGCAACAGGTTTCAGAAATGATTTTTTCAGCGGTTTATTTAATTTTTCTGCAAGATAGTCTATAACCATGAAACCGGCGTTATGCCGGGTTTCATGATACTCAGCCCCGGGATTTCCGAGGCCGATCAGCAGCAGCCTGCTGTTTTCAGTCTTATTAGGCTTCTTCAGCTTCGTCTTCAACTTCCTCTTCAGAACTTGCAGCAGCCTGTTTAACAACGGTAACCGCAACAACAGCCTGGTCTGAATGGTTCAGAATCTTTACGCCTTCAGGAGCCTGAATATCGGCAACATGGATTGAATCACCGGACTCAAGAGCTGCAACGTTTACAACGATTGTTTCGGGAATGTCCTTGGGAAGACATTCAACCTCAAGTTCATGAAGAAGAACTTCCAGAATACCGCCCTCGCGGGTACCCTTGGCAGTTCCTTCGATATGTACAGGTATGTGTGTCCTAAGAGTCTTACCCCTTTCAATTTCAAAAAAATCGATATGCTGTATCTTGCTTGTCAGTATATCATCCTGAAAGTTTTTAACCAGAACACTGTAAGTATCTTTGCCTACGTTGAGTGTAATGATTGTATTCTCAGAAATTGTATCAAATTTTTGAGAAAATTCTCTCTCGTCTACAGAAATATGTACCGGATCATTATGTCCGTATACAACTGCAGGTATTTTCCCGCTTTTTCTGACTTTTTTTGAACCGCTTTTTCTAAAATCAGTTCTTATTTCCGCATTAAGCGTTTTGTTGTCCATTTAAGGCACTCCTTTCCCGTCTATTATTATTCTTAATTGTCCTGGGACGGCAGGATTCGAACCTGCGTATACCGGCTCCAAAAACCGGAGGCTTAACCGCTTGCCGACGTCCCAATCTGTATCAGATAATTTTTACAGAAAAGCCTTTTTGGCGAGAAGATTTCTTTTGTGTTTTAAATTTAGTTTACTCTTCCGAACCGATCATGACAGTTGAATCATCTTCAAGTGCCTTTTCGTATTCTTCAAGTATCCTTTCCTGAAGTAGACCCCGAAAGTCGGAGTTAATAGGATGTGCTACATCTTTGTATTCCCCGGTCTTCGTTTTCCTGCTCGGCATAGCGATAAATGCGCCGTTTTTACCTTCAATAACCTTTACATTATGAACGACAAAACAGTCCTCAAATGTTACCGTTACATAAGCCCGAAGCTTACCTTCTGCGCTGACCCTCCGAATACGGATGTCTGTAATGTCCATACACCTCTCTCCTTGCTTGTACATAAAATCAGGCATAGTTATTCTAATATGGCATATGGAATTCTATCAAGCGATTTTATTTTTTGGACGAATTTATGTTCATTTACAAGCGATTTCCTGGCGTTTTCGGCCATTTCCGGGCTTTCAAACACCCCGTAGACCGCTGAACCGCTCCCGGTGACACCGCCGCGGGCTGCGCCGGCTTCACGCAGGCTGCCGATTATCCGTTCAAAAACATCAAAGCGCTTAAACAATACAGTTTCAAAGTCATTTCTAAAGCCGGAATATCCGGATAAATCCCCAAGATAAAGATCGGTAATCTTTTCGTTTTCAAGAAAAGATATCTGCTTTCTATTCAGCAGGTCGATCCATCCGTAGGCTTCTCCGGTGGATATTTTCACATCAGGCTGCACCACTACAAGATTGAGTTCCTTATATTTATTGAGGGGTGTAATCTTCTCCCCCCGGCCTTCAATAACAGCTGCAGGGGCGGAAATAAAAAACGGGACATCACTTCCGATCTTTTCTGCGATACTCAGCATTCGCTCAGTACCCAGATTAGTATCATAAAGCATGTCCATGGCCCTTATTGCGGCTGCAGCATCGGATGATCCTCCGCCGAGACCCGCAAAACTGGGTATTTTTTTTTCCACTGTAAAATCTGCCGGGAATTTGTTTCCAGTCTCCCTGCAGAACTCCAGCCAGGCTTTATAAATCAGGTTATCTTCTTCTACACAGTTGAAATCACCGGTTATTCTGCAATAATTACCTGTTTTCAAAGAGCTTAAACAGATCTCATCATAAAGATCTGTCATTATAAAAAGCGACTTCAGTTCATGAAACCCGTCCTGCCTCCTGATACCAATCTCCAGATGAAGGTTAATTTTTGCAGGGGCTTTCAGGATACACCGCTTTTGCATAATGTCAGAATATTATACTCATAAAATTGATACTGTCAATCAGAGTAAATCATGGTGAAACAAGCATTTCTTTTACAAATTTCTTGCATATGCCGCAGGTTTAACCTATACTGCGATTATGGGCGAAAGCAACATTGTATTAATTGAGCGGGCATGCGAAGAGGTTTTCAAAGAAAACGGACTGAATAGTATTAATACGAATTCATCAAGCGTTCTTTTTGATAAAACAAACATTACAGCAACCATTGGTGTAGCCGGACAGGTGCAGGGTCACCTGATTCTGTATTCGAGACTCGATACAGCTATCAGCCTGGTTGAAGAACTCTTCAGAAACATGGGAATGGAGCAGCAGATTACTCATGACAATCCCATGTTTAAAGAAACATTTGCCGAACTGCTGAATCAGCTCGGCGGGCGTACGACAATCAAGCTGTCAGAATGCGGAATCGATGCCGACATCACCCCTCCGACGATTCTCAAGGGTGATAATATTTACATAAATACAAACACTTATAAATCCACCGCTATCATAAAAATTTCAGGCAATTTTGGTGATATCGGTCTATTTGTAGGCTTAACAAATTAATTCAACAAAATGATTCAAAACTGTTGACAACTGGTATTTCATCTACTTAGATTATTGTTATCAAGCATTTTTATGGAGAGGACTATGTCAGGAGGCAAAGGTAATTTTTACGCCGGTAGCGATGATTTTGATGATCGGTATCATGACGACGACGACTTTTATGAAGACAACTTCGACAATTATGATTCCGAATACGACGACGACTTTGACGACGATTTCGATGAAGATATCGATGAGGACGTTGATGAAGAAATGGAAGAAGAGATAAGCGAAACCTTCGAAGACAGTGAAGAAGAATACGAAGATTTCAACGAAGACGAAGAGGACGACGAGCTCGACTACGACAGCGGCTTCGATTACGAAGGTTTCGACGAATAAACAGAACGTCCATTGAACCAGAGTTTTTCTAGATCATAGAATTCTCTGGTATCTTCATCCATCAGATGGATGACCATAAACCCGCAGTCTATAAAAATCCATGAGTAATCATCTACATGTTTGTATCTGTTTTTAAACTCTATATCCCGTTCAGAAAGGAAACTACGCATATTTCTCAAAAGTCCCCTCATATGCCCCTGACTGGTTGCTGTGGCAATTATAAAATAATCGGTCCAGCTGTTATGTTCCCGAACATCAATCGCGGCTACGTTTTCAGCCTTTCTTTCTTCAAGCTCGAATGCAATTTCTTTAATAAGCTCATCGGTACCGGGCTTATTCTTTACAGTATCTTCCATCAAAATCCTTACCTAAAATTATAGTTAAATCAATTTCTTCGCCCCCGGATGCAGTGTCAGGCAGATCTAATCCTTCAGGAACATCCGACATCGACTTTACCTGGGTACATTTTATAATGCTCGCAATACGCTGAGCCTGTGAGATATCTCCGTTACGGTCGATTACATAGGTTTTTTCGATAGCATTATCATCGTAATTCCCTATGTGAGCCACATCGTATCCGAAGCTCTGAAAAACCTGCGAGGTTCTGGCAGCCAGTCCGTTAACCGCAGTCCCGTTGAGTATCTCTATAACTATATTTAATTCGTCATCACTGACAACATCAATATTCGCAAGTGAAGTCACAGTTTGCCTCACCGTCTCTCTCAGCAGATTGCCGTCATAGTGGCTGAAAAGCAGAATCTGGTCGTCAACGGTACGCTTCACACCCAGAACACGCTGAAAAACAATCCTGCCCGAATCAAGATTCTCCATCTCTTTAATAAAGGTTTTCAGCGACGAGTCATCAGCGTTTGTGTCTAAAGTTCGCTTAATATGATGAAACATCCTGTCCGAGGTAAGGAGCTGCCCCTCCTCCTGAAAGGATTTCAGAAGAGACTGAATGATTTTTTCCCTTCTGCCGCTTTCTTCAATATCACCTTCGTCCGGATCTGTATAGGTAATAAAGGTTCTGGCTTTATCACCATCAAGCAGAATACTCCCTGACGGAAGCAGAGCTGTCTGATCGTCATCTATAATTTCAACGGGGTTCGGAATAAACATCTCAAGACCGCCGATTAAATCAACCAGTGCAATAAAATCGCCCAGATCTATCTGAAAATAGTAATCAACCTGCTGTTCAATCATCTTTTCTACGGTTTTAAGATATTCTTCCGGGTTATTCCGGGTGTAGACTTTATCGATCCTGTCAATCTTTCCCAATTTTTCCAGAATTACACCTGTTTCGCCGGGAATATCGAGCAGAGCAGCTTTTGCTGTTTCCGTACTGTAAAACATTATTTCAGTAAAAATCAGCCGGTCTCCGTCATGAACAAGAAAAGCAGAATTGATATTCTTTTTGTTTTCAATCATCTCAGTCATACTGTCCGTTCTGGTGCTTCTTACCAGGAACAGGATTGTACCGGCGGCGACGATTAAAATAATTATTAAAATAATAAGACTTTTATCAAATTCAATTCTTGCTTTCAACTTCAGCTCACCTTCTTTTCAAGGTCATGATATAACATAAATGTTTGTTCAGCAACCGAATAGCCTTTCATTCTGCAGTATGCAATACTGTCTTTGACCACCTTCATCACGAGCTGCTCAAGGTTCATTTCTCTTGTTTTCATCCTGAAGTCGTTGTCAATATGTGTTCGCCCGGGTTCAATATAGTCTGCAATATACAATATCGATGTAATACCGTTCATTCCCCGTTTACCGGTTGTATGCCATCGCACAGCATCAAGTATTTCTTCATCTTCGATTCCGAGTTCTTCCCTCGAAAGCACGGCGCCTGCGCGCCCATGAAGCAGAACCGGATAATCGCGTTCAATCTTGCTTATGCCGAAACCGTCTCTTTCAACTATCTCAAACACCTTTTCAGCTGACAGCTCTCTTGCAATATCGTGCAGGAGACCTGCCGTCCTGCCCTTTCCGGGGTCAAATCCGTACAGCATGCAGAGCTTTTCAGCAGTGTCTGCCGTGCGGTGTGAATGCATAACACGTTTTTCGCTGAGATTCTTTTTCAGATAGATCTCAATAGCTTTGTCCTCAGACATCATGATGCTCCGTACAATTTATTTTCCAGAATATACTCATAAACACCAGCCGGCAGTAAATACCTGCAGGCCTGTCCTTCCTTCAACCTTCTTCTGATGTCACTTGATGATATATTAAGAATTAAATTGTCGATTTTTCTGTGTTTGAATTTCATCCCGACACTGAGCCCCGGTGTGCGTTTCGCAAGAATTATCTCTGCTTCATGCTGAAGCAGTTCTGCATCCCGCCATTTATGAAAATCGGCGGCAAGATCGTCTCCGATTATCAGCCCGGGCGCGGAACTGCAGGAATATTTTTCACGCAAATAGCGAACTGTATCGATACTGTAGGAGATGCCTTCCCTGTCCAATTCACATGTTTCGATCTCGAATCCGGAATCTTTCAATGCAATCTCAAGCATTTTCATACGATGTTCCGGAGAAGCCGATTGACGTTCCTTTTTGTGAGCTGATATATACGACGGTACGATAAGAACCCTTGAAGGTGAAAAAGCCTTTACGGCTTCTTCAGCAAGCTGCAGGTGACCGATATGCACCGGATCATAGGTTCCGCCTAATATAACTGTATCTATTTTTGAACCCATGCCTAATTGCCGCTAACAAGTTCCGCGATCTTGTTTTTAAGAACATCCATTCCTATGTGACTGAAGGTTGAAATACCTATCACATCTTCACCGGGCAGTTTCTTTTTAAGCTCCGATAAATTCTGTGCTGTTTCGTCTAAATCCAGTTTTGTACCGACGATAATTCTCTTTTTTGCAGCAAGAACCGGTGAAAATTGATCCAACTCCTCAAGAAGCAGTTCGAATGCATCAAGGAATTTATCGTCTGACAAGTCAATCATAAAAATGAGCACGCTGGTTCTTGATATGTGCTTAAGAAATTTTATCCCGAGACCGGCACCGTGGGAAGCTCCCTCGATTATACCCGGAATATCCGCAATAACCGCATGGCCGTAACCGTAATTAAGAACTCCAAGGTTCGGGATCTTTGTTGTAAACGCATAAGCGCCGACCTTCGGATCAGCATTTGTGAGCTTTTTAAGCAGGCTTGATTTTCCGGCATTTGGAAAACCGACAAGACCGGCATCGGCAATAACGTTAAGCTCAACATGATACCGGCACTCTTCGCCGGGCCGGCCTTCCTGGGCATATCTCGGGGTCTGCTTTATGGAAGACTTATAATGCCAGTTTCCGTTTCCGCCGTCGCCGCCCTTCAGCGCTATCCATTTTTCATCGAGTTCAGTTAAATCTTTAAGTATTCTGCCGGTTTCGGCGTCTTTGATGAGTGTTCCCGGCGGTACTTCTATGACTGCATCATTACCGTCACGTCCGTGTTTTCGTCGGCCCATTCCGGGCCGGCCGTTTTCAGCCCTGTAGACGCGTTTGTTGCGCAGATGAACAAGTGTTTTCAGATTCTCTCTGACAACAAAAATTACATCGCCGCCGCGCCCGCCGTCACCGCCGTCAGGACCGCCTTTTGGAACATATTTCTCACGTCTGAACGAGACACATCCGTCACCGCCCTTACCGGAGGAGACATCTATATAGGTCTCGTCAGCAAAACCTGTCATTTGAAGTATTATTCAGCAGGAACAATAGAAACGAAGTTCCTTCCCATCCTTTTTTTGAATTCTACAGAACCGGATTCTTTTGCAAAAAGGGTGTCGTCCTTTCCTTTGCCGACATTAATGCCGGGATGGATTTTTGTACCCCTCTGCCTTACCAGAATTTCTCCGGCTTTTACAACTTCGCCGCCGAATTTTTTAACACCCAGCCTCTGAGCATTTGAATCTCTTCCGTTCTTACTGCTTCCGCCGCCCTTTTTATGTGCCATCTATTAGCTCCTATTACTCGATTTAATCAGTTCTATTCTGCATTCTCCGGGATAATCCCGTTCAATTTCCAGCAGCCCTGCCAACAGCATATCGGTTATACCGCCGATTCTGCCGTTATGCTGTGTTTCCGTATCAACCGAAAACTCAAGGAAGCCGTCCTGTTCGTTTTTTATGTCGGGACTGCAATTCCCGCCGCTTTTCAGCGCCCTCAAAGAGCTTCCAAGAAGCACCGAAACAGCCGAACAGACAATATTGCTTCCTTTGGGAGCTGAAAGAGAATGCCCTTCAGCCCTCAATGATTTCAGAATGCCGTTTTCTGAAACAGCAATTCTGATTTCAATCAATTCAGGCTCCGATTATTTCTTCAACACGTACCATAGTGTACTGCTGTCTGTGACCTTTTCTGAGGCTGTAGTTTTTTCTCTTCTTAAATTTGAAGATTCTAACCTTCTTGCCTTTGGTCTGCTCTTCCAGGGTAACCTTAACTTTTGCTCCGTCAACGTAGGGTGTTCCTACTTTTACATCATCGCCGCTGAGCATTAATACAGAATCGAATTCAACTGTATCGCCCGCTTCGCCTTCTATTTTATCAACCTCGAGCAGGCTTGTACTGTTTACCTTTAATTTCAACCAGTGCGTACATTTATCCAACCTTCGTTCAAATATAGTGAACAATTATATAACATAATAGGCATGCTAAAGTCAAGCCATGCCTGAGTTTACCGCTAAAGATAGAAATAAACCCTGAAAGCGGTCATAGTAACATTATAAGCACAAACTTTTAGATTACCTTCTCTGCCTCTTATAATTTATCCACAAAAACCGCTTTCTATGATTAATGACATGAATTATGGCGGCTGCTGTATTTATCAGCCTTCGGACATGGTACTTATAAAGCTGCACCCATAATTCATGCTTTCATCAATCTACATTTTCTCAAGAAACGGTATGCCGATGAGCCTGAACCCGTTTTTAAGCACCTGAAGAACAGCAGCTGAAAGCTTCATCCTTGTAACCGTAATTACCTTGCTGTCATTATTCAAAACCGGATTATCATGATAGAATTTTGAGAAAGTTTTAGCAAGCTCGTAAAGATAACCGGTAATCAGAGACGGATTATAATCCGCGGATGCCTGAACAACTGTTTCCGGCCAGGACGCAAGGAGTTTTATCAATTCGGTTTCTTCTTCAATTTTCAGCTGTGATGCATCTGCTTCGATTCCGTCGAATTCAGCCCTGACTTTATCGAATTTTCTGATCATACTCGAAATCCGTGCCCCCATATACTGCAGATAGGGACCTGTATTTCCGTTAAAAGACAAAGATTCAGCCGGGTTGAAGATCATATCTTTTGTAGGTGAAACCTGCAGCAGGTAGTAGTTCAGAGCACCGAGAGCAATTGCCCGGGAAGTTTCATCGAGGTCATCCACTTCATCGGCTCTTTCCTTCGAAATTATTTCCTCCCTGGCCATCTCAGTCAGCTGCTTCACCAGATCATCTGCATCAACTACTGTACCTTCCCTTGATTTCATTTTGCCTTCGGGCAGATTAACCATCCCGTACGAAAGATGCTTCAGCTGTTCAGCCCATTTATAACCGAGCTTTTCGAGAATATAGAAAAGAACCCTGAAATGATACTGCTGTTCAGAACCGACAACATAAATAAGCTGGTCAAACGGCCAGTCGTTGTGCCGTTCAATTGCCGTACCGAGATCCTGGGTCATATAAAGCGCGGTACCGTCTCCGCGCAGCAGTACTTTCTTGTCGAGCTTGATCTCTGAAAGATCTATCCAGATCGAGTTGTCTTCTTCCTTATAAAAGACGCCGCTCGCGAGACCTTTAAGGACTTCATCCTTTCCGCCCATGTAGGTGTTGCTTTCGTAGTAAATTTTGTCAAAACTTATTCCGGTAGCCTTGTATGTCTCTTCGATACCGTCAAGCGTCCATTTATTCATCAGCTTCCATAAATTGACGGTTTCTTCATCACCTGCTTCCCAGTCCTGAAGCATTTTCCGTGCACCTTCAAGTGCACTTTCATCGGTTTTTGACCACTGGTCAAATTTCACGTAGTATTTTCCGACAAAATGATCGCTTTTAATCCCTTCGGACTCAGGCGTAGTTCCTCCGCCGAATTTACTGTAAGCAAGCATTGACTTGCATATATGTATTCCGCGGTCGTTAATAAGGTTAACCTTCATTACCTCAGCGCCGTTCTCATCGAGAATTCTTGATATGCAGGCCCCTATCGAGTCATTTCGCAAGTGCCCAAGGTGAAGCGGCTTGTTGGTATTCGGGCATGAGAATTCAACCATAATCTTCTTACCGCCCAGCGCTCCTGTTTTTCCGTACTCACCGGCCTGTGAAAGAACGGCTTCAATAACATCGGCGGCAGTTCCGGAAAGATCAAGCCTTACGTTGACATAGGGACCAGCAGCTTCGAATGTGCCGGTTGAGGAAGCCTCTGCATCATTCATCAGCGCCTCTATGACCATCTCGGCAATTTTCGGCGGAGCTGATTTGAAGGCTTTTGCGAAAGGAAACATGGCAAATGCGAAATCTCCCATTTCAGGTTTCGGCGGTGTCGCTACAATTATTTCCGCCGGTGATTCCGGTCCTGCCTCGACACCGGCTTTTTCTGCCGCATTCTTTATAGCTTTATATATATATTCCTGCCATTTTTCTTTTAAAGCAGTCATTAAGTTAGTCCTCCGGCTGTATTATTATTTATCAAGCGAGTTAGATTTCCAATAATTGCACATTATAGTTTGTCATTCAAGTAACTGTCTCTGCATTTTTAATCATTGAAATCGGTTGTAGATTCATTAATCACTAAATCTTTTATATGTACATGCAGGCTGCTTATTTAATTCTGTCTGCCAAAATGGGAATTGCTGTAACTGAACACCATCATCTGGGTGAATTTACCGGGTCCTTCGCGCCTGAACGAACCGTATGCGCTGCTGCAGCATGTACATTCATGCTTGTCCACAATCTTTTTTATTCCTGCCGCAGCGAGCAAACCAAGATTTGCATCTTTCAGTGACAAAAAGCTGATCCCGTCGATCATTTTTACAGCCGAAGTTCCCCAAAGGGATTCAAAGAGTTCTGCCCGCTGCGGGTCGACATTGTAGCAGCAGGCCCCTATCGACGGACCCACTACCGCTGTAATATTTTCGGGGTTGCTGCTGTATTCGTTCTTCATCCGCTCGACAGCCGCAGCTGCAATTCCTGTTCCCTGCCATCCGCTGTGAAGAAGCGCACGTACGCCCTTCACTTCATCATGAAGAAAAATCGGCATACAGTCTGCTACGGTCACGCCCAATGTCAGTCCAGAGTCCCCGGACATCACTCCGTCAGCTTCGGTCAGAGGGTCTGCTGTCCATTCATTCGCATCTACTACAATCCGCGAATGCACCTGTTTAACCGAGCATACATCCGAAGCCGTAATTCCGCATTCTGCAAGCAGCCGGGTTCTGTTTAAGTTAAACCTGTCATGTGAAGGTCCGACCATTCCTGCTGACAATGTCGTCATTGCAAGGGTATACCCCCCGCCTCTGTAGAGATCTATAATTTCAGTCACTGTTATTATCCGTTTTCTTCCAGGGTGACTATATCACCCAGCAGCCTGCTTGCATCTTCAATATTTGCGTAAACCGTGTTCAAATCAATGATAAAATCACGGCTCTCAATTGTTATAAGCTTGTTCAGATTCGAAAGGCTGTCGTACTGTCCTCCGGCTTTTCCATGCAGTATGCCGTACAGCACGCTTCTCATCTTCTGCAGCCCCTCTATGCCGGTATTCACTATTTCATGAGCTTCGAAGTCAGACATTTCAATTATAACAGCCTTTTTCTTTTCTCTGGACGATTCGGAAGACATTTCCTGTTCAATGTCTTTAATTTTCAACCCGAATTCTCCCTTCGGAGCATTCTTTTCATCAAATTTCTTGATTTTCTCGTAGAGCCCCAGTAATGCACTGTAAGCGTCGGTAAAATCATCTTTATTCTGTTTTTTATAAAACTTTCCATCGACAAGGATCTTTTTCAGAACGTCATTCATGCTGGCTGTAAACTGCTCTCTTAGAAAAAGACTGAGGAACCCGCAGCTGAATTTATATGTAAACCTGTAAAATTCAAGAAGAGGCATATCGTCTTTTTTGAAGTACATCTGCATATCATTGAAAATTTTCTGTTTTCGTTTCTTTGCACTGTATTTTCTG
>QKCC01000233.1 GCA_003245835.1 Spirochaetales bacterium | reverse complement strand
ACGGTGTCGGTTTCGGTGTACATGAGGCACCGCAAATTCCGAACTATGTACACCCCGGTCCTAATCCCAGAATCAGAAAGGGGATGGTTCTTGCTATCGAACCTATGATCAACCTCGGAACCGAACATATTAATATTCTTGATGACGGCTGGACAGTCGTAACTGAAGATCGCAGAAATTCTGCACATTTTGAACACACCGTTGCAGTATTCGAAGATCATACTGAAATTCTGACTACTCTAAATTAGGATGTTTTACATTGAAATCTGTAAAAAGAAAAAAACTGATTGCAATAAACCTTGTTCTCTGCGGAATTATCATAGGACTGACGGCAGGACTTATAATCGATAAATTACCTTCCGGCGGAATTAAAACTGTCGAAGCGGGCAAAGTAGATGCACTCGATATGCAGTATACCTTCCGGTCGGTAGCGGAGGAAAGCCTTCCCTTTGTTGTCGAGATAATGACAGTCGATGTAAATGTTCAGGAAATGCCGAAGGGTTACAGCTGGCCGTTTAATTTCATAGATCCGGAAGAAGGCGATGGGGACGAAGTCGAAAAAAAAGAATATGAAACCGAAGGCCTTGGAAGCGGAATTATAGTACGTAATGCCTCGGATAATTATTACGTACTTACAAATAACCATGTTATTGCCAATGCCGACCGAATTTCAGTCAGACTTTTCAATAAAGATATAATAGATGCTGAAATAACCGGCACAGATGAACGTAAAGACCTTGCACTTATTCATTTTAAATATGAAGGGAAGCTGAAAACGGCCGTACTCGGTGACTCCGATAAACTTCATGTCGGAGATCTTGTTCTTGCCGTCGGCAGCCCGCTGGGTTACGAGGCAACGGTCACGGCAGGGATTGTAAGCGCATTGGGCAGGAGCGGTCCAATCGATAATATTAGTGATTTTATTCAGACTGACGCATCTATCAACCAGGGGAATTCCGGCGGAGCCCTTGTAAACCTGAACGGTGAAGTGATAGGAATCAACACCTGGATCGCAACGACTACCGGGGTGAGCATAGGCCTCGGCTTCTCAATTCCTGTTAACAATGTTAAAAAGGCGATTGATGATTTTATCGAATCAGGTTCCGTTCAATACGGCTGGCTGGGTGTCTCACTCACTGAGCCTGATGAATTGACATCCGAACAGCTCGGTATTCAGGATTTTACCGGTGCACTGGTTCAAAACATATATTTCGACAGCCCTGCAGGAAGGGCCGGTCTTCAGCCCGGGGACTATATAATCAGGCTGAATGATGCGGAAATAAGCGATTACCGGCATTTCACCAGGCTGATAGGCGATATTAAGGCCGGTCAGACAATTTCGATGAGAGTCGTCAGACTCGGTAAAATTATTGAAATAGACGCCCTGATTGAGGCAAGGAAGTCAAAAGAGGAAATAATTCAGCTTTACGACACACTCTGGCCCGGAATAACGGCAATACCGCTTGATTCCCGTATAAAGAAGGAGCTTGAGTTATCGGATGCTGTGCATGGAGTTATTATAACGGTAGATACCGGAACAGGAGCTTTTCTGGCTGGTCTCAAAGATTACGATATCATTACAGCAATAAACGGCAGTGAAATAAATAATATATTGGATTTTTACGCCATGATTAACGATAAAAGTAATAAGTATAAATTTAAAATTATCAGGAACAGCATCGAGATGTATGTTGAACTTGAGCTTACTAAATAACAGAGGGTATTATGTCCAAGATTTTTTTAGATTACAATACTGTGCGTAATGACGCGATAAAGCTGGCCTACAGGATACTTAATGACGGGTTCATTCCCGACATTATTTATGTCTCCTTGAGGGGCGGGGCATATATCGGTAATGTTATAAGCGAATATTTTAAAATTGTAAGAACCGAAAAACCTGTACTTTATGCAGCAGTCGTCGCAAGATCATATACAGATATACATAATCATGACGAGGTCAGAATAGACGGATGGACATATAATCCCGAATACCTCAGGCAGGGAGATAAAATTCTGCTTGTTGACGATATTTACGATTCGGGCAGAACTATAAATTATCTTGCAAATACGCTTCTTGAGCGCGGTGTTCCGAGAAAGGATCTTAAGATTGCGGTTCACGACTTCAAATTTTTCAGCTACAAGAATCATGAAAATTCATTCCATCCGGATTACTACTGTAAAAAACATACAATTAATGCTCCCGAAGAAGATATCTGGATTCATTACATGAGTCATGAACTGGTAGGTCTTAACCATAATGAACTCGAATCAAACTACTACAATAAAGACCAGGAATTAAGAGAGGCACTGAAAATTCTTGAGAAAAATTAAAACCAGAATATTTTTAACAGCTTTAATTTTTCTCATTTTAGGCTCTGTTACTGTTTTTGCGGATGAAATATTTAATTATCCTCAGGGCAGTTACACCGATAGTATTTTTCTTTCAGTAAATGATGCGGCAAATAAAAAAGATATCTTCTACAGCTTTACCGCGGATGATTCAGCACCGGATATGCCGTATAACGGCGGATTTCTGCTCAGTGCGCTTCCGGGTGAAGAGCGGCTGTATACATTAAGTCTTAAAATCAGCGGTTCCGTGTATCACTTCAGTTACAAAATCGATCGGAAAGCCCCGCTGCCTCCGGTTAAAGAGCTTAAAACCTTAGATTCAGAAACAGGATATATCTTTAAAACAGCAGATCGTGAACCGGTACATATTTATTACGGTTATGATGATTACAAGTCCGGCCAGCGGCTTGAATGGAAAGGAGAACTGATCAAACCTAATGCTTCAAGTTATATCTACTATTACGCTGAAGACAACGCCGGCAACCGCAGTACTGTTGAAACTATTATGCCTGCCGGTGAATTTTCCCGGAGCGGGCGATTAACCCTGAATGTAAAAAGTCCCGTTGAGGGAGTATTTCTTAATACGCAGCTGCTTTTTATCGACAGGGAAGGTTTTGAATGGATCAAGTACAGCCTTAACGGTAATGATCCGCTGAATAACGGTGCTGACTATACTGAACCGGTTGAAATCAGACGCTACGGTACAGTCGACCTTAAAATAGCAGCTAAGCCGTTATTTTCGGACCAGATCATAACCAAAGACATAGAATACAGGGTCAATACACGATCGCCTTTAAAAAATATTCCGCCAAGCGGAATCTATTCAACCGGAATAAATATTCCCGGAATGTTCGATTCATATAAATATTGCCTTGAAGAGCGGACGCCTGGCGACTCTGATAATATTTTAAAACAGAGTATGACTATAAATCCGGTTTACGGGGGAGTCAAATATACAATTCTCAGACTCAACGATACTCAGGATAAGACGGAAGGTGACTATCGATATTTTTATGTAATTGATGAAAGATTTCCGGCCAACCCTATAATTACATTCAAAAGCAGGCTTCCCGACGAAAAAAAACTTGATGTAGAGATCTCTGGACCTCTTTACTCCGATATATATTATACAGTTGACGGCTCGAGCCCCGGTATAACTTCAAACCTTTTTAAAAAGACATTCACAATCGATATTCCCGATAATAAAAATGCCGGTTCAATTATCCTTAAGGCCAGGGCTATCTCGCTTAACGGGAAACCAAGCAGTGTTGTTTCCAAGATTTTCACTTATGATACACAGATTCCAGACACACCGAAGGTTGAATTTATCCAGAATCCGGCAAACGGCATTTATAATATTGATTATACAATAGGCGCTGATGAGCAGCTTTATTATTTCGTAAATAGATCTTCAGAGATAGTTATTCCGCAGAAAAATGATTTTTCTCCTGTTGAAAAAGAACGTTTTTTCATTGATATACCGGAAGGTGATTCCGGAAAATTTAATTTTATTTTTGCCGTTAAGGATTCAGCAGGAAACTGGTCCAAATTTTCAGATCCGGTTGAATTGAAAATCGATAAAAGCTGTCCCGTTCTGCCGGAAGTCAATTACAGTAATGGTGTATTAACTTTCGATGATTCAGCATACCCAGAAAAATATTCCTATAATCTGATTATCGAGCGCAATGGAGAGGTTCTCGACAATAGAGAAGGTGACTGGAGCGGTTCTTTGTCTGTGAATGAGTCAGACTTCTCTTACGCTACTCTTCTGCTGAAGCTTGAATGTTCTGATTTATACGGTAATACATCCTATAAAAAATACAAATTTTATATCACCGGTAAAAAAGCAAATAAAGAAACTGTTTTGTTCGCCGGTAAATCTGAAAACATTTTTTCAGGAAGGGAAGTTAATTTTACAGCTTACCCGGACGGTGTAAATGACAGTCTGTATTATGAGCTTACAGTTCTAACCCCTGCCGGCGATGATATCACTACCGGCCCCATAGAAACAGACGGCCGTATCACAATTGAAGGAACCGAGAATGCTTCAGTCGATTACAGGCTCGATGTATATTCATTAAATAATATCGATGGAACTAAATCAAAAATAAGCAGTTACAAATTTACTATTGATAATGAAAAGCCTGAGGTTCCTTCCTTCAAAGGGCCCGCAAACAACAGTATTATTTCAGACAGGGTAATTTTGGAAGCCGAAAGCGACGGCAGTTCGACTGTTTTTCTCAATGTTGGAAATGAGCAGGATTCAGTGCTGAACTTCAGTAATCAGTCTATTGTTTTCAATAAACCATTAATATTTGACGTTAAAAATGGTAAAGAAAAAGATTTCTCGCTTAAAATCAGCGCCGGAGATTCTGCCGGCAATTATGTCACAAACGATAATATTCTTGCTTTTACAATAGACAAGAAACCTCCTGTAATCGAAGAAGCCATGATTTCAGACGAAACGGCTGGAAATAATATTCAGAAATTACTCAAACTTAAAAGCAGTGAAAAATGTACCTACTACTATGAAATTGGTCCGGCAGGTTCAAGAATAAGTTCTCCGGATACGGATTCTGAATATTTTACCGATTCATTGGTTTTAAATCCTGCTGATCGCAAAGACGGTTCCTATATAATAAAGGTTCTGCCTATAGATCAGGCAGGAAACGCTGCCGATTATCCTTTATCTTTTTACTATAATATCAGCAGAAAAAAACTTTCCAATAATCTCAGCCCGGTAACAATAAATAATAAAAATACAGGCAAAATTTATATAACTTTTCCTTCCGAGAAAAATAATTCGCTTTTTTACAGAATTAACAGTTCAGGAAGTGAGTCAGAATGGACTGCTTATGAGCATCCGTTCTCTGTAAAATATACATCTGAAACTGATAGCGTTAATATTGAATATTACCTTTCTGATTCGGCAAATAATCGAAGCGCAGTAAAAAATAAAATTATTGATTTACCCAAAGAAAATAACAGCAGTCTCGTATCCGGTATTGATAACAATGGTTTTTACAGAGAAGATCTGCAGCTTCAATCGGCATCACCCCGCTCCGGAAAGATCCTGCGTTATGAAATATCAACCGACCATCTGCTTCCCAATGAAGTATCGGTTTTCTCTCCCGAACTTCCTGAGACTCTTCCATTCAGGATCTCAAACGGTGAAAGCATTAATTTTATAGTGAGCATAAAAGAGTTTGAAAACGCCGATGACGTTACAGGCGGTGCAACCCAGGTTCTCAGGTTTACAATAGATAAACAGCTGCCGGAACCGCCTGTTATAAGCGGCATCAGCGACGGCGAATACTATCTTGAAGATTGTACAGCTTATTTTAAACCTACAAATGACAAGATTTTCTATACGGTTTCAACTGGTAATGAATCTGAAGAGGAATACAAGGTCTTCAGCCAGCCTTTTCTGATCAGCACCCCGGCAGGGACTTACTTCAGTTATAAAATAAAGGCTTTCACCCAGGATCTTTCAGGAAACAGAAGCAGTACTAAAACATGGGAAATTACGATTGATAAAGAGATTATATATGTTTCTGAAGACGGGAAGGATTATTTCGAAGGTACAAGATCCAGACCGTTTGCAAGTATAAATAAAGCTCTTGAACAGGTTAAACTGTCGAAAAGAAAGACTATTTTTATTCAGGAAGGCAATTACCGGCTTAATTCTCCTGGGGTTATAGATGAAAATATAACTCTTTACGGCGGTTTTAAAAAAGGCAGCTGGCAGAATAAAACTGGAAGGACTTATATAAATATTGAAAGCGCTTTTCCTGAAGATAATCCTGCGTTCTATATTTACGGAGGAAATCTTACCGTTGAAAATATTAATTTCAGTATTTCAAAAGAAACCTCAGGTACTGTATTCTTTGTCAACAAAGGTGATCTTGGTATAAGAAACTGTAATATCGTTATCGACAGCGGAAGTTTGATGAGCTTTCTTAAACAGAACTACGGTAAACTTGTTTTAAGCAACAGCAGCTTCTCCGGTACTATCGACGGTCAGCCGCTTCTGTACAATGAATACGGTGAGATCGATATTAATAACTCAAAGTTTAACTTCAATTCCAACAATAATTTCAGTACGCTAATCAAGGCTGAAAACTGTCTGAGTTATAATCTTAGCTCTACCGAATTTAACATTTCAAAAGCCAGGGATTTTACTGTTTTGAGTTTCCTCAACAGTGCAGTAAAATTAAAATCTGACACTATAGATATCAGGGGCTGCGGGGTAGGTGCAACAGCAATCGAAGGCGTTGGAAGTAAAATAAATGTCGACTACAGCAAATTTTTATTTGACGACAGCAACCGGCAAAGCCGCGCTGTTGTTACAGAAGACTGCCTGTTTAACTTTTCAGGTAATACCGTCAACCTTGATGCTTTTACCGGTATAATAGGTTTTAATCTGACAGGCGGAGAGAGTTATATTGCAGAAAACAAGGTTAATTGTGCCGAAACAAAAGATTTTACTTATCTTTATATTCTGAACAAAGGAAAACACAAGATTGAAACAAATTTGTTCAATATAAAACCGACCAACGAAATGCTGAATCTCCGCACTAAAAATGCTCAGGCAGACTATATCAATAACACTTTTGTATTCACAGGTTCCGGTAAAAGCTCGGTAGTATTTAAGCCGGAAGCAAACTCGATGACTCGTATAATAAATAATATCATTTTTAACTCAAACCCTGTACCTTCAGGAACCCTGGTTTACTCTGATACCAAAAACAATCTTTCACTTAAAAACAACTGTCTATACGGTTGGAGCAGTTATTACAGCGGAATAATGAATGCAGATACGCTCATCAAGCTCGATCTTCTTGACGGCATATACTCCGGAGGAAACTTCTCGGCTAATATCGAAGAGCAGCCCGCTGTCACTTTCCAGAAAGATAGTTTATACCGGTTGTCCGCGGACTCCAAATGCATAAATTCAGGTTATGATGTAACCAATATAATAAAAGATAATACAGATATTGACGGGGAGCAGAGACCTAACCGTGATTTGAATATTATTAATGCTTATGATATTGGGGCTGATGAGTATTATTAACGTCTGACTTTAAATCAGACGTTATAATTATTACTAACCTGGGACCTATTCAAGGTCCCAGAAGCGTTCACCGCTTTTAATTGTATTAATCCACAGCCCCCCGCTTGAGCAGAGGGCGAAAATATTGCCGTTGTCAGAATCGTAAAATAAATCATTTACAATGTTATCATCGAGCGCAATACTTTCAAACTGTGTTTTTGTTGAAAGGGTTGTATCAACCTTTGAAGGCATCACAAAAATATCCGTATCTATGGGCATCTCGTAATAACCGCTGTCGCTTCCGGCAACGATTATATTTATTCCTTCACTGCTGATTTCGATATGGGAAAGCCCCTTAAGCGGACTGAAAAGCCCGTCGTCAGTGTCGTACTGGCATTCGATTTTGGACCATGTCCCGCTGTTGTACAGCATCATAACACCTTCTTCTGAAGTGACGTAGACTTCATCAGTCAGATCACCGTCGGTATCGGCACACAGAATACCTCCGAAGCCGTTGCCCTGCAGATAACCTGAAGATGCTGATACAACCGCGGAGGTTAAATCAGCAACAGTGTCGGCTCCGTCGATTGTTAAAACGCTGTTTCCGACTGCGATCCAGTACAGGCTTCCGTCATAGTCTGCCGACAATTCTCCGCCTACGTACATGTCTGACTTTACAGCAGTAAAACCGGAACCGGATGCAAGCGTCGCCGAGTCGGTCATGTATAAATTGTACTTATAGACTGAAGTCATCGTGTAAACAAAAAATTTGTCCTGAAGATACATCAGATCTATTATTTTCTCTGTTGAATCAATCCCCGAAAATGTCAGCTCTGTCCAGCCTAACCCGTCGGCAGGAGCGGAGGTGTTTCCCTTAAACACCGTAAAATCAGAACCCGCGATATTATAAAAAACTGCGTATAAGTCATTTCCGACAATTGTGAACTTGTTGCAAAGATAACTATCGTAGCCTTCCGGGTTCTGGCTGGTATCATCGTCCGGCCAGCTGCCGTCGACGGCTTCCCTGTACATGAACCGCCCGGCCCCCATAAAATAATAGCCGTTGCTTTTTTCGAATGCACCTATCGTAATATTATCCGCAAGAAGACCGTTCACAATCGCGCTTTCTTTCTCCAGACTGTAGAAAAGTCCGCCCTCAGCCAAATCACAGGCTAAAAATAAAACCGGAAGAATTGCCGTTATAAGTAAAAATCTAAATTTCATCTGGGAACCTCAAAAATGATAAACGCCCGACAGACTGAGCTGCAGGAAGTTTGCTATTCTGCTTTGCGACTTTAATTCATCTGAAAAATAAAGTTCGGGCATGAACCAGTAATCCATTTTCAGACCTATGGCCCATTCGCCGTTCAGATTCCAGTATGCACCGGCACCGGGTTTGATTATCGGTGTTACCTTGAAATAATCATCCAGAGAATTAAGTGTGATTCCGGCATCCAGCGAAACCGGAAACTCAAATGGATACTTTATAAAGTAGTAAGCGGCAGTAAATGTTATAGGAACCATGCTTAAAGAACGGTTTTCCGTAAAAGCTATCATTCCGCCAAGCTCCCCGCCTATCATGAAGTTATCCATCACGAAGAAACCTAGTGACAAACTGCCGGCTATACCGGGTTTGACGCTGTCCAGGGAACCGATAGACGATTCTCCGTCCGCAGGAAATGGAACTATATTAAAAAGCGGAATAATTCCCAGGGCGTTGAGGGCAAAAACCTGCTCTCCGGTCGAATATGCCGTAACTCCGATGTAATCATCGGTAGAATCTTCTTCCTGTGCAAACACCGGAAACAAGGTCAACAGCAAAAGGCAACATACAGTAATGACATTTCTGATCAAAGCTTTACCTCATTTGTTTATCAGAAAAATAGTACCATCTAAGAACTGTTTTTTCAAGGATATGTTGAAATTCTGCGTATTTCCATGTTAGAAATAAACTACACAGGGGGTCTCATGCAGTTAAACCGCGTTGAAAAGATAGATAATATGGTACGAATCAATAATGTTCTCGCAAGTACGGCAGACAAGGAGAATCTTGATTTTCTGGTTAAAAGTCTTATAGAAGTCAATCCTGACATTAAGTTCTATTCAACCGGCGGTACATATTCAAAGATAGCTGAAATTCTGGGTAAAACCAAAGATAAAAACCTGGTAAAGGTATCTGATTATACAGGCCAGCCGGAAATGCAGGGCGGGCTTGTTAAGACCCTTGATTTTAAAATATATCTCGGACTTCTGAGTGAAACCTATAACGAAGCGCATAAAACCGATCTTGAACGGAACGGCGCAGTCGAGTTTGATATGGTTGTTGTTAACCTTTATCCGTTTAAAGAAACTGTAAGCAGGGCCGGGATAACCCTTGAAGATGCAAGGTCCAATATAGATATAGGCGGACCTTGTATGCTCAGGGCATCAGCAAAGAATTTTTTACGGGTAGCTTCAGTATGCAACCCTTCAGATTATCAATCGATCGTTGATGAATTAAAACGCAACAATGGTTCATTGCCGTACACATTCAGACTCGAACTTGCCAAAAAGAGCTTCAAACACACAGCGGATTACGATACCGCCATTTCCGGGTATCTTTTAAATAATGACGGTTCAGGAGTATATAATGTCCGATAAAAAAATATCATCGATGTACAGCAGGATAATCGAAGATCTGTTTCCGTCCAAAATGGAAGTTTCTTTCTACAACACTGAAGACGACAGGCAGACTCTGCACTATGAGAAAGCCCGCTGGACGATAGACGGCGAGAGCAAGGGGCTGCGTTACGGCGAGAACCCTGACCAGGAAGCTGCCCTGTACAAATTAGTCGACGGAAACCTCACGCTCGGTGAAGTTTCTACAATACTCCCGGGGCAGTACCTTGCTTCAGACATCGAGCTGCTGCAGTCCGGCAAGCATCCGGGCAAAACGAATATTACAGATATTGATAACTCGCTTAATATTCTCAGGTATTTTACGGACGAACCTGTAACGGTAATAGTCAAACATAATAATCCCTGCGGTGTAGCCCGGGCCGGCAGTCTTGCTGAATCTTACAGCAAGGCATTGATGGCAGACCGGATAGCCGCTTTCGGCGGGGCTATTGCGGTAAATAAGGCGCTCGACATGGAGACAGCCGAACTGATTACAGACAGCTATTCCGAGGTTGTTGCAGCTCCTGAATTCGAAGAAGGCGTTATAGAATTACTCTCAACAAAAAAGAACCTCAGGGTTATGCGAATCGGCAATATGAAAAAGCTGAACGAATTTATAGGCGAGAGGTTCATTGATTTTAAATCCCTGATCGACGGCGGTATCATTGCACAATGGTCATATTTTCCCAAATTCAGCAGGGAAGATTTTCTTCCGGCTGAAACCGAATACAAGGGTAAAAAATATTCAGTAGACAGACAGCCGACCGAAAATGAATGGAACGATATGCTTTTCGGCTGGCTTATCGAAAGCGGGATCACCTCTAATTCCGTTATCTACGTTAAAGACGGTGTTACCGTAGGAATCGGCACAGGCGAACAGGACAGGGTAGGCGTTGCTGAAATCGCAAGAGACAAAGCCTACCGAAAATATGCCGACAGGCTCTGCTGGGAAGAAAACAAAACCCCGCTTGCGCTCATGAATGATCGCGCTGTTCTTGATGATATCGACCGCAGAACCAGGGCGGTCTGCGGCGGACTGAAGGGAAGTGTGATGGTTTCCGATGCATTCTTTCCGTTCAGGGACGGCATCGATGTAGGACTCAGCGAAGGCGTAGCAGCAGTAATCCAGCCCGGGGGCTCAATCCGCGACTTTGAATGTATTGAAGCCTGCAATGAACATAAGGCCGCCATGGTATTTACAGGTCAAAGGAGCTTCAAGCATTAGATGCTTATTAAGAAAAATATCCTTATATTCGTTTTTGCGGCGGTAATCGGACTGCTGCTTGTGTTTACTCTCATTAATTACAGTAAAATTGCAAAGCTGTCGGCAGCACAGGAACAGAATAAACAGCTTATTCTGAATGAAACCTCCGGAAGCCGTGAAGACAACGATTATCTGAACAACATAAGCGGAATGCTTGCCTACGATCTCAACCGCACAAGGGCTTCGCTGGGTCTTGATACCAGAAATTATCCCTTCAGGAACATTTCGGAAGAAGATTCAGACACGATTTCCGCGCCCCAAAATAAGATGATTGATGCAGTTACAGCTTTACTGGACGCTGAATCATCAAACAAAAAATCCGTTATGCTCGGAAGATTTTTTAATAATCCTGTAATAACTGAGGTCCTTGAACAATTCGGTACCGAGCCTGAGAAATATTCCAATGAAAAGTATATCATTCGGTACAGCGGGTTCGATTGTGTGAATATTGAGGCTGTCAGCGAAAATGAAATAAAGCTGACGGGTATAGACGGAGTAGAACTGAGCATAAACAATGCTTCAAACGAATCTTCACTTTTCATTGAGAAGAATATTGAAGCTGCAGGCGTGCTTGCAGCTTCCGTTAAACAGTTCAGCGCTGATCTTGCAGCGCTGCCGCAGGACAAACAGCTTACGGAAAAAGCAGACAGCAGGATAATGTTGAAGCTGAGCGGTGAACAGCTTTCTGTTTCGAACACCGTAAACAGTGAGATCCTGCGCGGTTCTGTCTCTGTTTCAGGCACTGATGTGTTTTACTCCCTATCGTCTAACTCAGAAAAATACGGCAATTTAGACAGCTTCAGAACCGCGCTTATGCAGGGAATTGCGTCAATGGATCTGCGCAGCGAAGAAGAAGTAATGATCGACAATGCAAAAGCAGAGATCGAAACAGAGATTGCAGACCCGGAATTTCTTCAATACCTTGCCGGAATGAATCTGAGTATCAATCCCGAAGCAAGGGAGGATCTCGACTATTTCTATTACGATATTTTTCATGACGACGGAAAAAGACTGGGGTCTCTTTCGGTATTGAAAAAGCTTGGAGATATTTACCTTGTCGATGCGGATGAAGTCCCCGTATCATCACTGAAAACACTGAGAATAAAACAGAATATATCGTCTTCAAATTCCGGTAATCTCGTCATTCCGGAGAATATTCCCGAAATCGACAGTCTTTATTCCAATTCCGACAGCGTTACTTTTCTTTTGGTCGGGAATCATGAACTTAATACAGATACTATGATCCTCGTTCATGCCGATCGCGTAACCGGTAAAGCGTACCTTATCGGAATTCCGCGTGATCTGTACTGGAAGGGAAGAAAAATCAACAGCGTGTACCAGCAGTTTGGAGCGGATCAGTTCAAAAAGGAGCTTTCCGAAATTACCGGCCTTGAAATCACCAATTATATTATAGTTGATATGTACGCATTTATCGATCTTGTAAATATATTAGGCGGAATCGAGGTAACCCTGGATGAAGATCTTGTCGACAGTACATACAGAATACGCGATAACGGAGAATGGTCGACGCTGAATTACCCTAAAGGTACCTACCGTCTTAACGGGGTCGAAGCACTCCGGATTGCTCGGTCCAGGCACGGGTCAAATGACTTTGACCGGTCACACAGGCAGCAGCTTATTCTTGAAGCGTTTATGAACCGGATTCTCGAATTCAAACTTACAGATATTAACAAGGTTTACAGTATGATGCAGGCCATGTTTGAGTACGTAGACACGGATTTCACACTTGTTGAACTTATGAGCCTTTTTAATAATTACAGCGATGTTGAACTTGCCGGTAAATTTGTTCTAAGCTTCGACAACATACTCTACGACACATACAGTAATATTTACCTTCTCGATGATCCGGATATGGAACTCGATGCTGATTTCAACAAGGGGGCCTGGATCCTGCTGCCGAGAGAAAATAACTGGAATAATATCAGATGGTATATCCGTCAGGTAATTAATGGAGAGATCTAATTGTCTAAACAGTTTTACATAGAAACCTACGGCTGCCAGATGAATACAGCCGAATCTTCCGCACTTAAGCAGAATCTGACAGAAGCAGGCTGGACGGAGGCTGAAAGCCCGGAAAATGCTTCCCTGATCGTCATAAATACTTGTTCCGTTCGTAAAACAGCCGAGAACCGCATATGGGGCAGACTCGGCTACTATAAAATGCTTAAAAAGAACAACAAATTCAAACTTATCATTATCGGATGTATGGCTGAACGGCTGAAAGACGACATCAAGAATGAATTCCCTGTTGTCGATTCGGTCATAAGCAATTTCAAAAAAATCAGAATATCCGAACTTCTTGACGGTGATTTTGAAGAAATCGCCGCAGAAAGGGACCGCATAGACGAAACCTACGATTTTTTTGAAAATCACGGAAAGACCACCGGCACCCATTCGATGATTCCTATAATGAACGGCTGTGATAACTACTGTTCCTACTGTATCGTTCCCTATGTACGCGGACATGAAATCTCCCGTACGGCTGATAAAATAATCGATGAGATTGCCGCATTAAACAAATCCGGGATTTCTGAAATTACCCTGTTGGGTCAGAATGTAAATTCCTACTTTGAAGGAAATACTGATTTTTCAGATCTTCTTAACCGCATACTTTCTGAAACCGATACAAAATGGCTCCGTTTCACGAGCTCCAATCCGCAGGATTTTACAGATAAGCTAATCGATACCGTATCTGCTTCCGATCGTATATGCAGTTTTATTCACCTTCCGGCCCAGCACGGTTCAGACAAAATCCTAAAAAAAATGAACCGGAAATATACCTCAGAAGAATATATAAAACTTGCACTTCGACTTAAAACCATGCCTAAACATTTTTCGCTTTCGAGCGATTTGATGGTAGGTTTTCCGGGCGAGACTGAAGCTGATTTTCTTGAGCTTATTGATTTTATGAATGTCGTAAGGTTTGAAGAGGCTTTTACCTACTATTACAACCCCAGGGAAGGCACCGCTGCATATAATTTGACCGATGATGTACCACATGAAATCAAGCTTGCAAGGCTGACCGAAATAATTGAACTGCAGCATCATATCACTTTCGAGGAAAAATCCGCCAGAATCGGGACGACTGTTGAAGCAGTTGTTGAAAGTGTTTCAAAAAAAGATAATAATAAAATCCTTGCCCGTACCGAAAAAAACAGTATGGTGGTTTTTCCTGGGCAGTTTGAAAAGCTGACCGGATATGTTAATATCAGACTGACTGCGCTTAACGGCAATACCTTTATTGGGGAGGTTGTTGATGTTTAAACTTATCTTTTTTCTTGTGGGACTCGCTGCTGCGATTGTATTTTCTGCGCTGAATATCGGTAATACTTCGGACGTATCATTCGGTTTTACTGTACTTCACGAAATTCCGGTATTTCTGAGTATTTCAATTTCGTTCCTTGCCGGCGCTGTATTTACTCTGCCGTTCGCTTTTTTCGTCAGCCTTAACAACAAACGTAAAAAAAAGGAACAGAATCAGAAAGCGGCTAAATTCATTGATGACATACGGCCCGACGATTTTATTCCCGAAGATCTTAAACCGGTCGATGAATAAAACAGTTTTTATCCTTCTGCTGCTGCTCGGAGCTTTTCCATGCGTCGCGCAGGATAAAATCCGTACTAGCCCTGAAGACTATATCCGTACAATGCTCGAAACTCTTGATAAAACGGATAATCAGGAAGAAAAGCATACAATTCTTGTAAACACTGCGGAAGTCCTTCAGGCTACCGGCGATCTTAACGGAGCAGCGGAACTCTTTAAAAAGGCATCGCTTGCGGTGAAGGGAAGCAAAGATTTTGAGTCGCTGTACAGATCCGCAGTACTCAACGTTGAAACGGCCTTTTTCCGTGAAGCCGAAGCGGATTTAAGAGCGATAATGATATTTTGCGAAGATACAGAAATCAAGCTTAAGGCTGCTGTTCTTACCGCAAGAATAAAAAACATTAACGGCGAAACTGATGAAGCAAAAAGTATAATGACTGATATTCTGCAGTCATCACGCCGTTTTCTTCCGCGTGAAGCCATCTTGTTCGCCCGTGAACTTTTTACCGAAGAAGAACTGGAGAAGATATTCGGCGCTGCCAGTCCTGTGGATTTTACAAACCCTTATGCTGCGGTTGCGCCTCTGATAACACCCGAGAGTGTTTTTGGAGGAACAAGCCGTTCCGGCGGCACCGCCGAGAATTCAGCTGCCGTACCGAACAAACCAGCTGCAGAAGGGGAGAAGACCGCTGAAAAAGCAATTGAAAAAACAAGTGTGGAACCGGATGCAAAATCCGCTGCGGCTGCCATTCAGCTCGGCTCATTTTCAGTTAAAGACAACGCCGTGGATCTGCAGAAACACCTGACTGAAGCCGGTTATGCTGCGGAAATCAGGTCGAAGGATGTTAACGGTAAGACTTATTATACAGTTACAATACCTGTTGACGACGGGGCGGACATTCAGGTTCTGCTGATTAAGCTTAAAGAGAAGGGTTTCGAAGGTTACCCTGTTTACTGATTCCCGTCGGTTGAAAGTTCTCTGGTTTCTATCTGAGTGAACCTGTAATATTCAGTATCATAGGGATGAAAACCGTAGATTCCCAGCGTTCCCGGCGTAAGGACTATCGTTCGCTCAATCGTGGAGTCTTTCTGTTCCTCGGTATAATCAAGAGCGAATGTTCGCTCCTCAGTCACTATTCCCTTGCTGTCGACGATCTTCAGGTTCAGAA
The DNA here is from genome assembly GCA_003245835.1 of Spirochaetales bacterium. GTDB lineage: Bacteria > Spirochaetota > Spirochaetia > UBA9216 > UBA9216 > Thalassospirochaeta. The sequence continues at coordinate 2,915 of QKCC01000233.1, read as the reverse complement.
TTTTTGTATCCGCCGAGTATACTGCAAAACCGCCTTTTATTTCTTCGGTGCTGCTCTTAAGATAAAAATCCGAACCGTAAAACTCCAGAATGTCGCCCGAATCACTTACATACTGTCCGGACAGATCCGGCAGGCCGCTGTTGTCGATTACAGATTCCAGTGTTTTGATCGAACTGTTCATCATATCGCTGTTCATTCTGTAGTACTGATTAGTCCATATTTCATTTGCATTTTTTGTAAAAGTCTGGTTATCAATATCACGAACCGTAATACTGACCTCGTTGGTATCCAGAATTCTTATATAGATTTCATTTTCTATATAATTGATTATTTCATTCTTGCATCTTATATAAAGAAGGTTGCTTAGAACTTTGTAGGAATTTACCCAGTTGTAATTTTCCTGGATATCATCTGCGTAAAAAGTAACAGTTTCATCGTCCGGACTGAATGCTATTATATTGTCTCCGTTGAACCATGGTCCGTCGATAAAATCATAAAACAGGCTTTCATCGCCCTCCGTTATGTTTTCAAGCTGCTTCTGCTGAACTGTGTTGTTTTCTATATTTTTCTGAGACAGCATTGAATACTTTCTGACGGGAAAATCCCAGAAATATTCGGTTTCCGTAAGACTGATGTTTTCCTGATCATCAATTTCTTCATTGGTTACCGTTATAGTGTAACTGATGCCGTTTTTCAGGCCCTGCAGGTAACCCCGCGACCGTTCAAGTTTATTAATCTCTATTGTTCCGCGTGCAGCAATATTGAAAATGGGTATGTATCCGAGTTTGTTGTCAGTGGTATTCTTCCAGAAAACATCAAGTGTTGTATTTCCGGCTGAATCCCTGCCCGAACAGACAATTTCGCTGTTATGATCGCCTACCAGATCTTCAAGATACACAACAAAAGATCTCGCATTGTCTGCGCCTGTATAACTCTGCCAGGCACGCGTATAGGAATTTTCGACATTACTGTAATCAGCTACTGCGATAAAAATTTTTCCGTCGGCTTTCCCGCGTTCCTTGAATACAAGAATCTGCTCATCCTGGCTGTCAAGATCGAGGTTGAGGTTCAATGTACTGATAAGATTTTCATTTTCGTTGACAGGTATTAATGGCTTGCTCTGTCCGGTATCCGAACCGTTTCGTTCGTAAAGGCTTTCAAACTGTTCGGTGTTTCCTGTATCAGGCTTTATTTCTTTAACCATCTCGGGAGGATGATATTCTTCCTGCTGCTGTTTAGTACACGAAAGGAAAATTATAGTTATTACGGTAATTATTACCGGGGAAAATTTTATTCTGTTACTTATCATCTTTCGGCTGCAAAAAATATTTGTTAAGCATTTCTAACACTTTTGCTTTAATCTCTTCAAGGGGGTATTTGCTTTTAAACCCGGCTGCAGTTTTATGCCCGCCGCCGTTATGGATCTGGGCTATAAATGCTACATCAATATTACCCTTGGAACGCATGGAGCAGCGAAGTATTCCTTCAAGGTTTTCTTTAAAGAAAATCGATACCTTTATATCTTCACTTTTCAGCGGTATATTTATCAGTGAATCAGCTTCCTCGTACAGGGCCCCGCTTTCGAGAATGTCTTCTTTCAGCATCGTCTGAACTGCTACATGACCGTTATAGAATAATTCAAGCGTTGAAAGCACTCTTGACTGAAGCATCAGCGACGAGATCGAATTACTTTCGTAAAGCTTTGAGTATATATAATTCGGGCTTACCCCGTTTTTCACACAGTCTTCGGCTATCGCAAAAGTTCTGGCACTTGTTTTGGGATAAATAAAGGAACCGGTATCATATACAATACCGAGATAAACAGCCACTAATATTTCGTAAGTCATGTTTATATGCATTTCAGCAAAAAGCTCGTACAGCATCTCACAGGTGGACGAGGCTTCACTTTCGATGTGATTCGCACTTTCAACAGTATCGCCGCCCTCATGATGGTCAAAAATGAAAAAATCTCTGACTCTGGAAAGAACATTATCCTTTATTGAACCTATATTATTGATGTCGTTGGTATCGAGGATAATCAGAACCCAGTCGCTTATATCTTCAGGCATGGAGCAGTCTTCTTTGTAAAGTTCAATCGCCCGATCAGTATCAAGAAACATATATTTTTCGGCCATGGGGTCGGCATTAAGAATTCTTACTCTCTTTCCAAGCGATTTCAGAGCAAAATATGCGGCTATTTCACTGCCAATCGCATCACCGTCCGGTGTTTCATGTGCGGTCAGAAAAAAATTATTATTGTTCCTGATAAAATCAGCTATCGCCGGAAACCGCATTCCGCTTTCTCTTTTTCTGTTCATCGTCATCCCTGTGGGAAATTATGTTACGTACAATAATAAATGCAATTACCGCTGCAGCTGCGATAATGATTAATACAATTATAAGCCAATTGAATCCAATTTTACTATTGTTTAATTGATTTTTCGCTGAATCTTTTTCTTTTTTATTTTTGTTTTCTGCAGCTGCCGGTGAGGCGACGCCGTCCGTATTACCGGTAAGTACGGCAGATTCGACTACTGCCGGAAGAAAGGGCGTATCGCCTGCAAAATTAAACAGCAGCGTACCGGTATTTTTACCGGACGGCAGCCTGTCGAGCAAATCGGCCGACAATTCTATACCCGTGCTGATCACTGATTCAGGACCGATTTTTATTTCAACCGGTGAATCGAGAAGGCTATAATTACCGTCGGAAAGCTGATAGGTAATCTGTTCGATTGAGATTGATCTCTCGGTTCCGTATCCTTCACTTTTCAGCCTGAGGCTGATCACGCCGCCGGTTATTTCGATATTTTCAGCAATTATGCGGCCGAGGATCTCGGACGACGACATTGCTTTGACTTCTGAATCTCCTTCGAAATCGAGTGTCGTTTCAGTAGTACCGATCTCCTTTGCGAGCT
>QKCC01000191.1 GCA_003245835.1 Spirochaetales bacterium | reverse complement strand
GCCTGCGTCAGCGCCGCTGCGTTTAAGCATCCGGCCGCAGATATCCGCGATTTCGCCCGTGGTTATACCCGGAGAAATGCAGGTTTGCAGGTCATCAAGAATTTTTGCGGTCAGAATACATGCTGTCCGGATCCTGAAGACTTCATTTTTCAGCTTCAGCGGTACATATGAGTACCCCATTTTCAGCTCAAATCCGGGCGCAGCTTTTCTGCCCCTCCGGAATAGATATGTCTGATTTCTTTTTTACTCAAATCGGACTCAGCACTCATCAGGGCCCTAATTACCCGCGGAAGCATACCGTCACAGTCGGGTTCCTTCGTACAGAACAGCGGTGTATCGGCATAACCTCCGCCGGCCCTAAGTGCCGCAGCCGGGTTTATCGTTCTCAAATCATCCGTGACACTGAAAATTATGCTGATTAAATCTTCTTCTTTAATCCCGTTTTCACGCATCATTTCAGCGATGAGTTTCTGTGTACCTGCTTTTATTTTTTCTTTATTGTCGGTATCAAATTGTACCGCACCCCTTACTGCCCTTGTCATAATCAGATTATCGACAGATTAATATAATGGCTCGAGTCCGCTTAATACGATTTGTATCAGCACGAATATTACCGAGCTGACCAGGCATCCGGCCAAGGTGAGAATGATCCTTGCAGACAGTCTTCTGCCGGTATCTCTTCCGGCGGTGACAAGTATGAAAATATAGGATGCGGCTACCGCAATATAAACAAGCGAACTGTATTTCCCCAGGATGAGGAGTTTCAGCAAAGAATCATCCGTAAAATTCTGAAAACTTCCCTGAACATACAGGAGGACAATATACATTGTAAAAATAAAGAGAAAAACTGTAATTCGTCCGGCCAGCGATACTATCGGCAGTCCCCTGTTTTTCATTCTATAGATAATAACAGCTTATATACTATTGCACCATAGCGATTGTATATTTAGAATACCATATGGATGAAAGTATCTTCAGCCTGCTGAAACCGGATAAACCCCTTGCACCGATACCCACGGGACTTAACTCAAGAGGGAAATCACTTAAAAACATCAGGGCGGTAATATTTGATATCTACGGAACACTTCTGATTTCCGGTTCTGGCGATGTCGGTACTGCTATGGAATCCGGCTCTGCTGAAGCATTCAAATCAGCATTTGCAAGGGTATTTGGAACGGCTCCTGACGATAGTTCCGCCGCAATAATAAGGGATCTTTTTTTTAGTTCGATAAGCGAGACTCACAGCAGAATGAAAAGCGAAGGATACCCCTATCCGGAAGTTGATATAATCGAGGTTTGGAAAGGGATTCTTTCGGACAGGCAGCTCAATCACCTTCAGATTCCTGCCGACGACATCACAGCGTCTTTGATGGCAGCGGCTTATGAATCAACCGTCAACCCGGTCTGGCCGATGCCTGGCGCCGGGGAATTAATCAGAAAACTTCACGCTTCCGGCGTTTATCTTGGAATAATATCAAATGCACAGTTTTATACTCCGGTAATTTTCGAATATCTTTTCAATTCGGATTTAGGCAGCCTCGGGTTCAGTCCGGAGCTATGCCTTTTTTCTTATATTGAAAAGCGTTCAAAGCCTGATACCTCGCTTTTCGATAAACTTACAATTAAAATTGCTGAATGCGGCATTAAGCCTGCAGAGTCGGTATTTATCGGCAACGACATGCTTAAAGACATAATGCCCGCTGCAGTTTCAGGCTATCGAACAATCCTCTTTGCCGGAGATAAACGTTCTCTTCGGATGCGCAGCGATCATGATGCTTGCAGTAATATTGAACCCGATGTTATAGTAAGTAATCTTTTAGATATAACAGATTATATTCAGGAAGGTCATAATGAAAAAACGTTCCCGGGCAGGAAAAAGATTTAGAAGAATATTTTTCCTCATTTTATTCCTCGCGGCAGCAGGCGCTGTATTTTATTTCGGCTTCTACCAGTTTCAGATGCCGGCAGATACGTATGGTGTCGTATTCACAAAATACACCGGCAGCGGCTGGAAAAACGATGTACTGAAGCCGGGGCAGCTTCGTTTTGAATGGGAAGGCCTTCTTCCTGTGAATCTGGAAATAGAAAAATTCAGGCTTCTGCCGGCCGAAAGCAGAATATCCGTAAGCGGTGTCCTGCCTTCTGCAGATGTATACAGCTTGTACCTTGAGGGCTCTCCTGATTTCAGTTTTATTTTTTCATTTGATGCTTCGTACGTAATTAAGGAGGACAGTCTTCCGCAGCTGATTACCGACGAATTCCTGCGCGAAAACAATATGGACCAGTGGCTTGCCGAGTTTGACAAAGAACTCTCAGCCGAGGCATATGATTTTGTCCGCCGTAAAGCGGAAGACAGCGTCTATATGGAACGCATTTCCTACGACTACAGCATGCTTGAAGACGATCTGATTAAGGAGATGTCCGCAAAGCATGAAAATATCAGTTTTATAAGGTTCATTCCTGTGAAGGCTGTATTTCCGGACCTTGCACTTTATGCAGAAGGGAAAAGACAGTATTTTGAAGTTGAGAAGGTCCAGAATAATATCCAGAAAGCGGCTCTTGACGAAACGACAGCAAGGGTGGCTGAAGAAGCGGCCAAACTTGAGCTTCTGGAAAAATATGGTGCTGTATTCTCAAAATACCCGGTATTGCTTCAGTATTACTCTATTTTCAATTCGGGGGACGGGGCTGTTCTTCCGGAAATTGAACTGCCTTCTGCGATAAAACCGAAAACAGAATAAGCGCGTTTACAAATGTCTGCTAATTCAATTCCATTTTTATAATCTGGGCCATCAACCGCCTGAATTCGGTTATATGTTCAGCCCTTGTCTTCAGCAGACTGACAAGGGTGATCGATTTCCCCTTCAGCAGGTAGTGCTTGTTCAGTTGTACCTTGATTACATTTGAATCGCTTGCAGTAATCTCTTCAAAAATCCTTCCCAGGCCGCTCAGTGCTTCGTCGCCCCAATCCAGAAGTGATTTAACCTCGCGGTTTTTATTCACCACCAGCGATCTGAACATTCGCTGCTGAGCCGGTTCAGCCGCAAGAGACATACGCAGCTTGTGAAACAGCTTTCCATCATCATTTTCCGGTGATAGTGATTTATCCGATGCAGCTATTTTGTCTTCCAGTTCCTGAATCGAAGCTGAATAGCCCAGCAGCCTGTCCCTGGTAATTCTGTTCTGTGCAAGCATCCCCTTTTCAAGAATTGATACTGTTTCACTGAAGTGGGAAATATAAAAACACTTTATATAATTATATAGAACATTAAGTGATTTTGTATGCGTAAAGATCGGAAGCCCCATCTTCTGATGATCTATACTCGCATATTTTCTGTAGTTTCTGAATTCTTCAAAATTATGGCCCTGGAAAATTCTGCCAATCTCCCGCTCGATATACTCACGCTGAATTTCCGGATAAAGCTTTTCAATCTCATCCTTCAATCCCCCGTGGAGTATAAACTCATAATTATCCCTGAAACTTTTCTGCGGTTTTATATATTTTACAGTCAGATAGGGTTCTTTTCTGAAAAACTGAATTATTTCAAGCAGCGGCATAGTTCTCGCAAAATTTTTAATGCTGATTATCAGGTTTTTCAGCACCGCCTGCTTATCTTCAGGAAGGGTTTTATCTTCATCCAAACTGTCAAGAAACTCTATAAGATACCTGTTCAGAGGTATATGCTCATCCAGCTCCAGCGCATTCATCACCGCTGCATACAGCTCTTCAAGATGGTCCAGGCAAAGCATAGCAGAGGCATTCTTGAAGAAATGTTTTCCGTCACCGCTTCTGTTCGGTGTAAAACTGAATTTCTGAAAAAAATCGGTATAAGGATAAAGTATAATGTCTTTCAGTTTGTAAATCGGAGCTATACTCCGCTCTATCTCGACATAGACTATCTCGGGAACGCTTGCTGTATAATCTTTGAGCCTTCGGCCAATTTCGTTTACGATTTCTTCTTTCTTTCCCGTTTCGGCATACAGATCTACCATCTCATCCATGCTTATGAATTCTTCAAGCTGAAGCTTCGTTTTTTCGTACATTGCCCGTATTATGTACAGGCAGCACGACTCATAAACTCCCTGCTCGGTCCAGAGCTTTTTGTAAATCTCCCGAAACTCGAATGTCTTTGAATACAGGGCAAAAAGCTTTTCTCCGAATTCAGGTGTAAGGTTCCGGCTTTCAAAACCGGTTATTCCATTCTGCTTCTTTGAAATAAGCTTTTTCAGTCCCTTCATCTTGTCGTCGATGATCAGTTCGCCCAGTTTTTTGCCGGAGAGCCTGCATCGAAGATTCATGAGGAACCTTTTGAACCAGCCCATATTATTAATTTCCTGATTAATATATATCGTCCGCTCTTTTTCGAGTGCGGCCTTGTCTTTTTTTACTTCTTCGGTTTTACCTGTATTAATGCTTCGGTTAATTTTCTCAAGCAAAGCGGAACGTTCTTTTTCTGGAAGCCAGGATGATAATTCCTCAAGTACATTTTTCTTCGCCATCGAAACCTCTTAATTTCAGTAATTCATTATCAGCAGAACAGCGCCTGTATGAACATGGATATTAATACTCTCATTTAAAGCCGTATTGCTCAGGCTGTAATTGCCCGTCGTCAATTTGAAATTTTCAAGTTCCCATTTTAATCCTTCAGTACTGACAACAGCGCTGCTGCCCGGACAAGGGAAAACTGAAATTGTCTGACCGATTCGGCACACCAAATCACAGTCTCGTTCAATAAATACAACCTGTTCTTCTGCTGTAAACCATTCAGACGGTCTGGGATCTTTTTCAAACAGAGACGTTATGGCCAAAAGATGATCAATTCTTCCGCCCCCGCCTCCAATTAGTACTATATCACGATAATCAGCATCGTCTACAAATTTTAGGGCTAATTCAGTGTCGGTGTAATCCTTATCAACAGGGAACTTTAGAAGATTTGACTCGGGCAGTTCGTTTACCCCTTTATGATCATCAACAGAATCCATATCGCCAATGTAGTAGCCCGGGACAATACCTGCACTGCACGCAAGATCCCATCCGGAATCTGCCGCAATAATCAATTCCGCGTCTTCAACAATTTTCCGTATTTTTAAGGGCTCCGGGCCCAATCCGCCGGTAAATATGACCGCTTTTCCAGTTTTCATCAAACTAATATGGTTTTTTTTTGATTTTTTTTCAAGTTTTCTAAAGAGGCATTTTTTTTTACCGAAATTAGAACTATGGACAAGGATGTCCAGCTATATAATCAAGGAGGATTATATGATTATTAATCACAACATGAGTGCAATGTTTGCACAGCGCAGCCAGAAATTCAATTCCTGGGCAATGGACACAAGCATGAGCAAGCTGTCTTCCGGTATGAGAATCAACAAAGCCGGCGACGATGCTTCAGGTCTTGCAGTATCCGAAAAAATGCGCGCACAGGTCAGAGGTCTTCAGAGAGCCGAAAAGAATGCTGAAGACGGAATTTCGTTCATCCAGACTACAGAAGGCTATCTTGGAGAGACAACCAATATTCTGCAGCGTGTAAGGGAACTTGCTGTACAGTCAGCGAACGGTATTTACTCAAGTGAAGACCGTATGCAGATTCAGGTTGAAGTATCTCAGCTCATCGATGAAGTCAACAGGATTGCCTCGCACGCACAGTTCAACGGAATGAATATGCTGACCGGAAGATTTGCCAAAGAAACAGGTGAAAACTATGTTGCAGCCAGCATGTGGCTCCATATCGGAGCGAATGTTGATCAGCGCGAAAGAGTTTTCATCGGAACAATGACTGCCCAGGGTCTCGGCCTTCAGTCGGCAAACGGAATGGCTCATGCCGCTACTTTCATTTCAATCGACAGTCCGGACAAAGCCAATCTGTCAATTGCAATGGTAGATGAAGCATTGAAAAAGGTTAATAAACAGCGTGCCGATCTCGGCGCTTACCAGAACAGGCTCGAACATGCCGCACAGGGACTGTCCGTCGGAGCTGAAAATCTTCAGGCTGCCGAATCAAGAATCAGAGATACTGACATGGCAGAAGAAATGGTCACCTTTGTTAAGGATCAGATTCTTGTTCAGGCTTCGACCGCTATGCTGGCCCAGGCCAACCAGAAAGGTCAGTCGGTTCTTCAGCTTTTACAGTAAACTGACAGCATTCCAGTTCCAGTTCAGAAAAACACCTGATACCAGAGGGATGTCCGCTTTACAGTTGGACATCCCTTTTATTTTTCTTTATTATATACCGCGATGAAACACAAGGTAGACCGAGCACTTATCAAATTTTCCCGAATATTCAAGGATGCCGGGTACTCATGCTACCTTGTCGGAGGCGCCGTCAGAAACCTTTCGATGGGCTTCAAAGTATCAGATTATGATTTTGCCACGGACGCGCTGCCGGAGGCAGTAATTAAACTATTCCGCAAAGTAATACCTACCGGCATCAAGCACGGTACGGTTACCGTCCTTTTTTCCGGTCACAAGCTGGAAGTAACAACTTTCAGAACCGACGGCGACTATACCGACCTCCGACGGCCCGACAAGGTCCATTTTACCCCTTCGATTTATGAGGATTTGAAACGCCGTGATTTTACAATAAATTCAATGGCATATGATCTTCTGTCGGGTGAACTGCTCGATCCTCATCATGGAAAAGACGACTTAAAAAAAACAGTTATAAGGGCCATAGGCAATGCTTCAGAAAGATTCCAGGAAGACGCTCTCAGAATAATGCGCGCCTGCCGTTTTGCTGCTCAGCTGAACTTCAGTATAGAAGAATCCACCCTTGCCGGTATGAAAGATAAAGCTCAAAACCTCAAGGCGGTTTCTGCTGAGCGTATACGGGACGAACTGGAGAAAATCCTTAAATCAGCCCAGCCTTCGATTGCTTTTCACATTATGGCCGATACTGGGGTACTAGACGTAGTTCTGCCCGAATTGTCCGCATGCCGCGGCGTGCTGCAGAAGGGTTTTCACAGCTTCGATGTTTTTGAACACAGCCTGTATTCCTGCGACGGCGCACCGGCAGACAACCCGGAGGTCAGGCTGGCAGCGCTTCTGCATGATGTAGGCAAACCTTCGACTCTTTCTCATGATGAACTTGGCATTCCCACATTTTACGGGCATGAACAAAAATCGGTTGAAATAAGCAGGAATATCATCCAGAGGTTTAAATTCCCAAAAGCCTTTGAAAGTAATGTTCTGAACCTTATTCAGAATCACATGTTCAATTTTCAGCCTGAGTGGTCTGACAGTGCAGTACGCAGGTTCATTGCCAAAGCCGGACTTGAGAACATCGAGAATATGTTCGCACTGAGACGGGCTGACCAGTTCGGAATGAACCGTACAAGTATAGATTCACATAATCTTATTGATTTTCACAAGCGCATACGGAATGTCATTGATGCCGACCATGCATTCACAATCAAGGATCTTGCTGTAAACGGGCATATCCTCCATGAAAAAGCCGGGATTCCCAAGGGGCCCAAAATGGGTATTGTGCTTGAGTTTCTGCTTGAAACGGTTCTCGATGATCCTGATTTGAATAACGAGGAAGATTTACTGAAAATCTCTGCCAATTTTTATAAGGAAAGGCTCCAGAAATAACCCTCAACCGGCCGTGCTAATCTTCACTTTCCGATAATTCGATGTCTTCACCTGTCAGGCTTTTATACGCAATGCCTGCTGCTTTCTGCTCAGCCTCTTTCTTGTTCTTACCCTGTCCCGGGCCGAACGTATCATTTTTTACCTTGACTTCAATCCAGAATGTCCTGTCATGATCAGGACCCGTCTTTTTTATAAGGTTGTATCTCGGGTAACTTTTATATTTTTTCTGTACATATTCCTGCAGCAGGGTTTTGTAGTCTTTGCGGTGCTTGTTTTCAAGTACCTTGTTTATTTCCGGAATCAGGTACCGTAAAACGAAACTCTGCACACTTTTAAAGCCGGAATCCAGGTAGTATGCCCCGAAAATTGCTTCCATGCAGTCCGCAAGGATCGCTTTCTTCGTTCTGCCTCCGGAATACTCTTCACCCTTGCCGATTAGAATAAAATTATCGACTTTAATCGATTTTGCAATTCCCGCCAGGCTGTCTTCACTGACTACGAAAGATTTAATCCTTGCAAGATCCCCTTCAGGTCTGTCGGGCATAATGCGGAAAAGATAATCGCTTACGATCAGCCCAAGTACGCTGTCACCGAGAAATTCGAGTTTTTCATTATTATCGATATTTACGGAAGTTTCATTTGAGTAAGAACGGTGTGAAAAAGCAAGGTTCAGGAAATCAGCTTTCCTGAACCTGATGCCCGCGTGCTTCTCAAAAAGCTGCAGCTCTTTTTTCCTTTCGGCGTCGGCCGGCGGTGTTTTCAGAGCCGGAACTTTCGGCAATAGAACCACGGTTTGCGAAACTTAACTCTGTGCGGATTTGATAAATTCTACAGCGTCGCCAACGGTTTCAAATTCATTGGCTTTTTCATCAGGAATGGTGATTCCCATTTCTTCTTCGATCGCGTAAACAAGCTCATAAGTATCAAGGCTGTCTGCGCCAAGATCCTGTCTGAATGATGCTTCAAGAGTGATTTTGTCTTCTTCAACTTCAAGCTTTTCAGCTATAAGCTTCTTAATTTTTTCAAAAAGCTCGTCCATTTTATGCTCCTTACTTTTGACGTATTACGCCATTTCTTCAAGCTCGATAACCTGCTTGCCACGGTAAAAGCCGCATTTCGGACATACCCTGTGGGGTAACACCATGTTGCCGCAACTACCGCATTCAACAAGATTACCGGCGGTTAGCTTGTTATTAATCGCTCTCCTTCTCCGGCTTTTTGCCTTTGAAGTTTTATAATTTGGTACTGCCATTTCTCATCGCCTCTCATATTCTGATAGTTAACAGACAATACAGTATAGAGTTACGATTGTCAAGGCTACCATTTATTCTTTGAGCGTCTTATTCAAATTATCAGCCATTGGCCGATATGTCAATCAGAATATCCGAATTTTTCTTTAAGAGCTGCTTCAACACATGGCGGCACCATGCCCGTCACACGCCCTTCCATCCTTGCAAGTTCATTCACTATTGATGATCTTACTACAAAATATTTAGGATCGGTAGGCATGAACATTATTTCGATCTCAGGGTCCAGGCTCTTGTTTGTCATAGCCAGTTCAAACTCATATCCGAAGTCGGTTAAAGCTCTCACACCTCTGAGCATCACTTTTGCGCCTACTTCTTTTGCATATACAACAATCAGCTTGTTCGTAACACCGACTTTAACATTCTTGATATCAGCAGTTATCTCTTCAAGAAAGGCTTTTCGCTCTTCTATTGTGAAGAGGTTCTTCTTTTCGCCGTTGTCGCCTATGACAACTTCAACTGCATCAAAAACTCTGGAAGCACGCTTAATCAGGTTCAGATGTCCATTCGTGGGCGGATCAAAAGATCCCGGGAATAATACTTTCATTCGCCAAGTGTAATCGTTGCCACCTATAAGATCAACATTCATATTTCCTTTTTAAAAATTATTTTTGACAAACCTGAACTAAAATTATAAACTTGTACTATGAAAGGGATTGCTGTACTTTTACTTGCATTTATTATTCTGGCGGGGATGTTTTCCTGTACCACAACAGAAACGGAACCGGAACCTGAATCCGTACCCGTAGTTTCAGTTCAGGAACCTGCGCCTGAGCCCGAACCGGCACCTGAACCGGTGCAAGAACCAGCTCCCGAACCCGAAAAATTTGTTGTAACCCAGGAAATGTACGTAGAAACATTCGATGACACAAAAGTTTTGATCGGCAAACTCAATACGATAATAGCTTCAGGCAATTTTGAGGAATGGGAGACATACCTCACAGACGACTATATAGCCTATTACAGTTCACAGGATCAGCTCGACTATTTTACTGAGCTGTATAAGCAGCGCGGCTACAGCCAGCGCATTAACGATTTCAATGATTACTTCAGATACGTTGTTGTTCTCTCACGAAGGGATGCGGTCGTAGATGAAATTGAGTTTATCGACTCTACACACATTACAGCTTACACCAAACTTAAAGACCGATTAACAGTGTTATATTATTTGGAAAAAACTGAAAATGGGTGGAAAATCGGGCTAAAACCCGAAAATTAGTGTATACTTATTACAACAAGGTTCCGAACCTTTATTAACGGAGAGTGAAAATGAAAAACATACTTACAGCAGTAATTATATTGCTTATTGCTGCTGCGCCTGCGGTATTTGCACAGAACGATGATGAAATTACTGTTGAAGAATTTTATCTTCAAAATATAGAAATGGCTATCATCAAAGAACAGGCGTCTACGCTTGATCGCGACTCCAAACTCCTGGCTCTTAAGAATATCGAGCAGATGATTGACGACGGAAAAGTAACCAGCGGCGATCCCGAAGTTCATTATATTCTTGATTACCTGGCGCAGGAAGGAATCGGCCGCGAAATCAGCGAGTCTGGCCGTCTTGTAAACAATATGCCGATTGTAAGAAAAGAAGCCTGTGCGCTGTTGGGTGAACTCGGCGGTGAAGACGCCAAGAATACTCTGATTGACATTACTCTCAAGGACAATGAACCGATGGTTATCTCCGAAGCAGTTTACGCTCTCGGCAAAATCGGTATAAACAAAAACAATCAGGTTTCACAGGCTATATCAAGCATCGTTTTGACGCAGAATGCTCTTGGCCCGGATGACAATCTTGCTTATTCATCTCTACTTGCTCTTGAAAAATTAGCAGCCGCAAACGACGGTCTTTCTGATCCTCTAGCCTTTCAGGCCATCATAGCAATTGCACAGGGCAGTTATATACGCCCGGTCAAAATGAAAGCAAATGAGCTGCTGAACAAACTTAGAAAATACTGATTTTATCAGGATATAAAAAAGGGTTGCCCGGCATGGACAACCCTTTTTTTTGCGGTTTTTACCTGCTTAAAGTCATTCTGACTATTTCTTTATCCTACTGCTGATCTTTTTTCTCCAGTCGAATTTTTTTTCTTCTTTTTCATACTGGATTCTTTTCCTTACAAAAAACTTCAACGAGCTGCCGTTTCTGGTTTTGATAATACCGAAACTGCCCCTACCGAGATAACAGATCTTCTCGTCTTTCTCAAGCGTTTCACGCTGTTCGAGCTGCTTTATAATGCAGTCGAAGTGCGCAGGCTCTTCATTCTCTTCAGATGCTATAGCAGTGAAGATATCTTTAACGGAATTCCCGCAGTAAGGACATATCGGGTAGTCCTTTTTCTGATACCTTCTGTTGTTTTTGTAGCGCTTGCGCTTGCCGTCGCGCTTTTTTGACTGGTCTGTTCTGTTATCCTGATTCTCGTCACTCATTAAGTTTCCCTCTGGTTAATCAGCTCCTTGGTTAAAGTATGCGCGATCCTGTTTATAGCTACATCAAGGTAGGCAGGATCATTGATTTTTTCTTTAAGCTCTTTTAGCTTTTTTGGGTCTGTCTGTTTAGCTATTCTAATCATAAAATCATGTCTCCGTAAAGGCATCCCTTATGTGTTCCAGTTCAGACATACACCCTTTGTGAAAAACCACATCATATCTTACCGTTTTTTCCTGATACCACTCATTTTCGGTAAGATAGTATTTAGAACAGGAGATAATGCGTTCCCGCTTCCTCCTGTCAATACCATATTCAATTGAGGCAAAATTCAGGGTATCCCAACGTTTCACCTCTACAAAGACCAGTTCATCCTGATCATCGACGGCAATTATATCAATTTCAGCCCTGCGTGTCCTGTAATTGCGCTCAAGAATTTTCCATCCGAGCCTTTCCAGATAGCCGCATACAAGTTCTTCACCGTCTCTTCCCTTGCTCAGCTTTTTACCAGCTCCTTCGGATCTACAGCTTTTGTAATGAAAAGATCCTTCTCTGTGAACAGGTCAATAAATTCCTTTTCTTTCCGCGGCTTTCTACCCTTTTCATCAACAAGGATCTGAAGGCCCGGTCGCAGCGGAGCCGCCGATCTGATCCGGTTAATCTTTCCGATTGAACCGTTATTCAGAATTACAATACTGCCTCTGGGATATATCCCGATACTCCTGATAAAAACCTTCAGGATGTCCGGATCGAAACGCCGGGAATTATCATTTAGAATCTGCCGTATTGCCGTATAGCCTAAAAGTGAATCACGGTCAGGGCGATCCCGCCTCATAGCTACAAATGCATCTGTAACAGAGAGTATACGTCCTCCAAGCGGAATCTTGTTCTCGGAAAGCCCCCTCGGGTAGCCTTTGCCGTCCCAGCGTTCATGGTGGCTCATGGCAATTCTGCCGACTTCTTCAGCAAGGCTGAGATCCTTTATTGCCATCCTGTAAGCGTAAACCGTATGTGTCTTGACTGTTTCAAGCTCGGCCGGAGACAGCTTACCCTTCTTTTTTATAATATCCTGGGGAATTTTGGTCATTCCGATATCGTGTATCAGCGCTGCAGACGCAATGCTCTGAAGCCTGTGCGAAGGAATTTTTATGTTAACGCCGAGAACAGTTGAAAGAATAAGATTATTTACTGCCGACAGAGAAAGCGGGTCTTCGCCCTCTTTTTTAAGTGTTGTAAGAATCAGTGATTCTTCGATGTTTTCGAGGACCAGCGGGTAAAACTCGGCCATGATGACATCAATGTCTTCCTTATTCAGGTTCAGGCCTTTTCGGCAGTCGCTGAAAAACTGGTCCATCATGGAAATCGCATTTGTGTAATGAAGCATCAGATTTGTTGATACAGCGCCTTCCATCGAAATCTGATCACTGCCGCTCTCGGGAGCTTCTTCAGATACAGGATTTCCGTCCGTGGCTACTGTTTCAACACCCCAGCGGATCAGCCGCTCAATATCTTTCCGGCGTATAGCGACGTTTTCGGGAACGAGTAAATTTTCACCGTCAACATAAACGGGTTTGTCAAATTTTATTCCTTCTTCCAGCTCTACAACAGGTATTTTCTTCATGCTTCTTTCTGCAGATTATAAACAAAAGAAAGGATCTGAGCTGTAACCTCGTACAGTTCCTCGGGTATATAATCACCCTCATCAAACTCGTACAAGCGCTCTGCCAGGTCGTCTCTCTTTATTATCTCTACACCATTCTCCTCTGCAATTTCTTTAATCCTGTCTGCCAGCCTGTTCCTGCCCTTACATACAATAAAGGGCGCCGGCAGTGATCTAAGATATTTCAGCACAACCGCTTTAATATCGTTACCCGAACCGCTTTTCATACGACTTCATCCACGCCTGAAAAAGCGTTATGTTCTGAATATGAAAAACCGTCGAAAATCCATATGGAATCATTGTCCGAATCCATACAATTCTCAATTATATTATCGTCAAATTTCAGGTTCAGGTTACACGTAATTTCAGAAAGCGATCTAATAATAGTCGATTTCTCTTTTGTGGTCAGATCTCCCTCAAAAAGTATTCGTACGGTACGGTCAGCGGCCTGGTAATTGCCTATTAAAAAATAGAGAGGCTTGTCTTTATATTCTGTTTCCAGAACAAACGAAAGAATTTTCCCGGTGTCGGTATTCTTTTTTATCCGCAAACTTCCTGTCAATTCGGCGCCTTCCGCCTTAAAAGAATACGGCACTATAAACCAAAGTTCATTACCGTCCTTCAGGTGATTGAACAGGAGATTTTTCTGCCCGCTGCGCTGATCCTGATCATGATAATTACCGAAGACACCGATAATATTTTCCGGTTCAATACCTTTTTTAATACATTCTGCTGCGATCCTGGCATTCTTTCGATCCAGGCTGCCTCTGCTTTTTAAGAGTTTTTTTAAAATTTCAACATTCTCTTCTTTCAGATGAAGTCCTGAACGTCTGGCAGCCTCAAATAAAGCATAGGATGCGTTTTCAGGCCTGATACCGGCTGTTAAAAGCATTTTTTCAAGTGATTTTCCGGTTTCGAGACGATTGAGAAAAAGAGTTTTACCTGACCACTCAGTCTTAACCCGGATTACAGATCCGGGGGTAAGGTCCTTACCGCCTTTTAGGGAAATAGTCTTCCCCTTTATTACCGCTTTAATGAGTCCGTTTTTATTTTCAAGAATTTTTACAGTAAGAATATCACCGGTCCGAATACGATCCAGACCGGCTGTATTAAGAATAGTATTACTTATCCCGGTAAAACCAGCCCGCAATTTCTATTTTTCTTTTTTCCTGATCAGCTCTTTAACCTTGGCAGCCTTACCAACTCTGTCGCGGATGTAATAGAGCTTGGATCTTCTGATGCGGCCATGCCGTACAACTTCGATCTTTTCAATTTTCGGTGAGTTGATCGGGAAAATCCTTTCAACCCCTACGCCGTAGGATATTTTTCTGACATTAAAAGTCTTTCTCGAACCTGAGTTCTTGATGGCTATTACAAGACCTTCATAAACCTGAACTCTTTCTGTCTGACCTTCTACTATCTTGTAATATACCTTTACGGTATCCCCTATCCTGAAATCCGCAATTTCATCTTTAATCTGTTCAGCTTCAATTGCTTTGATTAAATCCATTCAAATCCTCCCCGGTTTCCCGTCTTAATATATCGTTCAGAACGTTGTTTTCTTCTTCCGTCATTACTCTTTTTTCAAGTAAATCAGGTCTGTATTTTATCGTTTTTTCCAGACTCTTCCTCAGCCGCCACTTTTCGATATTGGCGTGATGTCCTGACAGAAGAATGTCCGGTACCTTTATTCCCTGAAAAACTTCAGGCCGCGTATAATGCGGATATTCCAGAAGGCCTCTCGCAAAACTTTCTTCTTCAAGAGACTCACTGCTGATCACCCCGTCTATCAGGCGGTAAACAGCATCTATAACAACCAAAGCGGCTGTTTCTCCGGAAGAAAGCACATAGTCACCAATCGAAAGCTCCGTATCAATATACGTGTCAATTATCCTCTGATCAACCCCTTCATAGCGGCCGCAGAGAATGATTATTTCTTTCTCGGCAGATAATTCCGCGGCTAAAGCCTGGTCGAATTTTCTACCGGACGGCGACATATAAACAGTACGCTTGCCAGCTGCTTTTACTGACTCAAGTGCAAGAGAAAGCGGTTCAGCTTTCATCACCATACCGGCTCCGCCCCCGTAAGGAGCATCGTCGCATGTTTTATGCCTGTCGAACGCAAAATCCCTGATATTCACCAGCTCATACTCAATCGCGCCGCGCTCAACAGCCTTGGCCATTATCGAACTTTCGAAAAACCCCTGGAGTATTTCAGGAAAAAGGCTTAATACGGTAAACTTCATTCAAGAAGCCACCCTTCTATAAGCTCTATTGTACCTGCTTCGATATCGACAGCACCGATGTACTGCTCCATAAACGGTATCAGTACGGTTTTACCTTCGTTATCGATTTCAAGCAGATCAGAAATACCGTTATCGCTGATCGCTTTAACAACTCCGACAGTTTTTCCGTCAAAGATCAACCTGCATTTACACAGATCGGCAAGGTAATATTCTCCGGAATTCAGTACGGCAGCTTTATCCCTTTCGACGTACAGCTCCCAGCCTGAAAATTTCTTTGCTTCTTCAGGCGATTCAACCCCGCTGATTTTCATCGTAGGGCTGGAACCGCTCATTCTGACATCTTCTATCATGCAAAATTTTGTTCGGCCGTCCCGTCTTAATTCAATTTCCTGGCCTTTCAGCTTCCTGAAATGCGAAACCTCACCGGAAAAGCTTAACACCTTAACGTAACCGTGAACTCCGGTTGAGGTTCGGACTTTCCCGATTGCAAGTTTATCCATCAATCAAGAATTTCCAGAACTATCCTTTTGCCTGATTTGGTAGCGGAAGCGCTGAGGATTGTTCTTACAGCCTTAGCAATTCTTCCGTGTTTACCGATAACCTTTCCGATATCGTCCGCTGCCACTCTGAGTTCAAGGATCGTTGATTTTTCACCCTCGATCATATTAACTTCGACACCGGTCGGATCATCTACCAAAGATTTAGCAATATATTCAACAAGGTCTTTTTCCACCTTATTCTCCTCGGTCGATCAGTTATTTTATAAAAATATTGCTTTTGTTAAGCAGTTTTTTAACAGTATCAGTAGGTCTTGCACCCTTTTCGAGCCAATCCTTGATTCTGTCTTCCTTAAGATTCAGCTGCTTTTCTTCAATTTCAATCGGATGATAGAACCCGACTTCTTCTATTGTTCTTCCGTCCCTTGCAGTCCGTGAATCCATTATAACAATTCTGTAGTACGGTCTCTTTTTTGTACCGAATCTTTTCAGTCTGATCTTTGTGCTCACTCGAGCCTCCTGTATGATTTATCATGCACCGCCGAACTGACTCATCAGCTTGGCCTGGTATTTTTTGTTTTTAGTCATCTTCTTCATCATTAACCGCATCTTTTCGAATTTTTTCAGAAGACGATTGACTTCGTATACGTTTGTACCGCTTCCCAGGGCAATTCTTTTACGCCTGGAAGGGCCTATTATACGATGATTTCGACGTTCCTGTATAGTCATGGAAAGAATTATTGCCTCTTCGCGCTTCATCTCCTTCTCGTCGATATCATCCTCGCTTATCTGCCCGGCGGCACCCGGAACCATATCGATCAGCGATTTAATACTGCCCATTTTTTTCACGCGCTGAAACTGCTCAAGGTAGTCTTCAAGCGTGAATGTGGCCTTTGCCATCTTCTCTTCGAGCTTTTTTGCATCCTCGATTTCAATCGTTTCCTGGGCTTTCTCTACAAGACTTACAACGTCTCCCATGCCCAGAATTCTGCTTGCAATTCTCTCCGGATAAAAAGGCTCGAGATCTTCAAGCTTCTCACCGGTTCCGATAAATTTAATCGGTTTTCCTGTGATCGTCTTCAAAGAGAGCGCGGCCCCGCCTCTTGCATCAGAATCAAACTTACTCAGTATCACACCGCTGATACCGACAGTATCTTCAAATTCCTTTGCAATCTCTACGGCATGCTGACCAGTCATCGAATCGGCTACAAGGAGGGTCTCGTCCGGCTTCGCTGCGTCTGCTACCGCTTTTATTTCAGCCATCAGTTCTGCATCAATATGCATTCGTCCGGCTGTATCAAGAATAACAGCGTTATACTGTTCTTTCTTTGCTTTTTTCAGTGCGTTTTTAACGACTTTTACAGGATCTTTTACATCCTCGCTGTAAACATCAACCCCGGTCTGTTCACCAAGGATATGGAGCTGTTTAACCGCAGCCGGCCTCACAAGGTCCGCAGCTACAAGCAGGGGCCTTCGGCCTTCTTTTTTCAGCTTCAGAGCGAGCTTGGCTGAAGTGGTGGTTTTACCCGAACCCTGAAGTCCCATCATAAGTATTACAGATGGAACATCCGGGCCTTTCAGTTCAAGGTCCTGCCTCTCGTCGCCAAGCAGCTGCACCATCCGGTCATGTACAATCTTTATAAACTGCTGCCCCGGATTAACAGCCTTCAGGACTTTTTCGCCCTTGGCTTCGGTTATAGTTCTGTTTACAAATCTGCGCACAACCCGCAGGTTAACATCGGCTTCGAGCAGCGCGAGTTTAATCTGTTCTACGGCTTCATCAATATTCTTCTCAGAGATCATGGCATTGCCGGATATCTGACGGAAGATGTCACTGAATTTTGTTGATATTTTGTCCAGCATTACCCTTCTCCTTAAAAAATTGCCTGCCGAGGAGGCAGGTTACAGAGGTGTAATTTGAAAGTACTGCTTTCAAATTACAAAATGATAAAATAACACGGACGTCATTTTATCATTCCTCCTAAAGAAATTTGGTCAATTTATACCCTGAAAATGTACCCAATGTCAACAATGACAGCTTACCTGATGTACAGGAAATTCCGCTCCAGGTACTTAACCCGCTCTTTGGCCTTCATCCAGTAAGTGCTTACCGGATAATCATCTACTATCTTTCGATATATCTCTGCAGCTGTGCGTTCATCGCGTATACCGGGGCATGTTTCATACAGTTCAGCCAGTTTGAAATACAGCTCATCGAGTCCCGTACCGTTCATTTTTCCAAGGCTTTCCGACAACAGTTCGGCAGCCCCCCTGCAGTCTCCGGCCCCTTCAAGGCGTTCAGCCGCCGCGACCGCATCTTCCGCAGAAAGATCAGCCATCACAGAATCAGGAGCCCCGGCAGGGGGTTTGTCTTCACCGGGCGGCTGTGTATTACCCTGTTCTGCTGTGCCGGAATTTTCCGCCGTGTATGCATGAACAGCCGCAGGTGCTGCTTCAGAATCATTATCAGGAAGCAAAGCAGGCGCTATTTCTGCATCTTCATCCTGTTCCGGCAGCATATCGACAATCTCAAGGCTCAGCCTGATACGCTGAATCGTTCCGGTCGAGTAATCGTTTTTACGCAGATTAATAACATAGCTGCCGGTTCTGTACGGATAAAAACTGAAGACCGTCTGACCATCCAGATACTGCCTGCCGGAATACCGCACACGGCTTGTCTGTTCACCCCCGGCATCGGTGTAGCCTTCAAGAAGCCAGCCTTCACCCGGACATACATAAATATAAATTTCGCGGACAACGGCGCTTTCAGAGTATTCTTCAAGAGACTCAACCGCTGCCCCGCTCAAATTCGGGCTTTCGGTAATTCGACTCTCAGCGGCAGAAGCTTCCGCTGCCTGCTTTTTTTCGGCTTTTTTCAGGCTCCCGGGTTCGACTGTTGATTTGGAAACATTCTGCGCAGCTGACGCAGTATCCGGACCTGATGGTTCGACAGACGGTTTTATTAAAGTCTGCGCAGCTGCAGGTTCTTCAGCAGCGCTTACTGTTTTCGGCTCATCGGAAGATTCTGAAGACTCAATAGCCGGTTCAGCTGCCTCTTCGTTTTCCCGCTGCACAGGTTTGAACAGTAATTCCAGAAATGAACCGGATTTTTTCCCCGTTTCTGGTTTTTCTGTATTTTCCTTTTTTTCGGCTTCTGCTTTCGGATTTAATTCCGGTTCAGGAAGCGGGAACACGCCGGACTCGGCTGGCGGAATCTCATGAAACTCAGGCTCTGGTGCATCGAGGGCGGTAAACTCAGCTTCAAGTGGAAACG
>QKCC01000024.1 GCA_003245835.1 Spirochaetales bacterium | reverse complement strand
ATCGCAGATTACCGAAAGATCGGGCTGAACAACTGTATCATCGGCGAGCCTGACATCAAAAGGTGCGGAAAAAGCCTCACAGCTCCTGCCTTCAAGATATTTTCCAATTTCAAGAGCAATAAAGAAAGACAGCCGCTGATGATTTGTCTTCGGCGCAGGACTCATTGCGTAAGCAGCACCTTCTATAAGCTCCCAGCGCTCGTTCTCCGGCCAGTTCAGATAATCTTCGTAGGTATATTTAACATTTTCTTTCGGGCTCGTTCCCCGCTGGTATTCACCCATGAATAAAGTATAAGCGCTACGACCTTTTTCCGCAATCCTTGAAAAAATCCCTCTTTTCTGCCATATTGGGCGCATGGATAAACTTCAGGTATACGGAATAGGAAATGTTCTGATTGATATAGTTTCGCACGCGACTGACGATGATTTGAAAGCTCTCAAGCTCGACAAGGGAATAATGAAGCTGGTCGAGGGCGAAGAGAGAGACAGAATCGTCGCATTCACATCTTCACACAAAAGTGAATACCATTGCGGCGGGTCCGCTCCGAACACAATTATAACTCTGGCGCAGCTAGGAATAAAAGCGGCGCTCTCAGGGAAGATCGGAAACGACGACTTCGGCGATCGCTATGAAAAGCAGCTGCGCGACCACGGTGTAGTATCATACCTTACAAGGGCTGACGGAAACACGGGTTCAAGCATCATTCTTGTCAGTCCTGATTCCGAGCGCACAATGAATACGAGCCTTGAGAACAACCGGAAATACAGCGTTGAAGATATTCAGGAAGATGCAATCCGCGAAGCGGAGTATCTCTACTTTACCGGCTATATGTGGGATACAGACAGCCAAAAGAAGGCGCTGCTTAAAGCGATTTCGATTGCCGAGGAAGCCGGTACCAAAATAGTGTTCGACGCAGCTGATCCGTTCGCCGTTCAGCGAAGCGGCGGAGAATTCTGCCGACTGATTGAAAGGCATTTTGACATTGTGCTTGCCAACGCGGAGGAAGCCCGGCTGATGTTCGGCAGCAGCGATCTTTCATGCTGTTCGGAACAGCTTGCTGATATTTGTGATATAGCGGTTGTGAAAAACGGCAGTGCCGGGTCCGTAGTAAGGCGAGGCAGCGAAGAATATAGAATACCCGTTTACCGGGCCGAGGCCGTCGATACGACCGGCGCCGGAGACATATATGCCGCCGGGTTCCTGTACGGTCTATGCAAAGGGAAAAGTCTCGAGGAAAGCGGGAATATTGCGTCCAGGCTTGCTGCCGGAATTGTCGGACAGATCGGCGCCCAGTTTAATTCTGTTCCGGATGTGGAATAAACAATCGCCATTGCACTGCATCCGCCCCGTTTATCTTCAGTTTTGAGAATTCTTCCCGTGCCGACAAATCCTTCTTCATAACCGAAATCAATCTATTTGACGGACTATCTGACGGTCCTGCGAAAAGCACGGGTTCTGCGGCTGTATTTCTTAATTCAAGCATAATAAAGCATTCATCATGGGCGCTGCTTGAGAAATAAAAACTGCAGTTTGTGCCTTCAAGTATCCCGTTGGCAAGGAGATTCAGAAAAACCTCATTAAGAATCAGGGCAATCCCGACGGCATGCCGCAGTTCGCATATAAATCCTTCAGTCTCAATCTCTATTTTATCAACTATCTTTTTTCTGTAATCATTTTCAATTTCCCTGATTATATCGGTGAACAGCTCCCGGACATCAATTCCATGCAGCCTGTTTTCCGAATATGCCTTGGCCTGGGTGAGCGCAAGAATTCTTACCCTCGAGATGCTTTCTTCTCCGAACCCGCATTGCAGAAGTCCTATAATCATCTGCATATTGTTATTTACCCGGTGATGCACTTCATTCAAAAGCTTAGTTTTTTCTTCAAGCTCCTGGTTCAGCGCTGCGGTTTTTTCTTCCACCTTGCTGACCAGGATCCTGTTCCACATTACAATCAATATCAGAACAATGATAATCAGCAGCAATATGTACAGAACAGCGGTCAGAACAGATCTTGATATGAAGCTGTCTTCAAGCTTTAACCCTGTCCACTTCTCATAGATCTCATTTTTTTCGTCCTCCGAAATCGAGTCATATCCTTTCTGAAGAATATTCCGTAATTCCGGCCAGTCAGATCTGACTCCGAAGCAGAGTGAATGTGAGATGCCGAGATCACCGGCTACGTAAACATTCGAAAGGTTCAAATTGTTTTTCTGGTAGCTGATAAATGCAAGATCTCCTATTACGTAATCAAGTCTTCCAAGCGACAGATCTTCAAGAGCTTTCTTATAAGTTTGATACCTGATTGGACGTATTTCCGGCATGTTCTGTGAAATATACTCATCTTCATAATAGCCGCTTGCAACCCCGACCCTTTTTCCAATCAGATCTTCCGGATCGATATTCACAGGGGTTTTTTCAGTTCCGAAAATCAGGACCTTTGATTCAAAAACAGGTTCGGTAAAAACCAGGTATTTTTCCCTAGCCTTTGAAGGTGTTAATGCTCCATTCATATCCGCCTGACGTTCTTTAAGGAATGACAAAGCCTGTGTCCAGTCCGGTACTTCTACTATGACGATATTAAGTCCGGTTCTATCTGCAATGATGCTGAGAAAATCATTTGAAATACCCTTATATTCATCATTCTCGATAAATTCCATGGGAGCAAATTGTGAATCCGGTGTTAGGCGAATTACAGGATGTTCTTTGATCCAGAAAAGCTCTTCGGAACTCAGCTTAGCCCGGTTTCCGGCCCAGGCCGGTATTATTGCAGTAGAAAAAAGAAAAAACAAAAGAAGATGCTTTTTTAATAAAACCATATCATCCTTGATTATCATTAGTAATGTACCCGATTTTATTCACGAAGAACGAACAAAGATGTACTTAAATATTTTTCCTTGAATACATTTGCCGGTCCGCCTCCGCGATTGTGTCGGAGAGCCGTGATCCGGCGCTGCCGTACGCAGTACCCAAGGTTGCGCTTATTCTGAACGTAATACCGCCATAAGTCAACTCCAGGTCCTTTACGGCCTCATTTATTTTCGAACCCAAATCTTCTGCGGTTTTAAGCTCACATCCGGGAAGAACCGCAATAAATTCATCACCGCCTATTCTGATTACAAAATCATTATTTCTTGTATGCGATTTTATCTGTTCGATGAATGCTTTCAGCGCAAGGTCTCCGGCGCCATGGCCGTGGGAATCGTTTATTTTCTTGAAATCATCAAGATCAAAAAGTATCACCGCATGGCTGCCGCTTATTCCGGTCTCAAGCGCCGGAAAGATTTTTCTGTTGTACGCACCTGTAAGCGGATCCATCATTGATTCAGCATAAAACTTTTCAGCCCTGGTGCTTTGGTGAATTGATTCTATATAAATATTAATAATCTGGTAGATAATAACAGCAGCTCCGGAAAAGAATAGAATCGCGATTCCTGTCTGCGAAAAAAAGGTCTGTCCCCCGGGAAGAAACAGGCAGATGACATCGTGAATAGCGAAAATCGTAGCAGCAATACCTCCCGAAAAGATTGCAATCATTTCGACAGTGTGTTTCCGTACTCTTATAAAAAGGTAAACCAGGTATACAAAAAGCACGAAGTCCGAGGAATAGGCAATTTGATAGTATTGACGAAACTGCACCATGTTTCCCGGCCATACGATGGTTAAGACTGTAAGAACTGCAAGAAAAGCGGGATAAATGATCCTGATCCTGTTTTTTCGCAGTCCTGCAAGTTCGGAAAGATACAAAACAAAAAACAGCAACCCGGTAAAATGCGAGCTTATAACAGCTTTTTTAAAAATCAAATATGACATGCCGGTATTGTTTAAAAAGGCCGAATCCAAAAAGTAGATTGAGTTAAACAGAAAGGCAAAACCCAGCCAGATTTTCTGAATGTCTCTGAACCCTGAAGCCGTTCCGGTAATAATAAAAACAATACTCAGAAGAAGCATTCCGCCGATTAAAAGCAGCATCAAATCTTCCTGCCTGAGAATTGAACTCACCCTGAATTTTGCGTTTTTTCCTGCATCGGCAAGATAAGGAACCTTGTTCAGGCCGACTTCATACAGGCTGTATAATTCCACCTTTATATTGTTGCCTGGTTTAAGAAGGTTTTCAGGAAGGTAAAAAGCATATGAAAAATTCCAGACAGATGCATTACCGTAGATTAGATCTCCCTTTAAGCCGACTACCTCATTATTGACGGTAACGCGTATACCGTTGCCGGAGATTGCAGGGAAGACTATGACCGGTTTTTTCAGATCTTCAAGGTATTCATTATCAAGATCGAAGGAGTATTCATAAGAAAATATACCGTCCTGAAAATTATTTTCTCCACCTGAAAAATAAACCGGCGGCGGCTGCTGTTCTATTTCATGGGTTTCGGTTGAAATCTTCCACTCACCCGACATGGCAACCGCATTTTCGGGAGCGGTCGTTTTCAGCGAGTTAAAAAGAAAAATAAGGATACAGATTACTGAAACAATGATATATAAAGGAATTTCAGATTTTTTTCCCGAGATCTTCATTAATTTTCTTTTCGGCTGAATACGCCATTGCGCTTAGGGCAAAAAAAAGCATCCGGGATAACCGGATGCCTGTGATAATTGAATAGCAATCTGCCGGCCTATTTTTCCCCGGCATCAATATCGGAAAGCTCTATGCCCAATTCTTCCAGCTGTGCAGCCGAAACAGTGCTCGGAGCTTCGCTCATCATACAGAAGGCCTTCTGTGTTTTCGGAAAAGCGATTACGTCCCTGATTGAGTCGGTACCGAGGAACAGCATCATGATACGGTCAAGCCCGAGCGCAAGACCTGCATGGGGCGGCGCGCCGTATTTAAGCGCATCGAGAAGGAAACCGAATTTTTCTTTGGCTTCATCGTCGCTTATTCCAAGAAGATTGAAGACTTTCTGCTGCATTGCACCGTCATGAATTCTGACGGAACCGCCGCCTATTTCGTTTCCGTTTAGAACAAGGTCGTATGCGTTGGTCTTTACGGCAAAGACGTCCGTATCAAGAAGTGCTTCATCTTCGGGCCGCGGCGCAGTAAACGGATGGTGTACTGAAGTCGGGTTTCCCTGATCGTCTTTCTCAAAAAGCGGGAAGTCTACTACCCATGAGTAATTCATCTCTTTCTCGTCAATCAGTCCGAGTTTGGCTCCCATAAGTTCCCGGAGCGCCGAAAGGCTCTGACAGACGACCTTTTCCTGGTCGGCAACAAAAATAAGAACGTCACCGGTTTCGGCATTCATCTTTTCATAAAGAGCCTTTGATTCGGCTTCGCTGAAAAA
>QKCC01000137.1 GCA_003245835.1 Spirochaetales bacterium | reverse complement strand
AGCTGATACTTCAAAGACGAACTTCCGCAGTTAAGGGTTAATATTACCAATTATTTCCTCCTGAAAATACTTATTCGTGTTTAACGTACCAATTTTACATAAAAAATCATAATTTTCAAGCATCGGAGAAAAATTGAATTAGAGGGTGTTGTGAAAATTTACTGCATAATGCTCTGTATTCTGCTTTTTTTTAACGGTACCATGCTGACTGCGGAAACCGGATTAAATTCTAAGATGCAGTCCGACGGCAGTTTTTTCAACAGAATCAGCTGGGAACATGAATTATTCAGTCTGGGTTTTGTTTCGGACTTTAAGGACGGCAAATTCGTTTTTATCGAACCTGTTTTAAAGTCGGAGTATTTCATTGCAGGCCGGCTGCAGCTTAAAGGCTCCGTCAGGGAATTGAGCAGTACAGGAACTCCTCTTCCGAACGCCGGCGTCCTGTCCGAACAGGGGACTCTGTCTGTTTCCGGTACATTTACCCGGCCGTCGAGGTTCGGAGCCGCTGTCATTGTGCCCGGAGCATCTGATGCGGCTATCTGGTTTTTTCGCAGTAACGACGGACTTCTACACACAGGAGCGCTGCTTAATAACCTGGCAATACCCGACGGGATTTTGGAACAGAATATGCATATTGAAACGGATCTGCTTATCATCGGCGGACAGTCCCGTCCGCTTGAAGATGCGTCTTCATGGTTTTCAGACAGCGATCGAATACCGTTCCAGCTGCAGCTTAACCCCGCTTCGGAAATAAGGATCGCTTTCGGTGAAGGCCGCCGGCCCGGGCGCCGGTTGCCGGCTTTTACTGATGAAAGTTTTAATGCCGTTTTATCATTGCTTCTGTGCGGCTCTATGCCGCAGTATACGGAACCGTCCGGACGGCTGAGGGCGTACCTGAAAGCCGGAAATAAAACGATCAATGCGGCAGTCATCGCCTCTGCTGCCGCTCCCGGATTTCTGGATGCATCAGGTACACTTTCTGAACAGCAGTATGCGTTCGGGGCTTCGGCAAACCTGCTGGTCAGCCGGAATGAGGCATTAATCAGCTTTTCATGCAGTTTCATGTTGGAAACCGGTACAGAACCTGTGATTCCATCGGCATATATCACCAGAAATGAAATAGTTGAAACCGGTATAGAATTCAGCGAAGGAATTTTCAGCACAGCGGCGGACGGCTCTTATAAAAGGAGTTACAGTCTGACCGGCGTATGTTCAAATGATGTCTCAGCAAAATTGAAAGTCGATCTCAGCCCTGATCCTTTCAAAATCAGCAGCGCGTTCAGATTTAAAACTGGTTTTGAAGATTATATGCCTGCAGAAACCGTTTACAGCTTCAGCATAAGGACTGCTTTCGATTCCGAGTTTACCGGTATCAGTTCCGAATACAGTTTCGATGGGGATGAGCAGTTCGTGAAGACCGGTGCAGTTTTAAAGACTGAGCGCTGGAGGATTAAGTGTTTGGTTGACTTATCGGTTTCAGAATTTCCGCCGTCGCTAACGGATTTCAGACTGGAATTTACCTCAAAGTAAAAAGTTGACATTATTCCGAAAGATGAAAAAAAGTGTAAAGTTTGGTTGAAAAGCTATTCCATACGGGTTAATATGCTGTTATCATAAATAGTAACAAACCTTACTACCTGGAGCGAAGAAATGGAAAAACTGCTTGTTATAAATTGCGGCAGCTCATCGCTTAAATATGAAGTGTACGCGATGCCGGGGCGAACAAGCCTTGGAAAGGGCCTGGTCGAAAGAATAGGTTCCGAAATCGGAAAAATTACACAGCATTCACAGAAGGGAGTTTTTGAATCGGAAGAACCTCTGCCGGATCATGATGCTGCCATGTCTCTGGTGAGCAGGGCGCTTACAGACCCGGAAAAGGGTATTATTGAATCGATTCAGGAAATAACCGGTGTAGGGCACAGGACTGTACACGGCGGCGAGGATTATGCGAATTCGGTAATTATAGATGACAAGGTGATAGATGCAATTCAGCGGAACTCCGATCTTGCCCCGCTGCATAACCCTGCGAACCTGACAGGAATCAAAGCTGCAATGGAAATGCTGCCCGGTGTACCCCAGGTTGCTGTTTTTGATACGGCCTTTCACCAGACGCTGTCTCCTGCGTCCTACCTGTACGGTCTTCCGCGGGAACTTTATACCAAATATAAAATCAGACGATACGGTTTTCATGGAACCAGCCACCGCTATGTTTCAGCCGAAGCGGTAAAGCTTTTAAAGCGATCTGTTGAGAATACTAATGTTATTTCTTGCCATCTTGGAAACGGTGCTTCAATTACTGCAATAAGGCAGGGCCTTTCCGTTGAGACATCAATGGGTTTTACTCCTTTGGAAGGTCTTGTTATGGGAACTAGAAGCGGTGACCTTGATCCTGCAATACTTCTGTTCCTGCTGGAGAAGGGGCATTCGAAGGAAGAAATTAACGAGATGGTAAATAAAAAGGGCGGACTGCTCGGGCTGTCGGGGATCTCGAACGACATGAGAGATCTTCACGTTGCCGCAGACAGCGGAAACCAGGATGCCCAGGAGGCCCTTGAAGTCTTCGCTCACAGAATAAGGATGTATATTGGCGCTTATGCCGCTAATATGGTCAAGGTCGATGCGCTGATTTTTACAGGCGGAATCGGAGAGAATGATACCAGGATGCGCGAGATGATCTGCCACCGCCTGGAAAACATCGGAATAGTCATGGATTATGAAAAGAATAAGCAGAACGGCTCGAAGGCGGGCATAGTCTCGGTAGATTATTCACCGATATCGATTGTTGTCATGCCGACAAACGAAGAACTGCAGATTGCTATTGATACCCACGAACTGATAAACAAGCAGTTCAAAAGCTGGGTATACTTAAAAGAATAGGAAAAACAGGGAAGAGGTTCCCTTTTTTGTGTAGGTGTTTGGAATAGCGTTGAGCTTTCCATCGGACCGGCCGTGAAAAGCCGGTCCGTTTTTTTTATAAAACTATAATCTTAAAAGTATCCGGGCGATCTCGAAATAAATTGTCAAACCCGCAACATCAATTACTGTAGCCATTAAAGGAGCCGACATAACCGTCGGGTCGAGTCCCATCCTGTTAATCAGCAGCGGTGCGAGTGTTCCGACAAGGGTTGAAAACAGTACCACAAAGGCCAGCGCCACCCCTATGATAATAGACTGCTCAAATTCTACACCGGGCGGAAGAAAATAGCTTCTTAGGATAATTACTGTACCGGTGATAATGCCCATTGAAACTCCGACGGCTATTTCTTTCAGAAGAATTTTTCCGGCGTCACGTGAGTGGATTTCGCCGGTGGCAAGACCGCGTATCATGAGGGTAGATGACTGGCTTCCCGAATTACCGCCCGTCTGGGTTATAACCGGCATGAAAATAAACAGAAATGCTGCAGCAGTAATAAGGCCGGAATAGTGATCCACCACATTGGTTGTGATCGTTCCGAGAATGAGCAGAATAATAAGCCAAGGTACTCTCTTTTTGACAAGACTGAAGATGGAACTGTCAAGATAACGATCGATATTACCGGTCATACCTCCCATCTTGTAGGTATCTTCGGTATGTTCTTCGCGGATAACGTCGATAATATCGTCGAAGGTAACAATACCAAGAAGCTGGTTACGGCTGTCGACAACCGGAACTGCAATAAGGTCGTAGGTTTCGAGTGTTTTTGCTACTTCTTCCTGGTCTGTATCTTCATGTACCGAGACATAGTTTGTCTCCATTATGTCATTTATTTTAACATTATCGTTTGCTGTGAGAAGATCACGCAGTGAAACTATACCGAGCAGCCTCTGAAGTTCATCGAGGATGTAGATGTAATAAACTGTTTCAACCTCCTGCGCGCCCTTCCTGACGAAAGCAAGCGCCTGGCCGACTGTGATCCCGGCGCGGACGGCCAGGTATCTGGGCGTCATCAGACCCGCTGCAGCCTCTTCGTCAAAACGCAGCAGGAAGAGTGTTTCTTTTTTTGCTTCTTCCGAAAGGCTGTTCCAGGCTTCTTTGCGGACGTCCGGAGACACCGACTGAATAAAGTCCGTCAGGTCGTCAGGATCCATTTCTGAAAGTATCTGGTTCAGACTCTGGGCCGATAAAGATTCAATAAGTTTTTCCTGTTCGGTTTTTGAGAGTGCACTAAGAAGATCAACCTTGTCTTCAAGCGGAAGATTCATCATGATTTTCAGCGCTTCTTCGGTGTTGAAGGAGTCCCATTCTTCAAGAATATCAGCCAGCGGCAGATCTGCAAGAATGCTTTTTAATTCTTCCGGAGGCATCTCTTCAAAGTTCAGTTTGTCTTTAATTTCCATGTCAGCTGCCTCCTGTTTATTTTTTTTAACAGGATATACTTTTTTGGAAATTATTAAAAGTATGACGAGATAGATTCGGCGGGCTGACTACCTTATGTAGGAGAAGTCGCCTATCAGCTGAACTTCCGGTTCAAGAAGGTACCCGTATGCGGATGATACTCTGTCAATTGTGAGTTTTATAAGACGGTAAATATCCTCTGAACTTGCACCGCCGGTGTTGATGAAAATATTTGCGTGCCCGTCCGAGATCTTTGCCTTGCCGATTTTTGTACCCCGCATTCCGAGCGAATCTATGATCACACCTGACGGCTTACCGAAATCCCTGTTGTTTTTGAACACGGATCCGGCACTCGGTCCTGAATAATGGCCTTTTGCCCGCCGGTCTTCCCGGTTGCTATGCATGATCGCCTTTATTTCTTTACGATCCTTTGGGGGCAGGCTGAAAACCGCCTCGAGAATTATGGAGTCACCGCCCTGAAAGGGGGAAAGTTTGTATGAAAAATCGTCGGCAGCAAAACTGCGTGTTATGCAATTAAATGAGCTGTCAGCATATTTTACAGACCGGATAATATCAGATACCGAAATACCGTAGCATCGCGCGTTCATCCAGACTGCTCCGCCTATGGTGCCGGGCATTCCGTAGAACGCGTCGAGTCCGCCGAGTCCGGCTTCAAGCGCCGCTTCGCAGGCAGAGTCTACCGGGGCACCGGCCTGGCATATGAAATTTCCGTCATCTATTTTTATGGCGCTGAGATTCTTCATGTCGATGACTGCGCCGCGGATTCCAAGGTCGGACACAAGCAGGTTTGCCCCGCCTCCGAGAATAAACGCAGGAATACCTGCGGATCGGACGGCTTTGACTAATGCAAGCAGTTCATCTTCATCGGCCGGGGCTGTATATATGTCGGCCGGCCCCCCCGTTTCGAATGTTGTGTGCATCGACATCGATTCATCGAAACGTAATTCGCCCTTGATGTTGATTTTTTTAAGTATATTCCGTAAATTATCCACAGGTAGGATCTTAACCAAAAAACGTGTAATGATCCATAGACAGGAGGATTTTGTGAAATTAAGGCTCTACAATACCCTCGGAAGGGAAATGCAGGAATTTAAACCGATCAATGAAAAGGAAGTCGGTCTGTACTGCTGCGGTCCGACTGTCTATAATTATGCCCATATAGGCAATCTCAGGACCTACGTATTCGAAGATCTTCTAAGGCGTACGTTGGAGTATGCCGGTTATAATGTCAACCATGTAATGAACGTTACTGATGTCGGTCACCTGACAGGCGATGCAGATGACGGTGAAGATAAAATGGAGAAGAGTGCCAGGGAAACAGGGCAGTCTCCGGACGAAATCGCGTTGTTCTACACAGACGCATTTTTCAAGGATATAGATCGTCTCAATATAACGAGACCCAAAACAGCCTGTGTCGCTACCAAACACATCGGAAACATGATTGCGCTGATCAAGCGTCTCGAAGCAGGCGGATTCACATATATTTCCGGCGGCAACGTATATTTTGATACTGAAAAATTCAGCCGCTACGGTGAACTCGCGCTGCTCGACAGGCAGAACCTGAAGGCCGGTGCAAGAATAGCTGTAGACGGAAACAAAAAGAACCCGGCAGACTTTGTGCTGTGGTTCACAAATTCTAAATTTGAAAACCATCTGATGCAGTGGAAATCTCCGTGGGGAGAAGGCTACCCGGGCTGGCATATCGAGTGTTCCGCGATGAGCATGAAGTATCTCGGCGAATCATTCGATATCCATTGCGGCGGGATTGATCACATTCCGATTCACCATACGAACGAAATCGCGCAGTCTGAAGCAGCCACCGGGAAAAAATGGGTAAATTTCTGGATTCACGGCGAATTCCTGCTGATGGACAAGCAGAAGATGGCCAAATCTGCAGGTAATTTTCTGACGCTGCAGACGCTTATCGATAATGGATATGAGCCGCTTGACTACAGGTATTTCTGCCTCGGAGGGCACTACCGGTCTCAGCTTGTGTTCAACTTTGAATCACTCGATGCTGCCAGGAACGCCAGGAAAAACCTGAATGATAGAATCACTGAGCTCAAGACTGCTTCAGAACCTGCAGCAATCGCGGGTCTCAGCGGTGAATCAGCTGCAATTATGGCACGTTTCAATGAAACACTGATGAGTGATCTGAACGCGCCGAAAGCTCTTGCTGAAATGTGGCAGATGCTGAAGAATAAAGATATACCTGACAGCGAAAAATTGGGGATGGCCCTTGAGATGGACAAGGTTCTCGGCCTGCAGCTGGACAGGATTGAAGCTGCCGATGCCGAACTTACACCGGACGAAGCCGCACTGGTTCAGGAACGCGAGGCGGCACGGATGAATAAAGACTGGATAAAAGCTGACGAACTTCGCGACAAGCTTCTCGAACTCGGTATCGAAATCAAAGACACTGCAGATGGTACACGCTGCAGAAAACGGTCGGGAAGCTGAAAATCCCGATTTTTTCGGGAATAGCTGTAACTAAGTCAAAGGTTCGTTGTTTAGTATGATAGAAGACGAGAGGATTGCGGAATCTTTCGAACAGGTTTATGAAGAAGTATTCTCAATTCTCATACGTATCGCATATCATATAACCGGTGATACGGATGTCAGTGAAGAGTTATGTCAGGAGGCTTTTCTTAAGTACATCAGCCGATCTGTTAAAATACCGACAATTGAACAATCGAGGTATTGGCTGATCAGGGTAGTTAAGAACCTCTGCTACAACCATGTAAAACGCAAGGGCCGGGAGAACCGGGCTGTCGACAGGATAAAGGATCTTCCACAGCCGGATTTTGAAAACGGTGAGGATGAACTAATCAGGAAAGAGCAGATAAAAACGGTGCAGACCGCATTGATGGAGCTGCCGCTTAATCTGCGCACAGTTTTGATACTGAAGGAATACGGGCAGTTGAACTATAAAGAAATAGCCTCTATTCTGAAAATCACAGAAGGTAACGTGAAAGTAAGAGTGTACAGAGCCAGAGCAGTTTTGGAAGAGATTCTGACGAGGGAGGGCTTTAATGTGTCCTGATAAAGAACTTCTTTCTGCATATTACGATGGTGAAACCGATGACAAATGGGCGTCGGAAATTAAAAAGCATATAGACCAGTGTACAAATTGTACAAAAGCCCTTGAAGAATACGGAAAAATCAGCAGGTCGCTGTCTGTGTCAGAGGTGCCTGCGCAGGAACTGACAAAAGAAAGGATCTATTCGGCGGTTTCAAGACGCAGCCATGTGATATACAGCGAACCGTTCTGGCGGAAGCATTTTGATGTATCTTTTTCCGCACTTGCAGGTGCTGCCGCCGTAGTAATTGTTCTTGCAGCTGCCCTGCTGTTTGGAATACATCAATTCGACAGTCCGGTAAGTGTAGTGGACGAAATAACCCCCGAGGGTGCCGACATGACGATTAAATTCATCAGCATGGACGATGCTGCAGCCTATCTTCTGTCGGACGATTCCGGTTTTGATGTTTTAATAACAATACCGGCCCAGGGAGTCCTGTCATTTACCGGGGAACCGCAGCTTATCAGGGAAGCTGATTACAGGCGGAGTCAATAGGCGGAATAGTGAAGCATCTTGTATCTGCTGTATCTCTTTTATTTTTAATATCACTTGATTTGTTTGCACAGAGTACTGGTCTCGATCTTAAATACATCGAAAATAAAAAACTATCGGTGAGTCTGACGACTCGGATTCTCGGTGAGCAGAACGAAACGATCTGGCATATGGACAGTACAAAGGTGACTGTATCCGGGGAAGCGGTAAAAGTAAAACTCAAAGGTGATAATGTTGTTATAATCGCGGATATCACCCCTTATCTGAATACCGATAATACAATCTTTCTGGTTGCAAAAGGAGAGGTTTTTCTGTCCGACAGTAATGACAGTGAAGAAGTAAAATATTATACTACGCTGAAGAGCCTGCCTGTGAAAGTCGGTGAGAAAGTAGTCTTTTTCCCGCTGGGCATGGCATACGATTCTAACAGCAATTTCTACAGTATGGAAATGGAGATTCAGGTCCTTTCTGTGGATGATACCGACGATTCAGCGAAAGAGGAATGATAAAAAAAATTATAAAAAGCAGATACCTGCTTCCCTTGCTCGTTCTTGCAGCAGTTTCTGCAGTTTTCGGGTTTAACGCTTATCATTATTACCGATTTCCCGTTATAGACACAATCGACCCGGCAGTGGCTTATCCGGGTGATTTAATATCAATTACCGGCAGTCATTTCGGTGATTCACGTGAGGGCGCCGAGGTCAGAATTGCCGGAGAACGGCCATTATCGAGTTCGTACCGTAAATGGAATGACAGTAATATTGTTGTTGAAATTCCCGCAGACGTAAGTTCAGGTATGGTAACTGTCAAAACAAGAAAGGGCCGTAGCAACGGAGTCCTTTTTACAAACAGGGAACATATTCCTGTTATACTTTCCGGTCCGCAGAAGCCGGGATACCCGTTTCTTGAAAGCGTCGAACCGTCCGGCGGAGTTGTCGGAACCCAGATAAGCATAAGCGGACTTAACTTCGGTCATGAAAGGGGTCGTGCAGCTGTTTATTTCACCTCGGCCGGTTTGGATGAGTCGACAGTAGAAG
This sequence comes from Spirochaetales bacterium, assembly GCA_003245835.1. Lineage (GTDB taxonomy): Bacteria > Spirochaetota > Spirochaetia > UBA9216 > UBA9216 > Thalassospirochaeta. The sequence goes on along the minus strand of QKCC01000137.1, from coordinate 50,584 downwards.
ACGAAGATTCGCTGGATGGGATGATTAAATGTTCCGAAATCGATTATGACTACGAGAGCTGGGATGAGCAGCGTATAAACGTATATATTCCGGACGGGGCTGCTTCGGGTAATATCAGGATAAAAACCGACCGCGGGCTAAGCAACGCTCTTTATTTTGAAGTTACCGGAAATGCCGGGGTGAAAACCTTCGGCGATAAAATGGGATATCAGGTTGAGTACGGAATAGATATAAACGGTTCTTCCGGTGAACTTGTCAACAGTCTTGATATGTGGGTACCTGTCGTAAGGCCCGGTCTTGAACAGCGTAATGTTGAAACGGTCACTGAACCCCAACCGCTTTGGGATAATTACATGGGAATTATGCGTTATCACTTCGATAACCTTGTTCCTGATCAAACATACAGTATTTCAGTTAAGTCCTGGCTTGAATGTTATGAAGTTGAGACACGAATCACCGAATCGAGGGTGAAGACCTGGTATAATGAGGACAGAAGACTTTACAGGACCTATACGGGGCCTGAGAGCATGATTCCTTCGGATGCTGCCGAGATCAAAACTGCTGCATCGCGAGCAGCGGGGAAAGAACGGAATCCTTATTTGAAAGCGAAAGCAATATATAATTACCTGCTGAAAAACCTGGAGTACAGAACAAAACCGACAAGTTCATCAGTAATTGATAATCTTTCAGCCGGAGAAGGTGATTCGTTAGCATACAGCATACTTTTCACTGCTATGTGCAGGGCTTCCGGAATCCCTGCAAGGCCGCTTTCAGGCGTGCTTGTTTACAACAATAAACAGGCCATTAACCATTTCTGGGCAGAATTCTACATCGAAGGCTTCGGCTGGGTGCCTGTGGATCCATCGTTAGGCGATGGCGCAAGGTTCGGTAATTTTCCGATTGACGAGGAATTGGATCCTGTGGAATACTATTTCGGAAACCTCGATAATCATCACATTAATTTTTCAAAGGGTATTGTACCGGTGGTCAGAATTGATCCGCAAAACAGGGTTTCGGGAAGGAAGGGGCAATATTCTCTCCAGACAATTTATGAAGAATCTTCGGGCTTATCTGCATATTCTTCATATTGGAGGGCTGTCAGAATTATAGACTGGTGGTAGAATAGAAGATGGATAAAGGTTATTCTGTTTATGGTTAAGCCGGTGTAAGCCGATAAGATATGTAGAAGAAAATAACTGGTTAGGTGGTGTATGGATAATCCTTTACAACTCTCTTTACAGACATTCAGAAAGGGCTCTTACATAATAGTTGAAGGAAAGCAGAAGGCTGATTATTTCTACATCATCAGAAACGGAAAGGTCAGGCTCAGTAAAGAAGTGCAGATTGTAGAGGAAGCCAGCGGTAACGTGCTTTCCCCGGGCGATTTTTTCGGTGTTGTTTCAACAATGTCGTCGCACAGCCATATTGAAACTGCCCAGGCTCTGACAGACTGCGCGCTTATTACAGTTCACAGGGAACAGTACGGACTTCTTATTGAGCGAAACGCTCCCGTAGCAATGAAGATCATTCAGCAGTTTTCCCAGAAAATGCGTTTTCTGGATGAAGCTCTTACCCGTATCACCTTTAAAACAACAGCAACCGATGACATTTCACATCTATTCAAGGTAGCCGAGTATTATGTGCGTCAGAGCCAGTATAACCAGGCTTATTATGCATATCATCAGTACATCAAGTACGCTCCAGGCGGCGAGAATATAAATACGGCCAAAGAACGTATGGGCAAGATAAAACCATATGCAAAGGTTGTTTATCTTGATGGGGACGAACAGAACTTTACAAGAATCTACCCTAAGGATACCATGATATTCAGTGAAAGCCAGCCTGGTCAGGAACTGTATATTATCCAGAAGGGAAGTGTGAAAATCACTAAAATTGTTAACGATAATGAGCAGCTGCTTGCACTTCTTAAGCCCGGCGACATCTTCGGTGAAATGTCGCTGCTTGAGAACAAGCCAAGATCCGCTTCTGCAATTGCGCACGAGGATACGGTGCTGATGGCTGTGAATACTACGAACTTTAACAGAATGGTTGCCTCGCAGCCGCAGATAATTTCAAAACTTACCCAGCTTCTCTCGGAGCGGATATGGTTTATATACAAGCAGCTCGCGAATACGCAGCTTGGTGATACTCTCGGAAGAATGTATGACGCACTTCTGATCCAGCTTGAAAAGCTCCGTATTCCTCTGAACAGCCAGGCTTATACCTTCGATTTCGGTCCCCAGGAGCTGATAAATCTTGTTGGGCTGCCGAAAGATGAGGGTGCTGTCTTTATCAGAAAGCTGTTTGAGAACACGAAGATCAAAGTTGTGAATAACAAAATACATGTTACAAGCACAGAAGAAATAGACAAGCAGGCCAAGTACTATCGAAAGATGGAAAGAATCGATAAATCAAGAAAGAAAGGTTCAATGAACAGCCTGTAGGCTGCGGAAAGCCGCTTGATTTAGTCGTAATTCCGCCAGGTTTAATTCGAAATTTTCAGTTTTCTTATAACAGAAAAATAACAGCTTCCCCCGGTCGAAATATTGTCACCAAGCAAGGATCTGCGCAGGGTGATGATCTGCTGAAAGCCTCCCTGTTCAGCGAGAATGAAGGTTACGCTGCCCTGAATCGTGAGCCGTTCAGTTATTCGCTCGGATATTTCTGAAGCCGCACCGTGGATAAGAATGCGGTTAAAGGCGATTATGTTGTTATAGGCATTGATATCGGATGTATCCGCGACGGAAATATTGGTGAAGCCGGTTTCTTCAAAAATTTTCCTGTATTTTTCGCCGGCTGATGTTTCTTCGATCAGGTAGATTTGTCCTGCGATTCGCGACAAAATCGCTGCGGCATAACCTGCGTTGTTTCCAGCGACTAAAATTGTATCGCCCGCCGACGGGTTAAGCATTTCAATTATTCTGAGAGTGTCGGAAGGTGAAGGAAGCAGCCCTCCGTCAAATCCGGGAACAGAAATATCTTCGTAGGCTATGTCTGCGAATGAATCTGAAATAAACCTTCCGCGCGGAACAGCAATCATTGCGTTCAGTATAGAAGAATTGACGCCGATCCCGGCAGAGGTCAGTTCCGATGCAAGGACTTTGTTTTTTTCGCGCCATGCGGCATCCGGAGTACGCGTCTGCGGATTGACACCGGTTTGTCCCATTACGAGCCCGGTTGAAAAGATTAATAAGACAAAGAAAAACGGAAAGCAGTAAAGTCGGCGTCTGAACATAAAAGAAGATTATCACAATAAAACATAATTGACCACCGGCGTATTTTTTTGATATATGCATCGATTGATGCAAACAGGCTAATTTGATACTATCCTAATCTAAATAATGCTTACAAAACGGAGAGAATGATGAGTTCGAGTGAAATGGCAAAGGCGTATAACCCGAAAGATTTTGAAGACAGGATCTACAAGTACTGGATGGATAACGGCTGTTTCAAGCCGGCAGACGACGGGAAAAATCCTTTTGTTATAGTCATTCCTCCTCCGAACGTCACCGGAGTCCTTCATATGGGGCACGGTCTGAATAATATTCTGCAGGATGTTCTTATCAGGTATCACAGGATGAACGGACGACCCGCGTTATGGGTGCCGGGCACTGACCATGCGGGTATTGCGACTCAGAATATTGTTGAAAAAAAACTCAGGGCACGCGGTATAGACAGGCATGAGCTTGGCCGGGAGAAATTTGTAGAAGAAACCTGGAAGGTCAAGGAAGAGCACCATACGATAATAAAAAAGCAGCTGCAGAAAATCGGTTCGTCCTGCGACTGGAGCAGGGAACGCTTTACCCTTGACGAGGGCTGTTCAAGGGCTGTCAGGGAAGTCTTTGTAGGGCTTTATGAACGCGGCCTTGTGTACCGGGGGAATTACCTTGTTAACTGGTGTCCGTCCTGCGGAACTGCACTTGCAGACGATGAAGTTGAACATCATGAAACAAACGGCAAAATGTATCATTACTACTATCCTCTTGCTGACGGCAGCGGCAGGGTAGAGATTGCAACTACCAGGCCCGAAACAATGCTCGGAGATACAGCTGTAGCCGTTAACCCGGAAGACAGCCGTTATACTCACCTCGTAGGCAAAATGCTTAAGCTTCCGCTGACTGATCGTGAAATACCAATAGTTGCGGACAGTTATGTCTCGATGGAATTCGGTACCGGCGCGGTTAAGGTAACGCCCGCGCATGACCCCAATGACTGGGAAATCGGCAACAGGCATGAGCTTGAAAAAATCAATATTCTTAACGATGACGCTACACTGAACAATAACGTCCCCGAAAAATACCGCGGCATGGATATCAAGACAGCGCGGAATACAATTGTGGAAGATTTGAAGGAGCTTGGACTTTACCTTAAAGATACCGAACATAGCCACCAGGTTGGTCACTGCTACCGCTGTGAAACTACAGTTCAGCCGTACCTGTCACGGCAGTGGTTTGTTTCGATGAAGGGGATGGCTGACAAGGCGCTTAAGGCCTGGGAAAACGAAGAAGTAGTATTCTACCCGAAGAAATGGGAAAACACATATAAGCACTGGCTCAGCAACATCAGGGACTGGTGTATATCGCGTCAGCTGTGGTGGGGGCACCGGATACCCGTATGGTACTGCAACGAGTGCGGAGAAATGATTGTAGCCAATGAGGACCCGTTTACCTGCGGGCGCTGCGGCAGTACGGACCTGACCCAGGACAGTGATGTGCTTGATACCTGGTTCTCGTCCTGGCTGTGGCCGTTTTCGACCCTCGGATGGCCCGAAAAGACAAAAGATCTGAAGAGGTTTTTCCCGACCTCGACCCTTGTTACCGGTTACGATATTATTTTCTTTTGGGTTTCAAGAATGATAATGGCTTCGCTTGAGTTCATGGAAGAAGTTCCGTTCAAGGACATTTACATCACCGGGCTTGTTCGCGACAAAAACGGGCGGAAGATGTCAAAATCGCTCGGTAACGGTCTTGACCCGCTCGAGATTGTTGACGAGTACGGTGCTGATGCCCTGAAGTTTACAATGACATTTCTTTCTGCACAGGGGCAGGATATACTCATCGATACGGAATCTTTCAAACTTGGTTCAAAATTTGCGAACAAAGTCTGGAACGCCTCAAGGTACATAATGATGAACGTTGAAGGCCGTAATATTATTCCATTTGAAAAAATCGAACTCAAAGAAATAGATAAATGGATCCTTCACAGGCTGAACGAGAGCATCAAAACCTCAAAGGCCGCTATAGAAGTTTACCGCTTCAACGACCTTGCCCAGGCAGGCTACGAATTCTTCTGGAACGATTTCTGCGACTGGTATATCGAGGCTTCAAAAATTTCGCTTTACAGCAAAGATGAAGCTGAAAAAGACCGCGCAATTTCTATGCTGGTCTATGTACTCGAACAGGGGCTTAAGCTTCTGCATCCGTATCTTTCGTTTATCACCGAAGAAATCTACGCGAAACTCCCGCAGACTGATGGTCCTCTGATAACGGCTGATTACCCGAAAGATGATGAAAGTATGAGCTTTTCTGAAACAGCTGAGAATTTCGGGCGGCTTCAGGATCTGATACGCGGAATAAGAACACTAAGGTCAGAGTTTACAATTCCGCCTGAGAAGAAGATTCCGGTAGCAGTGTTTATGGACAGCGATTTCAGCGCATCCGGTTTCTTTAACAGTCACCAGGCGCTGATACAGCAGCTGGTGAATACCGACAACCTGGTTCTTACCGCCGAGAAACCGTCTATAGAAGGAAGCGTTGCATATGCCGGAACCGGTTTTGAGGCGTACGTTTTTATCCGCGATGCCGTAGATATTGATAAGGAAATCGACAAGCTTAAAAAAGAACAGCAGAAGATGGAAAAGATGATCAAGCAGACTGAAGGCAAGCTGAAGAACGAAAATTTTCTTTCCAATGCGCCCGAAGATGTGGTTGAGAAAGAGAAGGGGAAGCTTGCAGAATTTACCGAAAGGACTGAAAAGGTCGGTTTTTATATTGCAGAACTGAGCCGGCGTTAGAACTGATTGCCGGGTAGTCGCCGGCAGGCTCGTTTTTATCCAGGTACAGTTTTATTGTACCTGGGTTACAAGCGCATCAAACAGGGTCATCATATCCTCATTTGTTTTGCGGAGCCGTGTGCCGATTATTTTGGCAATTGCCCTTGTAATCGGCAGACCGATATGCGGATCCGAATCACCGAAGTCAAGGAAAGCCTGCTTTTTAATAACAAGTGCAAGCGAATCCCGGGTCGCCATAACGGTTGCCGATCGCTTGTCGTTGTCTATCAGAGCCATCTCGCCGATGAAAATGTTGTATTCTGCAGGAAGACTGGTAACGACGTAGTCGTCGCCGGCGCGGGTTTTTTTGAGTATGTCGACGCTGCCCTCGAGCAGTATGAAAAGTTCGTCTCCAAGCTCACCTTCCTTGATAAGGCACTCGCCCTTTCGGAATTTTCTAAGTGAGCATATATCAAGAACCTGCTTCATCGCGCTTTCGTTGTCTTTTATCGCTTCAAAGAGTGTGATATTTTTTAGTTTTTCAGCATATTCGCTAAGATCAGTGTTAATAAGTCCCATAATGCTCCTCCTATACCGCCTCTTCTTCACTATTTTCAAGCTTGTAGGAAGCCTTTCTTTCGATGATGATAGCGCGTGAATGTTTCTGAATAACATAGTCGTCAGCAGGAATAAAAACCGGCTTGTTGATCGAAAGATCCTTGACCATTTGAAGATTGGTTACAAGTTTGGAAATATCCGGAGTTTTCTGTGCCTCCCGAACTGCCTCCATTTTCACCTGGTTCGGAGAGCCTGTGTTTTCCAGAATACCGATAAGTATTTTCGACTGGTCATTCACGAAGCATTGTCGGTATGAACTGAATTCAGCACCTATATATTCGGATGGTATCGTTACGGTGCTTATCTGCGTGTCTGACTCGAAATTGGAGATCAAATCATTCAGGATATTTGCAAGGCCGCTGGTTATGGTAGTGCCTGCAAGCATCTGCCTGTTAAGATCGCGCGGAAAGAGTATTTCGTCGCACATGGCATTGCGAAGATATGATTCATATTTTTTATCCATGAGCTCAGCACAGACATAAAGATCTTTCGACATTGCCTTGATTGAGATTACAGTCATAACTGTTTTTGAATCAGCTTCGGAAGATCCGCTGCTTTCGAAGGTGTCAGAAAGTATTATTGCTTTCATCGCCTGTTTGATGTTTGCGCGTTTTAGCGTATCTTCGGAAAAGTAGTCGCCGCGGATATATTTAACCTTCTTAAGCTCCGGAAGTTCCTTAAGCGCCTCTATCTTTTCAGTATCAATATTTGACAAAATAACTATTTTTTCCGCGACTATAGAATCGGACAGATGAAGAATGTCCCTTATGATGTCGCTCATATTGTTTTTCCAGCCGCAGATTACGATGTGACCGCTAAGTTTTGGAAAATCCATTAAACCCCTCCTTGCACGGGTGTTGCTTTCAACGAATACAGAAGCGAAGGTACCGGAAAGCAGGCTGACGAGGGCCATACTTCCGAAAATAGCTACCATGGTTACAGCCTGACCTGGAACGGTTGCGGGTGCTTTGTCTCCATAGCCTACAGTGCTGAAGGTGATAACCGCCCACCATATACCGTCAAAAAAATTCCTGAACTGATCGTTATGCCCAATCTCAAGCAGGGTGACTACACCTGCCATTCCCCCGAACAGCAGCACGAAAAAGATCGCGAGTCTGTAAAAAGGGGATTCGGTAAAAATATCCCAGGACTGCCTGAGCTTTTTTTTGATAATTTTTCGTTTACTCATGTCTATATATAACATCGAACCATATGCCCATATTCTTGATTCATAAATGCATGCACCTGCATCAGTTATGAGAAAATCCTGCCGTTTTCCGGTTAAGCGCCGTACTTGACCACAGGTACGAATTTCCCTAGAATATCAGCTCTGAATTCCTATATTTGTAAAATATAACAGCAGGAAATATAGATCTTTACCCGGTTAAAGTATCGGGTTTTATACACAGTGGAGGAAATTTTGTACAAGTCTGTTGACCCGAAAGTGAGCTTCCCCGGGATGGAGGAAGGCATACTTGAATACTGGAAAAAGAAAAGGATTTTCGATAGATCAATAGAACAGAGGGAAGGCTGCAAGGAATTTGTATTCTATGACGGGCCTCCGTTCGCTACCGGTCTGCCGCATTTCGGCCATTTTGTTCCGGGTACAATTAAAGATATTATTCCGCGATACCAGACCATGAAAGGTCATAAGGTCAGCAGACGATTCGGATGGGACTGCCACGGTCTGCCCGTTGAGTACGAAATGGAGAAAGAGCTCGGAATCTCAGGCAAGAAAGAGATCGAAGACTTCGGAGTGGCTGAATTCAATGAATCCTGCCGTTCGATCGTGCTCCGATATACAAAAGAATGGGAATCCATAATAACAAGGCTCGGCCGCTGGGTTGATTTTAAGCACGACTACAAGACGATGGATCCCGACTACATGGAGTCCATCTGGTGGGTTGTTAAATCACTATGGGACAGGGGGCTGATGTATGAAGGTCATTACATCCTGCCGTACTGCCCGCGCTGTTCAACAGTACTTTCCAACCACGAACTCAATCTCGGCGGGTACAAGGACGTTCATGATCCCGCTATAACTGTAAAATTCAGGCTTAAAAACGATGAGACCGTTTTTATTCTTGCATGGACAACAACCCCGTGGACGCTTCCGTCAAACCTTGCGCTCGCAGTAGGTGCTGATATCGACTACGTCAAGGTCAAAGACGGTGAAGAGTACTATATAATCGCGGAAGCACGGCTTGGATCATATTACAAGGATGCTTCCGAGTACGAGATCGTTGAAAAAATGAAGGGTTCCGACCTTGCCGGAATGGAATACGAGCCGCTCTTCGGCTATTTTGCCGATGCCGCGGAGCAGGGCGCCTTCAGGGTGCTGACTGCAGATTACGTATCTACCGAAGACGGTACGGGAATTGTTCACACTGCACCCGGATTCGGTGAAGACGACTACAACACCTGCAAGGGAACAGGAATCCCAACCATATGTCCTATAGACGAGGAATGCAGGTTTACTTCAGACGTACCGGACTATAAGGACCGCTTTGTAAAAGACTGCGACAAGGACATAATCCAGCGTCTGCGTGACGAGAACAAGCTGATTAAGCGCGACAATTACCTTCACTCGTATCCGCACTGCTGGCGATGCGACAGTCCGCTGATTTACAGGGCCGTTTCTTCCTGGTTTGTCGATATAGGCAAGATAAAAGACAAAATGCTCGCAGCCAACGATACAATCAAGTGGGTTCCGGATCACCTTAAGAAGGGCCGGTTCGGAAAGTGGCTTGAAGGCGCAAGAGACTGGGCAATATCGAGAAACAGGTTCTGGGGCAACCCGATTCCTGTCTGGAAGTGCCCGGACTGCGGTGAGATGATCTGCATCGGCTCCAGGGCTGAACTCGAAGAGAAATCAGGGCATAAACTTGATGACCTGCACAAGCATTTTGTCGATCATATCGAAATTGACTGCAAATGCGGCGGTAAAATGAAACGCATACCCGATGTTCTCGACTGCTGGTTTGAGTCGGGATCTATGCCCTATGCTCAGAACCATTATCCCTTTGAGAACAAGGAACATTTTGAGCAGAATTTTCCTGCCAACTTCATATCGGAGGGTCTGGACCAGACCAGGGGATGGTTCTACACGCTTACGATCCTTGCTGCCGCCCTGTTTGACGGACCTGCGTTCGAAACCGTTATCGTAAACGGTCTTGTACTTGCCGAGGACGGAAAGAAGATGTCGAAATCGGCAAGGAATTATTCCGACCCGGTAGAGGTTATAAACAAGTTCGGTGCCGATGCACTGAGACTGTTTCTTATGAACTCGGCTGTAGTAAGGGCTGAAGACCTGAAGTACTCGGATGACGGTGTGCTTGAAATTCTTAAGAGCATAATAATCCCGCTCTGGAACGCGTACAGCTTCTTTGTTACATATGCGAACCTTGACAACGCGTCGCCGCAGGGGGCTCCCGAAGTTCCCGACAACCCGCTCGACAGGTGGATTCTGTCTGAGGTTGAAAAGCTCGTCTCTGAGGTTACTTTACAGCTGGATGACTATGAACTTCAGAAGGCGATTGCGCCAATCCTGAATTTTATCGATCTGCTCAATAACTGGTACATCCGCCGTTCCAGACGAAGGTTCTGGAGATCGGAGAATGACAGCGATAAAGATCAGGCTTACCAGACTCTTTATTATGTACTGATGAAGCTTGTTACAATAGCTTCACCTTTTATTCCCTTTGTTACCGAAGAGATTTATCTGAATTTGAAGGCTGAAGGTTCACACGATTCCGTACATTTATGCGACTGGCCTGAAACCGATGTAAGTCGGAGGGATTTCGAACTTGAACACAAGATGGAAGTTACCCGCCAGGCTGTTTCGATGGGCCGTGCGCTGCGGTCAATGCATTCGCTGAAGACCCGTCAGCCGCTGAAGGCGCTTAATCTTGTTACCAGGAACGACAGTGAAAAGCTAGTACTCAGAGAGATGACTGATATAATTTCCGAGGAACTCAACGTCAAGGAAGTTATTTTCCGCGACAACGAAGAAGACCTTGTTGAATACAGCGCAAAAGCTAACTTCAAGGTGCTCGGCAAGCAGCTTGGCCCGAATATGAAGACTGCCGCTGCCGCCATCGCTGAATTGAAGGCGACCGAGATTCAGTCTCTTATAGAAGGCGCTACATTGTCGCTGGATCTGAGCTTCGGAACGCTCGAGGTGACAGAAGAATCAGTTGTTATCCAGAGAAGCGAAAAGGCCAACATGAAAGTGCTTAACGAAGGCTCTCTCACTGTTGCGCTTGATTCGGAAATGACTGAGGAACTCCTTCAGGAGGGAATAGTCAGAGATATAGTTCGTTCGGTCCAGAATATGCGAAAGGACAGGGACCTTGACGTCACCGACAGAATTATACTGTCAATCAGCGGAAATGACCGTGTCAAAAATGCTGTTGTTGCTTTTCAGGATTACCTGTCTGCCGAAACGCTTACGGAAAAATGGAACTGGACTGAAGCCGGTGACGCACAGAAAGTGGAGTGCGGCGATGAGGAATGCAGTATATCGCTCGTTAAAGCTTAGTACAGCTGTTCTTGCGGCAATGCTTGTGTATTCGTGCGCGAGCATTCCCGAGAAGGCCGTGATGGAGAGCAGCGTGCAGCTGCTTCCGTCCGGAACGGACGTAATAATCAGGGCTGATGTTGAAAAGAACCGTGAGCTGATTGAACCCGTACTTGCGATGTTTGAAGGTCTCCCCGAGAATTTGACAGAAGAATTTCTTGCAAGGACCGAAACAGTATGGGCCGGGCTGGATTTTAACGGTGCTGCCGACGGGAAGACTTTCGGCAGCAGCGTCGTTGCTTTTGGAGATTATCCCAAGGGGGCAATCGACTGGGGTTTGTTCTGGGACTCTTCGTGGGAAAAGCACAGTTATAACCCGCTGCCGGCTGCAAATGCAAACCTCCCTTACTGGAAAAGCAGGAAGGATGGTAATCAGCTTGTTTTCCCGAATAAAAAATACATGATGGCCTCTGCCGGTGAAATTGAAGAAATGCTCGATTCATGGGCTGACGGCGGCAGTGGAAACGTTGATGCCGCATGGCTTGAATCAGAATCAGATGCCGATGTTACAATAATGACCAGGAACCTTTCGCCTGAGGATTATGCTGTTTTCATTCCTGAATTTAAAAAGGTTCCGATTGAATCGCTTATTCTTTCGATGCGCAGGAGTGAAGATATTTATACAATTTCGGGCAGGTTCAGGATGGACAGCGAAGTAAGCTCGTTCCTGTTTTCAGCACTGTTCAGAACCCTGGTCGTCACGGCAAAGGATCCTGACGGTCAGCGTCTGTTTGAAAATCCAAGGACTATTAAAATACAAAAAGACGGCCCAGATGTCGTTCTTGAAAATATGCAGCTGCCGGTAAGAAATGTGACGGGTATCGAGTCTGAATGGCTCGGATCGGCAGGGATGAAATAGAGTATAACTCTGAAAAGAGCAGATTTAAGGATATAAAATGATCGGAATAGTAGACTATGATGCCGGAAACCTGAAGAGTGTAGAGACTGCAATGAGGCACCTTGGCGCCGATTTTTTTGTCAGTCAGGATCCCGGAAGGCTGATGACCGCCGACAGAATGATTTTTCCGGGAGTTGGAGAGGCCAAATCCTCGATGGAAGTTCTGAAGCGAACCGGTCTTGATGAAGCGGTTAAAAGCTTTGCCGCTTCGGGGAAGCCTCTGCTCGGTATCTGCCTCGGCTGCCAGATATTTTTTGATTACTCGGAAGAACGCGATACCCAATGTCTAAGGATTATTCCCGGAACGGTGAAGGAATTCTCCGCCGGGATGGGCCTTAAGGTTCCGCATATGGGTTGGAACCAGGTAGCGCACGGCGGACGGCATGCGGTTTTTGCCGGAATAAAAGAAAATTCATCTTTCTATTTTGTACATTCCTTCTATCCGTCCGCGGAAAAAAGGTATGAGATAGGTTCAACCGAATACGGAATAGAATTTACGTCAGCCGCAGCCAGGGATAATGTTGTCGCAACCCAGTTCCACCCTGAGAAATCAGGCGAGACCGGGCTTAAACTTCTTCAAAACTTTATCAGCTGGAAAATATAACAGGACGGGACTATGCTTCAGAAAAGAATTATCATTTGCCTTGATGTAAGGGACGGAAAGACCACAAAGGGTATAAAGTTCAAGGGAAACGTCGATATCGGCGATCCGGTAGAAATGGCCTCCGAATACTACAGGCAGGGCGTTGATGAACTTGTTTTTTATGATATTACCGCGTCATCAGAAAAGCGCGGGATCATGATTGATGTCGTCGAGAAAGTCGCCGAACAGATCTTTATTCCGTTCTGCGTCGGCGGAGGCATAGCAACCGCTGCCGATATGCGCGCGGTACTGCTTGCAGGCGCCGAGAAGATAAGCGTCAACTCGCAGGCGGTTAAAAATCCCGATATCATCTCTGAAGGAGCAGGGCTGTTCGGCCGGCAGTGTATCGTTCTCGGGATGGACGCCGCCGCAGACAGTGAAATGCCTTCAGGCTACCGTGTCGTAATCAACGGCGGACGGACCCCGACTCAGCTTGATGCGCTTGAATGGGCGCTCAGGGCCGAGAAACTTGGAGCAGGTGAAATCGTTCTGAATTCAATTGATGCGGACGGCACCCGGGACGGCTATGAACTCAACATAACACGGATGATATCAGAGGCTGTCGGAATCCCGGTTGTGGCTTCAGGCGGTGCGGGTACCTCCGAGCACCTGAAAGATGTACTGACGGCAGGCAAAGCCGATGCCGCACTGATTGCGTCCATGGTACATTTCGGCGGCTATACCGTCGGATCAATAAAGGAATATCTTGTTAAAGAAGGCGTTCCGGTTCGAATTGTGTAAAATATCTTATTGACCTTGAATAAGTATATGATTATATTATGCACAATCTGATTTTTATATAAATCCTTGTGGAGAAACAATATGCCTACTTATGAGTATGAATGTATCGAATGCGGACACAGGTTTGAAGCCTTTCAGAGCATGTCTGATGATCCGCTGAGTGAATGCGAACACTGCAAGGGCCCGGTTAAAAGACTTATTTTCGGCGGCACCGGCATTATTTTCAAGGGTAGCGGGTTCTATGTGAACGACAGCGGCAAGGCCGGCAAACAGAGTACAGTAGCCGATACTTCTTCGAAGGATTCCAAAGATTCTTCCAAAGAAACAAAAGACAAAAAGGACTCTTCCGAAAAATCCTCTGAAAGCAAACCCGCTGCAGATTCAAAAAAAGACAGCGGCAAAGCAAAAGCGGGCGTTAAATAGCCCGCTTAAATCAGCCTTCTTTCATAATTTCGACTGCTTTTTCAATCGTAATCATTTCGTAGTTTTCTCTGCTGTTAAGGTTCTTCAGTGTGATGCTGCTGTTTTTATATTCATCCTCACCGCAGATTACCGCAAACGGAATGCTTTTCTTCTCTGCAAAGCTGAACTGGTTCTTGAATTTTTTGTTTTCAAGGAAGACTTCGCAATTGAACCCTGCCGCTCTCATAACCGATGCAATTTTGAAATAGTGTCCCTTAAGATTTTCGTCCATATTCATGATCAGCACATCAGTAAGACTGTTTTTGGATGTTACAGCTCCGAGTTCCTCCAGTGCGGCCAGAAGTCTGTCCAGGCCGATTGAAGACCCTACGCCGGGTATTTCGGTTTTTGAATAGATGGATGCAAGGTTGTTGTATCGGCCGCCGGAACAAACCGAACCGATACCGGGAAGCTCATCCAGAAATGTTTCATACACAATCCCGGTATAGTAATCAAGACCGCGGGTTATGGACGGGTTCAGGATGAACAGGTCTTCAATGCCGCAGTCTGTCATCATCTTTCTTACAGCACGCAGCCTCTCGCTGCCTTCGGATGGGCCGCCGCAGAGCGATTCAAGTTTATCGATAATCTCTTCAAAACTGCCTGAAGCGCTTATATATTCAAGTATCTTTTCCGCGCCGGCAGCATTTGTGAGCTCCGAAAGCTGTTCACGAACGCTGTCTTCACCTATTTTAGCAAGTTTATCGACAATTCTGAGTATCTCGGCAGATTCGTCCGAGACGCCGAGGCTGTCAAGAAAGGTGTTGAATATACCGCGGTGCGAGATATGAATATGTATAGCGGGGAGTCCGAGAGCAATTAGTGAAGCATGCATTATGGAAAGGATTTCAAAGTCAGCTTCCGGGCTGTCCAGACCGACGATATCAAAGTCACACTGCGTAAACTCACGGTAGCGTCCGCGCTGGGTGTTCTCCCCCCTCCAGACCTTCGATATATGGTAACGCTTAAAGGGCAGATAGAGTTCATTTATATGGGCTGCCATGAACCGTGCAAAGGGTACTGTAAGATCGAATCTCATTGCAACATCGCGTCCGCCGTGATCATCGAACCTGTATATCTGTTTGTCTGTTTCGCCGCTCCCTTTTCCCAGAAGTACATCCGTATATTCCAGGACCGGCGTATCAATCGGAACGAAACCGAAAGATTTAAAGGTTTTTTCGAGAGTTGTTTGAATATCTTTTCTGAGTATTTCGGTTTCGGGCAGAAAATCACGGAATCCTTTTAATACTCTTGGTTGAATTAGACCGGCCATTAAAGCTCCTGTTCATAAATGATGCCTGATTTTAATAAAATAAAGATTATCTTTCAAGTTAGACCGGTAAAACACAGATATTAAACTTATGAAATTAATGGATTTGAATGTATTGTAAATTAATGTATAATTATCATGAAATTCAATCCAACATCCAGGAAAATACAGTTGCTTATTAGATACGGAACTAACGAAAAGGGAAAAAGAGTCAAATTAGCAAATATTTATACTATAGATGAACACGGCATAACCACTGCAATGATCGACAGTGATGCCCTTCAGATAATAAAAAGACTCAGACATGCAGGATTTAATGCATATGTTGTAGGCGGTGCTGTAAGGGATCTACTGCTGAAAAAAATTCCAAAGGATTTTGACCTTGCGACCGACGCCCACCCCCGCCAGATAAAGAAGCTGTTCTGGAACGCCAAGATAATCGGAAAGCGTTTCAGGCTGGTTCATATTCAGTTTAATAACAAGATTATTGAAGTGTCTACATTCCGCGGACTTTCACCGGGTGATGAACAGAATACCTTCGGAACAATGGAAGATGACGTCAAGCGCAGGGACTTCTCGTTTAACGCCCTTTATTACTCACCGGTGGAAGAACAGCTTATCGATTATATCGGCGGCTTCGAAGATGTAAGACAGGGCAGAATACGTTCGCTTATTCCGCTTGATGTAACGTTCCGCGAGGATCCCGTAAGGCTAATACGAACGGTCAAATATGCCGCAACCACAGGATTTCAGCTTCCGGGCAAGATAAAGAAGGCTTTGAAGAAGTATTCACCCGAGCTGGAAAGGGCTGCCGTCTCGAGGCTGACGGAAGAGTTGATGAAGATCCTTGCCTGTGGAAATTCAGAACAGATTTTCAACTACTGCATTGAATACAATATGCTTAAATATATTGTTCCGGTTATTAACGCCAGGATAACTGATGAACTGATGAAGAGTCTTTCCGTTCTTGACAGCGAGGTTCGGAAAAACCAGGGTGTGAAAAGGGAATATATGATTTACGCTCTGACACGAAGCTATATGGTGCCGCCGACTACCGCTATGCTCAAATCAAAAACAGCATTCCGTGAGATGTTCAAGGCCGTCAAGGATCTGATCGCGCCGCTGACGCCCCCGAATATTGAGGTTGAAAAGGCTGTGGTTCTGTATTTCAAGGAACTGGGAATCAGTATAAAAATACCGAACGCTCACAATCCCAAAAACAAGCGCGGCAGCCGAAGAAAACCAAAAACTCAGTACAAACGTACAAACGTACCTTCCGATTTAAACTGACACTGCACGGACATGAAAACAGCACTCGCAGATTGATAATAAATCAATAAAAAAGGGATGCCCTGAAAGGCATCCCTGATAATAATCTGAAATGAGTTATGCTGCAGGATTAAAACGCACTTAAGGCAGCGTCTATCTGGGCCTGGGTAACCCCGAGAGTTTCAAGGTAAGAGGTTACGAAACCGGGCTGTTCCTTGTCCATCTGCACCATAAGCGCAACAGCTTTTTCTCCGTAAAAGTCAGGATCTGAATTGTAGCTGCTTACAAGGTTATCTACAGCGTCTTCAAACCTGTTGTCCGCATAGTCGTTTACGCCGAGAGCATAGTATGTAATACCTTCTTCGCCGCCCATCTGAATCGCCGTCTGGTAATAGTATTCGGCCATCATATAATCTCTTTCCGCATAGTAAATCAGACCGAGGTAATAGTAAGGCACCGGGTGATCGTCGCGCAGGGTAAGAGCACCAACAAAGGACTGTTCAGATTTTGCGAGATCGCCGCCGGAGTAGTAGTCCATGCCGTCTTCAACAAGATCCGGGAAGGTTTTGATACCGTCCACATATTCTGCAAAGTCTTTGGAAAAATCATTCTTGCCGACCCATTCGAAAGCGTTTTTGATAACGGAAATTTCGTTATTCTTTCTGTCGCTTGAAGCGGAAAGGGCTTTGATTGAATCCCAAAGAACCCTGTTGTAAGCGTTATCGCTGCTGTTAAGAAGGAAATATACAAGACCCCATGACTGTGCGTAAAATACGTCGATGCTTGAATTGGCATTCTCTACATTCATAGTCAGCAGGGTCGGGAACGGTATGATCGAATTCTCATAACCTTCTGCAGTGTTGTTAAGATACTTCTTCAGAGTAAAAAGCCAGTCAAGGTTTTCCTTGTAAACTACAGTCTTGCTCTCCGGTGAATAGGTACTGTCTTCGAAGTAAATTGCGAAGCCTTTCTGCATCCACAGCGGAGGGTTGGGGACGAAGGTTTTCAGAAACTGGATAAAACCATGGTGAGCAAGGTACTTATCGTAGCTGACATCCTCCGAATAATAACAGACAAGTTCACTTTTTTCCGGCTGGTTGTACTGCAGGAAAACAAAAGAATCCTTCTTTTCGGGGATAATTTCAGACAGGTAGCTGTCGTAGGAATCCTTGTCTTTGAAGATTTTTACCTTCATTTTGTACGTCAGACTGTCGGCGTTGAAATGGAAGTATTTGTTAAAAAATGTGAAATAAGCATCAAGAACCTCTGCGGTTTCTGCTGCCTGTCCGACACTGACTTCAGAATAAATTTTGTAGTGGTCGCTTTCAATCAGGTTCATGTCCTGAGCAAAGATGAAAACGGAAAGCAAAATGAAAACTGCGCAAAATAGTAATTTTTTCATTACTCTATCTCCTTGTGTCCAAAGTAGACAGCCAAATTCTATGCAATAGTTCGCAATATGTCAAACCTTTTTCTTTTTTGTGAAAAAATCTTCAACATTTATGCTTACAGAATCAATTTCAATCCCGGAATACCGCTGAAGACTATCAATCAGGTAATCCCTGAAGCTGTGGATCTTGTCTGAAACCTCAGTACCGTACGGCAGTCTGACATTCAGCTTCAGAATGTACCCGCTGATTTCTTCGCGTACCGAGACTTTCATAATTGTAATCGAACCGTCATATTCATCGGCACAGTGAAGAATCATCTGGGTAAGCGCTGATTCAGATATACTGACACGGCCTTTTTTGCTGAATTCGGGCCTTACCACGGTTTTTTCGAAGTATTTGCCCTTTTTTGTGAAATTAAGGAATTTCTTTTCCATGAAAACCTTTACCGAATCATAGACCATCTGTGAATAATTACGGTTGATTTCGACCGCGGGGACGGGTATAACATGCTTTCCTTCAAGCTTACGTGAACGAACTGCGGTATTGATTTCTTCTTCAGTGGCAATATCCTCAATTTTAATCACCTTCGAGATCTGGGGCAGATGAAGCCTTGCGGCGATTTTATGAGTCATCCTTTCGGACGTCCCTATAATTAATATACGTTTGAATTTTTCTTCTCTAAGCGTCTTTATCACGGAATCACGATGTGTTTTGTCATCAAAAAGCGCCGTTTTTATTGCTCCGAGATAGGTGAGTTCCTTCTTTGCTGATTTTCCGGCGATAATTTTCTTTCCGCGAATAAGCAGACCGTCGTCGATAAGAAGTTCAATTCCGAGTTTATCGGCAATAAGCTTAGCCCTGAAGCTTTTTCCGGTACCGCTTTTACCGACGAGTGCAAATACCTTTACTCCTTTGAGGACCCATTGTATATGTCTGAAGAGATAGTTCATATAAATATAATATATATAAAGATTTAAATAGCCAAGTAGTTTAAGTTTTTTTCTAATTGATAATACCGTTCCGGGTGTCTGCAAGCGCCTTGTCAACATCGGATTTTCCGAATATCGAAACAAGTTTTTTATAACTGCCGCCGGGCAGCTCCGCTGAAACGGTCCTGAAACCTGCTGAAATATCAAAATCGGGGAGCTGTAAGATCCAGGAATGCAGGATGTAGCCTTTGAATCCCTGAATTCTGCTGCCGTATTTCGTATCTCCGGCAAGCGGAAAACCGGCGGCTGATGCATGGCTTCTTATCTGGTGGGTCCGCCCGGTCTCGATTTCAAACAGGCAGAGCGTAAAGCCGTCTTTGTACAGAAGCGGAATCAGGGTGGTAACGGCGTTTTTACCGGCCTCGTCTTCACCGGTTTTTAAAGCGTTTCGGCCGAGGCTGTTTTCGAGCCGCAATTTCCGATCGGGTCTGCCGGAACAGAGTCCGATATAATATTTTTTCAGACGTCCGTCACGCAGCAGCCCGGTAAACCTGACCGCCCCTGTAATAGTTCTTGAAACAGCTATAAGCCCGGTAGTATTCCGATCAAGCCTGTGAAGCGGGGCAGGTGTGAATGAAAGCGATTCCTCTATGCCGCCGAGTCCCGTTTTTACGAGTTCAGCAAGTGAATCTTCACCGTGAGTAAGCATACCGCGGGGTTTGTTGATAAAACAGAGATCCTCGGTTTCAAGCACTATAAGCCTATCAAGATCGGTTTTACCGGATGCAGCGGCAGGTTTTTTATCATCAGTCCTGCTGAACTGCACTGCATCGCTTACTGCGATAACATCGTCCTCGACAATACGGTAAGACTGAAGG
The DNA here is from genome assembly GCA_003245835.1 of Spirochaetales bacterium. Taxonomy (GTDB): domain Bacteria; phylum Spirochaetota; class Spirochaetia; order UBA9216; family UBA9216; genus Thalassospirochaeta. The sequence continues at coordinate 30,914 of QKCC01000137.1, read as the reverse complement.
CTTTTCCTGCCGTTTACCTTGATCAATCCCTTTCTGATGCCGGAATAGATCAATCCGGCGGGAACATCGGGGAGCATCTTTTTTACTACCCGGTCAAGCCGCCTTCCGGCATCATTGGATCTGCATTGGAAGAGTTTATATCCTTTCACTGATTGTAATACTATCATGGCTGGTTTATAATATCCAACCGACTAATAGATGGTTTTTTAACTCAGGGTTCTTTTGTTTTATTGAGGGTAAGTTGTTTAATGCTTAGGCGCTGTATATATAATCTTCCGATGCTGTTTATTTTTATTGTCCTCTGTGCTGCTGTTTTTTTGCTGGACGGTAAATCTGCGGAGACCAGATTATGGAATAATTATTACCCCGTGGCTGTTCCTGAAGGCACTGCCGAAAAGATCCTCGAGGATGGTATTTTTAAGGAAGAGACTGTATCCTTTTATAACAGCTCGGTAAATTTTAACGATTACGGTAAGGAAGAAACTATTCCACTGAGCAGGATCGGCGAGAGGTTCATTCCCGGAGATCCCCGGCTTGACCCTTATATGCTTGAATCATCTGAATACTTTTTTACAGTCGACGGTAACGGCAATCGTTATGAACTCGTTTATGTGAAGAGCGGCAGGTCGGCGTGGGATTTCTACTTTCACACCAGGCACATTGCCGGAAAACGTTCCGAAACCTGGATATTCCCTGATTTCAGGGGCATGAGCAGGATATATTCAATTCTGCTTTTCGCTGTTTCATGGTTTTTCGGAATCTGGCTTCTGAAGGGCTTACGGCTCATCGCGCTGTTTTCAGGCGTACCATGGATGGCCGCAGTCGTGGTAAACGGGGCCGCCTTCCTGCCGGTTTCCGTATCGCTGCTGCTTTTTTTTCTGCTTCTTGTTCGCGAGCTGTTCCCTGATATGCTTTACCATATGAATTACGGGGTGTTCAGACTCGGGCGCAATACAAGGATGTATGCTGCAGTATACCTGTTCGCCCTTATCTCAGGCTGCATTGTCGGCGGAACCCGCGGCGTTCCTGTGTTACCGGTTTTTATGGCCGTTGTCGCCGACGTTATCTGTATTCTGGTATATTTCAGCCTGAAAGGTCAGCGTGTTCGAATGCAGGAACACCGAATATTCTTTCCTGTAAGCCTTACTTCCGCCGGAAAGACCGGGCCCGGTGCAGTCCCGGTTTCGGGGCTTGTGGCAGCCGTGGCGGCAATCATCCTTCTTCCAATGTTTATGCAGTTTGTACGTGAACCGGTAAATATTACGCTTCCTGTACCGCAGAAAACAGCTGAACACTTCAGCGACTGGAGCTGGGAAAGCCTTGAATATATTGATAAAACTGGCGAAGGCCTTGTGAATGCCGCCGATCTTGTTTCGCATCAGGCGTACCAGGACGGTTTTATGTACGGACGGAAATGGGGCTTTCCGCAGCCTGATGAAAAAATAATTGTTGATAATTATGTTGCCGTAAACAATAAAATTGAGTTAAGCCAAAATTGTGTACGACAGTTTACAGATGAGTGGTATATAAGTATAATCAAGCCTGAATTGAGAGCAGGGTTAGCGGCACTTCTTTTAAGTCAAAGCTCGCCTGGAGGTGTAATACTAAAATCAGATATCTCTGAAACTGTCAGCAGTTTTAACCCTGTTGAACATTTAATTCTAAGCCTTTTGGCTATTATGCCCGTTTTATGGCAATTTATTTCTAAAGTGAACATTACATTGAGGAGAAAAGGTCAAGAAGCATGAAGGGACTGAAAACTTTTCCCCGGGGCGGAATCCACCCCCATGGAAATAAGAACCTGACGAACAGTAAAGAAATCGTCAAAGCCGATATCCCCGGGATTCTTGTTGTTCCGATGGCTCAGCATCTCGGCGCACCCGCGCAGGCTGCTGTTGCCGAGGGAGACGTGGTCACAGAAGGACAGCTGATTGGTAAAGCTGCCGGTTTTATTTCGGCAGCCGTGCACAGCCCTGTGAACGGAACCGTAAAGGAAATAAGGGATGTCTTTATGGCCAACGGCATGAAATCTTCAGCCGTTGTTATTGAAAAAGAAGAGGGTTTTGTTCCGGCTGAAAAATCAAAATCCGACAGTTGGAAGGATAAGAGCGCCCAGGAACTTAATGAGACTATAAAGGATTCCGGAATAGTCGGACTCGGCGGAGCTACTTTTCCGGCCAATGTGAAGTACGGCGTGCCCAAGGGCGAGAAGGCTGAATATCTGATTATAAACGGGGTTGAATGTGAACCCTATCTATCAGCCGACCACAGGCTTATGCTTGAAAAGACTGAGGCCATAATTGAAGGCCTGCGGATTCTGAAAAAGATTGTTGAACCCGAAAAGATAGCTATCGGAATAGAGATCAACAAGCCGGATGCAATAGAAAAGATCAGGAAGCAGGCAGAAGCCGAAAACTTTGAACTTGAAGTTGTTCCCCTGAAACTCAAATACCCGCAGGGAGACGAAAAACAGCTGATCAAAGCTGTAACAGGCAGGGAGGTCCCTTCCGGAGCACTTCCGATCTCGGTAGGCTGTGTTGTTTCAAATGTCGGAACCGTTAATGCAGTTTACGAAGCGGTTGCGCTTGAAAAACCGCTTTATGAAAGAACTGTCTCTGTAACCGGACACGGGGTTAAAAATCCCGGCAACTATCTTGTAAGGGTAGGTACACCAATCAGACAGCTTATTGAAGCCTCGGGCGGAATGGCAGACAAGTTTGCCAAGGTTGTTATTGGCGGACCAATGATGGGATTTACAGTATTTGATCTTGATACTCCTGTAACCAAGGGTACCTCCGGAATCCTCGTCCTTACCGACAGGGAAGTCTCAGGCGGACAAAGAACAGCCTGCCTTTCCTGCGGGAAATGTGTCGGGGTCTGTCCGATGGGTCTCAATCCGACAAAGATGTTCAAGTATATAGACCATGATGAATACCAGTCGGCCATGGATACAGGACTGATGGACTGTAAGGAATGCGGCTGCTGTGCTTTTACGTGTCCTGCTCATATTCCCCTTGTACAGGGAATGCGGCTGGGCAAGAAAATGGGAAGGAAGAAGGTAAGCTGATGTCTGAAGAAGTGAAATTATCAATCAGCAGCTCTCCGCAGATACATTCTCCCGCAACAACAGCGAAGATAATGTGGATTGTTGTTTTAAGTTTAGTCCCTGCCGGAGTGTGGGGCGTTTACGCTTTCGGTCCCCGTGCGGCAGTTGTGCTTTTAGCGTCGATTCTCGGCGCCTGTGCAGCCGAATATTTAATGGGGCTGATGTTTAAAAAGAATACGCTGAGTGACGGAAGCGCTTTTCTGACGGGGCTGCTTGTCGGCTATAATATGCCTGTTGCAGTGCCCATCTATATTACGGTTATTGCATCGGTTTTCGCAATCGTGGTAGTTAAATGGACCTTCGGCGGACTCGGTGCAAACTGGATGAACCCGGCGCTTGCCGGCCGTGTTTTTGTTTTCTTCTCATGGACGGGAGGAATGACAAGGTGGACCATGCCGCGCATGATTACTGATACTGTTTCCGGCGCAAGCCCCCTGGGGTTTCTGAAAACAAATATGCTGAACTTTACGGGAAGTGTTTCCGGTCCTATGGATTTTCTTTCTGTAAACAATTACCCGGTAAACGGCTACTGGGATCTTTTTGTCGGAAGAATTCCCGGCTGTATCGGTGAAGTTTCAGCCCTGCTGCTGCTGATAGGCGGAATATTCCTGATTATAGTTAAAATTGTAAACTGGGAAATCCCTGTTTTTTACATCGGAAGCTTTGCGCTTCTGACATGGATATTCGGCGGACTCGGGTTCGGAAACGGGTTTTTCAGCGGCGATGTACTGTTTCATCTGCTGACCGGGGGACTTATGCTGGGGGCGATATTCATGGCCACAGACATGGTCACCTCTCCGATCACCAGAAAGGGAATGATTATTTACGCAATCGGATGCGGGTTTTTAACCTTCCTTATAAGGCTGTACGGTTCTTTTCCGGAAGGGGTTTCTCTCGCCATTATTCTGATGAATATCTTTGTTCCGATGATAAACAGGCTTACACAGCCTGTTAAATTCGGCACGGTGCCAAAGGAAAAGAAGAATGACTGATATGGTGAAAATCGGAAGCAAACTCGCCCTGATCTGTGCCATAGCGGCGCTTGTTCTGGGTGCCGTTAATATGGTAACCGAACCGAAGATTGCTGAATTCAAGGCAGCAAAACTCAAAGAAGCTCTTGAGAAGGTTTCTCCGGGCGGTGATATCGGTGATTTGGCTGAAGCAGGGGAAGCAGTAGTAGTCAGCTACTATCCCGTAGTAAAAGACGCAAAACCGAACGGTTACATACTTAACCTCAAGGGGTCCGGCTACGGCGGAAATCTTATAATTCTTGCTAGCTACCTTCCTGACGGTACACTCTATGGATCGGTGCTGATGGAAGATGAAGAAACTCCGGGCCTTGGAAAAGAAGCTGAAAAAGATTCATATATGCAAAAATACCTGGGTTTCGCAGGTACAGATATACCGAAACTGAAAACCCAATTGAGCCAGGAGGCTGCGGACACGATTTCGGGTGCAACAATTACTTTTGCCGGTGTAGGAAATGCTCTTGCCGCCGGTTCAGAATTTGTTCTGAAAAAAGGGGGGGAGTAAATGCTTAAGGATTTTACAAAGGGTTTTATAAAGGAAAACCCCGTATTCATACTGGCCCTTGGTCTATGTCCGTCACTTGGTGTTACTACAAAGGTTGTTAACGGGCTTGGTATGGGCGCAGGCGTAATATTCGTTCTGCTGGGGTCCAATATATTTGTTTCACTGCTTAAGAATTATATACCTGAAAAGGTCAGGATTCCGGCCTATATCGTTATCATCGCGTCCTTCGTTACTGTGGTTCAGATGGTAATGCAGGCATTTATACCTTCACTCTACGATGCCCTCGGGGTTTTCGTTCCGCTGATTGTAGTAAACTGTGTAATTCTGGGCCGCGCGGAAGCCTTTGCGAACAAAAACACTGTAGCGGCTTCCGTACTGGACGCACTTGGAATGGGTCTCGGTTTTACATTTGCACTAATTATAATTGCTCTTGTCAGAGAGGTCCTCGGATCAGGTACAATAACAATTGTTCCGATAGGGAGCTGGGACGGTGTAATTACAATACCCGGCCTGTCGGCTGCACCGGCAAGAGTCTTCTCGCTGGCTGCCGGAGCTCTTCTTGTAATGGGATATCTGAAAGCCCTGTTCACCTGGGCCGATATGAAAAAGGCGGGTACGAAATAATGTCATACATAGGTATTATAATAACATTTGTTTTTATCAATAACTTCATTCTTACCCAGTTCCTGGGGCTTTGCCCGTTCATCGGAGTATCGAAGAATTTTGAGTCAGCCGCCGGAATGGGTTTCGCGGTAACCTTTGTTATGTCCATTGCCGCACTTGCGACCTGGGCAATCCAGAACTTTATTCTGATACCGCTGAACATCGAGTTTCTTCAGACCATTACATTTATCCTGATGATTGCGGCACTTGTTCAGTTTGTGGAGATGTTCATTCAGAAATCCTCACCTTCTCTTTACAAGGCGCTTGGTATCTACCTGCCGCTTATTACTACAAACTGTGCTGTTCTCGGTATTGCGCTGATAGCAGTCAGAAGCGATTACAATGCGCTTGAAAGCTTTGTATCAGGTATTGCTGCCGGTCTCGGGTTTCTGCTTGCAATTGTTCTGATGTCGGCGATCCGTGAAAAGCTTGATTCCGAATGGGTGCCTAAACCTCTGAGGGGCACGCCGATTGCGTTTATTACCGGCGGACTGATGGCCCTGGCTTTCATGGCTTTTGATAAAGCGCTGCTTAACAACCTGATAGGCTAGGAGTTGATAATGATTGACAGAGTAATATTTGCATTTTTAGCGGTAGGAGCGCTCGGCGGACTTTTCGGTCTTGCTCTGGCCTATGCCGCGAAAATTTTTGCTGTAAAGAAGGATGAGCGGGCAGGACAGATTGAAGGCGTGCTGCCGGGTGCCAACTGCGGTGCCTGCGGATATCCGGGCTGTGCGGGATACGCGGAAGCAATTGCGCTTACCGGTGCCGAAATGGTTCTCTGCAGTCCCGGCGGTCCGGATGTGGCAAAAAAAATCGGCGAGATTATGGGAACTGCGGTAGAGATGGACGGCGAAAAGATGGTCGCCCAGGTAATGTGCCGCGGTACAAGGGAAACGAGTGCGACAAAGTACGAATACAAGGGTATTGATGACTGTAACGCGATGCACTCCTCTTTCGGCGGCGACAAAGAATGTTCGTACGGATGTCTCGGACAGGGCAGCTGCATACGGGTATGTCCTGTTGACGCAATAAGAAAAACACCGGCAGGTTACCTCGTAATTAATAGGGACAAGTGTATTTCCTGTGAAAAATGTGTTGCAGTTTGCCCCACCCATGTGATAAAAATGATACCCTACACTGCGCGTGATATAGTAGCATGTATGTCTACAGATAAAGGCGGAGCAGTAAGAAAATACTGTTCAGTCGGTTGTATCGGGTGTAAAATGTGTGAGAAGAAATCGCCGGAGGGCGGTTTTGTAATTGAAAATTTTCTTGCAAGAATAGATTATAGTTCCAAGGGCAGCAGAACTGAGGCGATTGAAGTCTGTCCCGCAAAATGTATTATTGATCTGGATGTTGCCGATTAGGGAGGGGCGGCAGCCGGAGTAGGCAAATAGTGAGGAAAGTAAAAATAATTTTCGGAACTGTGAACAGCTGTTCTATGGCGGACGGCGATGAAAGGCTTAAATCGGTTTACAATAAATCGTATAAACCTTTTTTAACCTCCGTACATAGCAGTGATGTTCCGGTTACGATGTATTACAGCGGGGAGCTGTTGTCATGGATACTTGACAAGCATGACGGCATGCCGATGTTTGTAAACGATATAATTAAAAGCAAAAACATCGAATTTCTCGGGGGAGGATACTATTCCCCTCTTTTTTCGTTGATACCCAGAAAAGACCGCGTCAGCCAGATTGAGATGATGACGACCGAGATCCGTAAAAGATTCGGACGTCGGCCGCGCGGTATGTGGATAACGGAAAAAGTGTGGGAGCCCTCGATGCCGATGACAATGAATTACGCCGGAATGGAATTCACATTTATTGATGAAGAATTCTTTGAGGATGCCGGACTGTACAACGGTGAACTTTACAGACCATGTATAACCGAAGATCAGGGTAAAAAAATTGTAATTTTCCCTCTATCAAACAGACTTATAAGCCAGTTTCTGCATGAAAAGGCAGATGCAGTCATTGAAAGCATTATGAGCTGTGCTTCTGAAAAGGAAGAACGTGTTATAACAATGCTTATTCCCGGAGAAGAGCTTGATTTTACCGAAGGCGCCGGCGAAAAACTTACGAAGTTTTTTGAGCAGATTGAAAAGAAGAAAAAACATATAGAGGTTGTTCTTCCCGGTAAAATTGTCCGGGACCTCGGACCAATGAGAAAGGTATACTTCGGATGTGTTTCACCCGGAGACATCGGAAGGTGGAGCGGGCCGATTTACCGTGAAAGAATCAGCGAAGGCGGAATTGAAGAAAACGGCTCCGGTTCTGACGCTACTCAGCCCCAATGGGAAAATAAACCGATAAACACACAGAGTTTTTTCAGGCATTTTCTAGCCAAGTACCCCGAAAGCAACTATCTGTATTCGAGGATGATTGACTGCCATGTGCTGATTTCACAGCTGCGCGGAGATAAACAGCGGAAAAAAACCGCTGAAATCGAACTTTTTAAGAGTCAGAATCATTCAGCGTTCTGGCACGGCGGCGGAAGTCCGGGAATTTACCATGCTGAAACGAGGCGGAAAGCCTATGCCAGTCTTATAGAGGCAGAAAAAATAACCCGTGAAAGAAGCGGCTTCAAATCAGCCATAGTAAAAGATGACTTCGATATGGATGGTCTTGAAGAATACATTTACCGCGGCGCGAGCCTGAATGCAAACATCCACCTCAAAGGCGGCGTTATTTTTGAACTTGATTATCTTCGGATTCCTCACAATTATCTTGCGACAATGGCAAGACACCGGGAGTGGTATCATACGGAGCAGACTGTAGATAAATATCCCAGGAATTCGTGTATCGATCACTTTTTCCAGAAAGATGAAAAGCTTGAGAATTTCATTAATATGACCTACAGCGAGAAAGGTGATTTTGTATCGGGTCTTTATGAAACCGAAAGGTTCAATAAGGAAAGGAACGAGATTGAACTTGTCAGGGACGGCAGTATCGTAACGAAAAAGAATAAATTCCCGGTCAGGCTGAAGAAAACATACTCGTTTAAACGAAATACCATATTCATTGATTATGAGTTTACCAATGATTCTGATACCGTGTTGAATACAACATTCGGTGCAGAATTCAATTTTGCTTTGAGCTCAGCTGAAGGCCGGAACACCGGTGTAAAGCTTTTTCGCGGGCAGGAACGGACCAGGCCTTCAGAAACGATTTTTTCAGCGACTGAGATTTCTGAAATGCATGTAAAAGACAGCGCGAGAAAGGTTAATATTGTAATTACAACCGATGTTCCTGCATCAGTATGGGGTTTTCCTGTTTATACGGAAACCGGAACCGGGAAGATAGTCGAAAAACTTTACCAGGCAGACTGCTTTGTTCCGCGATGGAATATATCATTGGGGCCCGGCGACTCATGGACGAATAAGCTTCAGTTAAGAATCGATCGCCGGATTAAAAAAGTTATTCAATAAAGGCCGGTTATTCGCTTTCTGAAATCCTGAGTTTTTCATAAAGATTATTTATCCATGGCCGCGAATCCAGGTAATAAAATTCTTCAGCGAAGAGGAAGTCGGTAAAAGATGCCCTGTAATTACCGAGGAAATAATCAGCCTGGCCAAGGTAGAAATAAACAGAAGCTTCAATCTGCCTGCTGCGGCGAATTTTCTGAAAGTCAAGAAGCTTGATTTTTGCGGCTTCATAGTTCCCTGAAGTAAAATCTGTTTCAAGAATATCCGAAAGCATTGCAAGTTCACTTCCAGGTTCGGGAGACCTGTCCTGCTTCAAAATGACGGGTTCAGGAACGGTTAATTTAACCGGGGTAAATGATGAAATCATGGCCTTTACTTCATCAGCCGTCTTTTTTGAAAGTTCCTGTTTTGCAGGAATGCTGTCAATGATGGACGGTGAAAGCTGTCTGCCGCTCTGATAACCTCTTGTAATTGACAGATAAGGCAGCGGTTTGGGTCTTGATGAAGCTTTCTGAGGCAGCCCGATGCGTTCGGTTGTTTTGATTTCAAGCTCGACGGGAATTATTGTAATATTTTCGCCTGCTTTAAAGCTGTAATTACCAGTTTTTATAAGATTCGAGTCAATAACTGCATAGTAATAACTGATCCCGGGAACCGGGTAATCTGTATAGGAAGTTGATGCACCTGAAAGGGTTGCAATCAGGTTGGCTTCAAGCAGGCCGTTGCGGTCTTCTATTGGTTCGGTGTTGCGGTAAATGAAGAGTTCGGCTGACGGTTTACTGCATTTGTAGGACAGCTGCACGGAATCCTTGCCGGCCCAGGCTTTTATAGAGGTTACAAGGGCCGGGGTGTTGTCCTTTGATTTTTCAGTAATAAATACTGCACTGTTTGAAAGGTTCCTGAATGGAATAAAAACCTGGTGGAGATTTGAGCCTTCCTCTTCCATCAGCACAGCATAAAAATAGTTTGTCTGGGTATAAGGAGGAAAGTCTTCATAAAATTCAATACCCTGGGGTACGCGTGCAATTTTGACGGCATTTTTAAAATTGTCTGCATCTATTGCAGAGGTATACCTGTACACAATACAGTTACCCTTAACATCATCAGTATCATTCCAGCTGATTTTTATACTTGAAGTTCCCTGTTCGACCTTAATCCTTGACACAAAAGGTGTGAAAATACTGTCCACCTGGGAGAAAGCCGGAAAAGCAGTAAATATTGAGAGAAAAATGATGATAAAAAATAGAGTTCTCTTCATAACTGGTTTAATAATCGGTTAATTAACTCATAAAGTATAAAAGATTTATAGAAACTTGAAAACTGCTGACTTTTATAATAAGGGTTTGACATAAGAAAAATTACTTTCTAAACTGTATCAATGTTTGTATCAGTTATTTGTGATATTGCGGATGCCGGACACAGGGATGCGGTAGTAGACTATCTTAGAAGGTACGGTTTTAAAGAAATAATTGCGAACACCTTTGAAACGACTTCCATAAGCGATAAAGCTTTGACCAGATTAAAACGTGATATAGACAAATCAACGGATTTTTATGATAAAATAAGATTTTACCAGTATCCATATGAAGATACTCTGGTTATATCATTTCTAAATGAAAAAAAATGGAAAAAATCCGTTGTGAGACTTTAAAACAGGAGTAGCTATGCTGCAGGAAATTGAACCTCAAATAAGTGAATTAGAAAAGAAAATACTTGAAATCTGGAGGCGTCTTTGACCCTGACAGGCTGAAAAGTTCTATAAATGAACTTGAACAAAAGACCGCTGAACCGGCGTTCTGGAATGACAGGGAAGAAGCTGAAAAAGTACTGTCCAGGCTTAAAATTTTAAAAGGTAGATTCGAGCCGTGGAAGGATTTAAAATCGGAAACAGAAGACCTCAGGGAACTATACAACCTTGCAGTTGAAGAAGATGATGAATCAGTTGAAAATGAAATTGCTGCATCCTTAGCCGGAATTGAAGCTGAATTTGAACGGCTCGAAGTGCTGGAACTGCTTGGTGCAAAGTTTGATACCAACAATGCCTTTTTGACGATCCACTCTGGTGCGGGGGGAACTGAAGCCTGCGACTGGGTAAATATGCTCTACCGGATGTATTCACGATGGATCGAGCGAAGCGATTTTAAATTTGATATTCTCGATATGCAGGAAGCTGAAGGCGGAATTAAATCCGTTACAGTACAGGTTGACGGCGAATATGCGCACGGATATCTTAAGGGTGAATCCGGAGTTCACAGGCTTGTCAGAATATCACCCTTTGATTCAAGTTCACGAAGACATACATCATTCGCATCGGTTTACGTTTCTCCGGTGATTGAGGATGATATCGAGGTAGATATAAAACCGGACGATATCAGAATTGACACCTACAGAGCCTCCGGTGCCGGAGGGCAGCATGTCAATAAGACTGATTCGGCAGTGAGAATAACCCATCTTGAAACCGGTATTGTTGTTCAGTGTCAGAATGAAAGAAGTCAGCATAAAAACAAGGCAAATGCGATGAAGGTTCTGAAATCAAGGCTGTATGAACATTACCAGGCCGAGAAAGAGAAAGAACAGGAAAAGCGTGCACAGGAAAAAAAGGACATCTCCTGGGGAAACCAGATAAGATCATATGTTTTTCATCCGTACAATATGGTAAAGGATCACCGGACAAAATGTGAAACCGGAAATATTCAGGCAGTAATGGATGGTGATTTGGAAAGATTCATAGAAGAATTTCTGAAATGGAACCGGACGGATAAATAGTGAGGAAAGAGATTAGCGCCGGCGTACTGATAGTTGATGACCTCCAGTTCATGAGAACGGCGATAAGGGAGATTCTTGAAAAAGAAGGAATTCCTGTCGCGGGTGAAGCCGAGAACGGCAGGAAATGCCTTGAGTTTTACTATCGGTCGCCTGTGCAGCTCGTGCTGCTCGATATTACTATGCCGGTTATGGACGGAATTGAAGCGCTTTCCAAGCTGAGGAAAATCGACAAAAATGCCAATGTGGTCATGTGTTCAGCAATGGGGCAGGATAAATACATCCTTAAAGCGATTCAGCTTGGTGCAAGAGATTTTATTGTAAAGCCGTTTAAATCCGAACGTATAATTTCAGCCGTAAGAAAGGCAATCGGTTTTAATGTTTAAAAAACATACTGCGCTGCAGTTTTTTATTCTTTTATTTTTTTTTATTGCTTCAGCGCTGAATGCTGAAAGCAGACAGCTGATATCTGCAGTCTGCAGTTTCAATTATACAAATTCAGACGACAGTGCTCTTTCGAACGGAATCGCTTCATCATTCTACGAAACATTGTCAGTACTTGATAAGCATCTGCTGAAACCGAACGAATTACTTGTATTGATGAATGAAGAAAAAGAGGCTGAAATTAAAAAAAAGAAGATAGAAATTAATAAACTTTACGAACAGCGGGATAACCTGCTCTTTACCTCCGATAAAGATAAATTTCAGGAACTTCTAGAGGAAAAGGATGAGAGTATTTCAGCGGCGCTTGATGAACTGAAAGCGATGGAATCCGGGATAAAAGCGTTGTCGGCATCTTCTGCTGCATCCGGCCGTGTTACGGCTGAACTGCTGCTTAAGAAAACTGAAGAAGGACTTTTATACAGCCGGGAACCAGGTGACATCTCAAAAACAGCTGAAAAATACGATCTTGATTTTATTGTCTACGGCTCGGTAGAACGTATAGACCAGTACCGTTTTGTCGAAGTAAGGCTCTGGAACGGATTATTAAAAAAAGACACGATTGTTTGGAAGACTGCCGTCGGCAATGATGATATAACCGGCTTGATTGAACCGGGCAGGAACCTGATCAAAACTGAACTGCTGGGCAGGGAATGGGCCGAAATATCGATTGACGGCCCGGAAAACTCGATGATCTATCTGAACGGAAAATTTTGCGGAATTGGTAAACTGAACCGGCTTATAACCGACCCTGGCGAAATCAAGGTAGAACTGAAGAAAAACGGGTATAAAGCCCTGGCGCGAACGGTAACACTGGAAAAATTTACCTCGGAAAGAATCAGTTTCGACATGGAAAAGACAGATATAAATACTGTTGTCATTCAGACTTTTCCTGATGCAGCTGATATCTACCTTGATTCAGTCTGGGTCGGAAAGAGTCCCGTGCGGCTTGAACCCGAAAACAGGCTTTCTTCGGTCGTTATCAAGAAGCAAGGCTATGATGAAAAGAAATTCTTCATAAACTCGTCTACAGAAGAAATCCTGAATATCAATCTTAAAGCCCTGAGCAGCGGAAGGGCTGAATACGTGTCCGGAAAAAGGGCAAGGTTTTATACATCGATGGGCGGTTTTATTCTTTCGCTTCCGATGACTGCTTTTTTTTACGGAATGGTTGAACAGACTGTAAGTGCCTATAACAGGGAATACGAAGAAAACGGTTCAGATAATTATGAAGAGCTGCAGAGGATTGAAGGGCTGAATACTGCACAGTACGGTCTTTATCTTGCCTCATTGGGGATGAATATTTTTATGTTTTTGGATACAATAATCCAGGCTGCGGAATACGTCAGCAGCGCCGAATATTTCAGTAATTAATTAAGGGACTTCTATTAACTGCAGTTTTTAGAGGCCCTGCAACTCATAAGCAATCAGGAGCAACCAGTGGCTAAACCGGGTTTGGGTGAACGATTAAAAAACCTGTTTTCAAAAAATTCCTCAGGTGAGGATTTTTATGAAGATTTTGAAGATATTCTTATTGAAGGCGATATAGGTGCCGCAGCGGCAATTGAGATTAGTGAACATCTAAGGGAAACATTCGGCCGAAAAGGACCGGAAAGCCGGGAGCAGGTAAGCAGCGAGCTGAAAACACTTATCGGCGGTATGATGAACGAAGCGGATACCGCTGTTGATCCGGAAAAAACGACAATAATTCTCGTCCTCGGTGTGAACGGCGTCGGCAAAACGACTACCATAGCAAAGATGGCGGAATACTACCGGGGTAAATACGGTCTCGAACCGGTGTTGAGCGCTGGGGATACTTTCAGGGCTGCAGCAATTGACCAGCTTAAACTTCACGGAGAAAGACTGAACCTGAAGGTTGTTCACCAGCAGCCCGGGTCTGATCCCGGTGCAGTAATTTATGACAGCATAGAAAGCGCCAACGCACGAAACGCAAAGCTGATAATAGCAGACACCGCGGGAAGAATGCACAATAAAGCAAACCTTGTAAAGGAGCTTCAGAAGATAGATAAGATCATTGCTTCAAAGGCTTCTAACGCAGAATACAGGAAAATTCTTGTTATAGATGCGACCACGGGGCAGAACGGGTTCAGGCAGGCGGAGCTGTTTCATGAAGCCGTCGGGATTGATCAGATTGTGCTGACAAAATACGACTCAAGCGCAAAGGGCGGAGTGGCAGTTTCAATCTCATCGAAGCTCGGTCTGCCGATAGCTTTTATAGGCACGGGTGAAAAATATTCCGATTTAAAAGTCTTCAATACAGAAGAGTACGTAGAAAAGCTGCTTTCCTGATGAAAAAAGTCATAGCATTTTTGTTTGCTACCGTTTTCTGCGCCTATCTGAATGCAGAAGATATTTATGAATCAAATATTCTCGGTATGAAGCTGCGGCAGATCCGGAGCGAATACGATGCTGAAACAGAATACACACTGACGGTGGTAATCAGGGAAGGCGTAGAAGTTCGGGACTTGAAAAAAAAGGGCAGTTTATATGCCCGGACCACGATTAAAAGGGAAGGTTCCGGAACAACAGAGGTGACGGAAAAGGATGACCTGACGGAGACGGTTATCAGGCAAAACGGAATTATAGTAACCGAACAAACTGAAAAACCTGGAGAGGCTGCTGAACGGACGGACTATATCTACAGCAGTAAAATGCTTGATCATACCGATTTTTTTCTCGGTGATGAAAAAATATACTCGGACAAATATTTTTATACTGAAGAGGGCCGGCTGCTTGATGTTAAACGGACTTTTGGCGGCGGACAGAACGATTCACTGATATCATTTATTTTTAATGACGGTCGAGTCGCGCGATATTGGTTTTCGGACAGTAAACAGCATGCTTATATAAGATTCGGTAAAAAAGGGATTTCATACAGTGAACTCCAGCCGGCCGTCGGCCCCGGTCAAACACGCACATATGAGGAATCTGCAGACGGCGGAAGGATAGAAATTATTACTGATCTGAAATCCGGTCTTAAAACCACGCTCACCTATGATCCGGACGGCAGGCTGATCAGAAGCGTTCTGAACAGTGCAGAAGGTAAAAGGGTTGAGGTATCGGAATGGTTTTTCAGAAGCGGGTTACTTGCGGAAATGGTTGTCCGAAGGGATCTTTCGACAGAACGGTTCAGGTATGAGTACAGCCGGGATAATGAACTCAGCAAAGAAACATACTCAAAGAACGGGAATCTTGTGCAGGTTACAGAATATGAAGACAGCGCAAACTTTTCAGAAGTTCTTTATAAAAACGGAGAGGCTGTTTTGAAAATAAACTATCAGAACGGGGTCAGAACAGGCACCGAACAGCTGCAGGAATAGCGGATGTTTAAAAAGTGGGTATTGTTCGTTTCGTCACGATATACTAAAAACACCAGGAACGGCAGGGTGTCAACCGGTATACTCTCGGCAATCGGGATAGCTGTCGGAGTCCTCGCGCTGATTTCAGTCATTTCTATAATGAACGGGTTTCAGCTTGGTTTTATTGAAGATATACTTGAAATTTCATCATATCATATAAGAATTAACGGAGCCGAAACCGGCAGAGCGGACGAATTTGCACAAATCGGCGGTATTAAAAGTGTAATGCCTTTTTATGAAACGCAGACGCTGATAAACAGCCCCTACAATATTGAGCCTTGCCTTGTTAAGGGGCTTCCTGATGATGCAGTTGAACGCGACCCTTCCTTTTTCAGGCAGCTTAATATTTACCGGGGCGACTTCCGGCCCGATACTGCCGGTTCAATTGTTATCGGCAGAATTCTTTCATACAAGCTGGGGCTGAGTATCGGCGATACCGTTTCGCTTATTGCACTGAACGGAGATGCCTTCAGGAGCCTGAGGCCTGAAACATCGGAATTTGTTATTACCGGACTTTTTCAGAGCGGATATGATGATTTTGACGCCTCGATGATAATCATGTCTGATAAATCGCTGACAGAAATAGATTCATCGGCGAAGCTCAAATACGGAATAAAACTGGAAAACCGCTTCGGCGACAGGAAGGTTCTGGGAAGACTTGAAACTGAGGACGGTATAGGTCCGGATAAAGCAATAAGCTGGCGGGAATATAACCGGGCTTTTTTCAGTGCGCTTAAGCTCGAAAAAACCATGATGACTGTGCTGCTCGGGCTTATCTTCCTGGTGGTATCGTTCGGAATTTTCAATTCGACAAGACGTGCTATAGCCGAGAAGCAGGAAGAGATTGGAATTTTGCGTGCTATCGGGGCTACACCTTCGCAGATACGGCAGATTTTCGTTATCAACGGGTTTCTGATAGGCGCTGTCGGCGGGACTGTCGGAGTATTTGCGGGGCTTGCGGTGAGTATGAATATAAACGGAATTTTAAGGCTGCTTGCACTGAACTCATCATCTTTTCTGATTAATGTTCCGGTGCGTATTCTTCCGTCTGAAGTAGCAATGATTTTTGTATTCGCTCTAATATTCTGCACGGCAGCGGCTTTTACGGCTTCAGCTAAAATATCGAGAATTACGCCTCAGGAAGTTTTGCGGTATGAATAAAGGAAAAGTAACATGGGAAATATGAATCTGACGGAAATAAAGAAAAAGTACAAGACTGAAGCGGAAGAGCTCGTCATACTCAGAAACATTAATCTCAATATAGATCCGAAAACAATAACAGTGATCACCGGTGAGAGCGGCTGCGGCAAGAGCACTCTTCTGAACATCATCGGAGGACTCGACAGGCCTGACGGGGGAAGTATCTCGGTAAACGGAAGAGACCTGTCCCGAATGACAGAGGCCCAGTTGTCTGAATACAGATCAAAAACTGTCGGCTTTATTTTTCAGTTCCACTACCTGCTGAAGGATTTTACCTGTCTTGAAAACGTCATGATGCCTTTTTATATGGCCGGAAGCAGCAGGAAATCCGCCGTCAGCAAGGCAGAGAAACTGCTCGAACGGGTAAACCTGGCCGGAAGGATTAACCATTATCCGACCCAGATGTCGGGCGGCGAACGTCAAAGGGCAGCGCTTGCGCGTGCTTTGATGAATGATCCGGATTACCTGCTTGCTGATGAACCGACCGGAAATCTGGATGAAGAAAACTCGAGGGTGGTTGAAACCCTGCTGTTTGATATGGTCAGGGATTACGGGAAAACACTTCTGCTTGTTACGCATGATACCGAACTTGCCGGACGCGGTGATTCCGAATATTTTCTGCATAAAGGGGAACTGACCCTTAAATGAAAAATATATCGGGATTCCCTTTGTTTATTGGACTTCGGAATTTCTACACATTCCGTAAGGGGAAAAAAAGGACAATGCTGGGCGCTGCAGTTGCAGTTGCCCTGTCAGTGATTCCCCTTGTTGTCGTTATAGAAGTTTCGGACGGAATGATAGAGGGTATTACAAGGCGTTTTATCGAACTCGAGACCGGGCATATTCAGCTGTCGCCCCTGAAGGATTATTCAGTTTCTGATTTTGAAAGATTGAGTGCGGAACTGATCGAAATGCCGGAAGTCCTTTATGCGTCTCCGGTTTTTCGCGGAACAGCATTGCTGTACTCAGACAGCGGCCGGACAGGTGTTCAGGTAAAAGCTCTTAAACCCGATCTTATGCAGAATGATCAAGGATTTTCAGAATACCTGGAAATAGTTGAAGGCAGTTTCGATATAGCCTCACCGTCGTCGATTATGCTGAGCCGTGAAATAGCTTCGAAGCTTGATGCAGGAACAGGCGACTCAGTAAAGATGCTTACCGCAAAAACGATGACTAACGGCAGGATAGTTTTAAGGCCTGAAGAATTCAGGGTTACAGGTGTGTTTTCAACCGGTTATTACGAGGTTGATTCTCTTACTGCGTTTATCAGCCTCGATAAGGGAGAAAAGATCTTCAGCGGTGAAGGTTTTCTGAGTATTCAGTGCAAGATAACGGATCCGTATAACGATGCCGGACGGATCGCGGTGAAAATAAGCAACGAATCCAAACTCGACGTTTCGGTCTCCACCTGGTACGGGCTGCAGAAATCAATGTATGAATCACTCTATACCACCAGACTGGTGCTTATATTTATTATGACAATAATCCTGATTGTTGCATCCGTCAACATTACATCGTCGATGATTATTATGGTGATTGAAAGAAGACCTGATATTGCCATACTGAAGAGCTGCGGGGCAAAAAACAGCCAGATCCGGCTGTCGTTTATAATTACCGGGGTGTTGACCGGATTTTTCGGGGCGGCAGCGGGGATTTCAGCCGGATTGCTTATTTCAGTAAATGTAAACAGACTTATTTCAGTTTTCAGGAATATTTCAGATCTGCTGTCCGGGTCCGGCAGCGGCGATTCTTTTTCAGTTGCGTCCGCATCATCATATTATCTTGAAAATATACCTGTCGATATCGATCCGCTGAAGATTCTTGCCGTAGGAGCCGGGGCCCTGATTCTTTCTGTTCTTGCCGCTGTTCTGCCGGCTCGAAAAGCTGAAAAGATGACGCCGCTCGAGATTATGCAAAAACATTAAAAACTGAGAACTATAATTATGGCTGTACGATTATCACCATAAATGCGTTCATCATATCAACAAAAAAAAAGGATTTTTTTCGTCGCTATCGATGCCCGCATGTATGAACGATGAAAATGCAGCCATAATTATGGCTCTAATTTTTTAGAAAGCGGTATTCTGGTTGAATAAAGGCGGGGAAAAGAGGAGTACCTGAAAGATTTTGCTGACCAAGATAAGGCAGCCGCTTTCTAAGATCGTGATGAGAATTATGGATTAAAAGGATTATCTGTGGAATCTTTTTCAAAATTTTATTACTATTAAGTAAAGGTGACTCAATGAAATGCGATGTTTGTAAAGAAAAAGAAGCCGTTATCCATGTGAAGCAGATCGCCGGTGAAAAGGTGACTGAACTGCACCTGTGTACAGATTGCGCCGGTGACAAGGGGATATCAGGCGATGAAGATATAATTGAACCCTCATTGTCCCAGCTGCTGACAAGCCTGATCGATTTAACCGACAGGTATGCGGAAAGGGATGACAGGGATGTCTGCAGCACATGCGGCACTACTATAAAAGATTTCAGGCGAAACGCGAAAGTCGGCTGTGCCGACTGCTATAATGTTTTCAGTAAAGAAATCGAACTCTACCTCGAAAATACAGCGGGTCAGGTTCAGCATGTCGGAAAACTCCCTGAGAAAGTCGGAACACTGAAGAAGCTTCTTGTCGATAAGGAAAGCCTGCGTCAGAAACTCGAATTTGCTATTTCGGAAGAGAATTATGAACAGGCGGCTATACTGAGAGACAGAATAAGAATAATTGAGCAGAGGGCCGGGGTTAAAGATGAGTAGTCCTGTAAAAATTAACCGTAAAAGCGGGTGGTTTTCGAGAAACGGAAACCAGGATGACGTAGTTATTGCAAGCAGGATAAGGCTGTCAAGAAACCTCAACGGGCATAAATATCCCGGAACTATGAGCAGCAGTGACGAAGAAATCGTCAGCGGTAAGATTGTTAACGCGTTCGAATCCTGGAGTGAAATTGATAAATACGGAATCTCCGAAATCGGGAAGATAAAACCCGTAGACCGAAAAATTCTTATGGAACGAAACCACCTGTCACAGGATTATATTCTGCATCTGAACAAGCAGCTTGTGATAAGCAGGGACAATCTTAATTCCTGTGTGATAAACGATACCGACCATCTCAGGTTTTCAGTTTTCGAAGGCGGGCTTGAAATCCGAAAATGCGCGGGCAGGGCGGATAAAATTGACAAGTACCTCGAGTCAAAACTCGATTACGCAGTATCGTTCGAATTCGGTTATTTGAATACAGAGGTCAGCAACCTCGGTACCGGAATGAGGGCATCGGTAATGATGCATCTTCCGGCCCTTGTTAAAACAAATTTAATCGAGAAGGCTCTTAAAGCGGTAGTTCAGCTCGGCTTTATGGTAAAAGGCTTCATGGGTGATGACGACAATTCTCTCGGTAGCATGTACCAGATTTCTAACCAGTTCACGATCGGGCAGTCCGAAGATGATCTGATTGATAAACTCGAGAATCTTGCAATACAGATTGCAGGGTATGAAAATAAAGCCAGAAGCGAGCTTCTTGAGAAAAAGAGGACTGAAACAGAGGATTATGTTTACAGGGCCTATGGACTGCTGACAAACTGCCGGCTGCTGAGTTCCAACGAGGCGATAAACAATCTGTCCGCGCTGCGGATGGGAATTGCACTCGGGCTAATAGATCTTCCTCTTGAAATATGCAGTGCACTGCTGTTTCTGAGTCAGAAATCGCATATACAGAGTATGATAACCGACAAGGATTCATTTGCTGATGAGACTATGATTGATTTCACCAGGGCTGAATACGTAAAAACGGCAATAAAGGACAAAAAGCTATAATTTATGGAGGGCAGGATGTTTAAAGGCCTTACACAGAGAGCACAACGGATACTCACCATATTTGCACAGGAGGAAGCAAAGAGATTTCACTCTGATCAGCTTCTTCCTGAACATATTATTCTCGCTGTTATAAAAGAGGGCGAGGGCATCGGGTTTAAAGCAATAAAGAACCTGGGAGTTGATCCTATCGAGCTGCAGCTCGAGATAGAAAGAAATATACCCAAAAAACACAGCGGGCTGATTCTCGGTGATGTTCCGCCGTCACGCCGCGGGAAAAAGATACTTGAGGATTCGGCAGAAGAAGCAAGGAATCTCGGACATGATTATATAGGCACCGAGCATCTTCTTATTGCCGCGATCTGCGAAAGCGGCAGTATAACATCAAGATTCTTTGTTAAACATTCGATCAGTCCCGAGAGTGTCCGTGCCGCGGTAATGGAAATTCGCGGCCCCGGAAGCATCAAACAGAAACAAATCAGTCCCGCTGAACCGGCCAGGAAAAAGCAGCCGGTCAACGGCAAGAAAAGCACTCCTACCCTTGATGAATTCGCGAGGGAGCTGACCGAATACGCCAAACAGGAGAAGCTTGACCCGGTTATCGGCCGTGACGCCGAAATTCAGAGAGTTATACAGATCCTGGCAAGGCGTAACAAGAATAATCCTGTGCTTATAGGCGAACCAGGGGTAGGCAAGACCGCCATAGTCGAAGGACTTGCGCAGAAGATCGTCGAAGGCGAGGCTCCCGAAGTCTTAATCGGAAAAAGGGTTCTTACGCTTGATCTTGCGTCGCTTATTGCCGGTACTAAGTACAGGGGCGAGTTTGAAGAGCGGCTCAAGCGTGTGATGAAGGAAATCCGGGCAGCCGGAAACGTAATACTCTTCATTGACGAACTGCATACAATAATCGGCGCAGGCGGCGCTGAAGGGGCCATAGACGCGTCGAATATGCTGAAACCGGCATTATCACGCGGAGAGCTGCAGTGCATCGGCGCTACCACCCTGAACGAATACAAGAAATACATCGAAAAGGATGCTGCACTCGAACGCAGGTTCCAGACTATTATTGTCGAAGAACCTAATGTCGATGATACAATCGAAATCCTGAAGGGCATAAAACTCAATTATGAAGAACATCATAATGTAAAGTACACGGATGCTGCGCTTCAGGCTGCGGCAAAGCTTGCATCGAAATATATCACGGACAGATTCCTTCCGGACAAGGCAATTGACCTTATAGATGAGGCAGGTTCGTTTAAAAGAATCAGCAACAGTATCAGGCCGAAAGAACTTGCAGAAATGGAAAAGAAGATTGAGGATCTTACGCAGGAAAAAATAATGCTGGTAAACAACCAGAATTATGAAAAGGCGGCCGCCGTTCGTGATACTGTCCGCAAGATGAAAAGCGAGGTTGAAGACCTTAAGAAAGGCTGGCAGGACAGTCTTAAGCATGAAAAAAATATTGTAGATGCAGACGACATTCAGGAACTGATTTCAAATGTTACAGGCATCCCGCTGTTCAGAATTGCCCAGTCTGAATCGGAAAGGCTTTTAAAGATTGAGGAAGAACTGCATAAGACCGTTATCGGACAGGATGACGGAATCAAGGTTATAGCGTCATCAATAAGAAGATCAAGGACCGGGCTGAGCTCGCCGTCGAGACCGATGGGTTCGTTTATATTTCTCGGTCCCACAGGGGTCGGAAAAACTCTGCTGGCTAAAACTCTTGCAGAATTCCTGTTCGGTGATAAGGATTCTCTAATCAGAATAGACATGTCCGACTACATGGAGAAACATAATCTCTCAAGACTGGTCGGTGCCCCTCCGGGATATATCGGCTACGAAGAAGGCGGCGTCCTGACTGAGCAGATTCGAAGACGTCCGTACAGCGTAATACTTCTGGATGAGATCGAGAAAGCGCATCCGGATGTTTTCAACCTTCTGCTGCAGGTGCTCGAAGAAGGTGAACTCGCAGACAACCTCGGACACAAGGTTTCCTTCAGAAACGCTGTTCTTATAATGACGAGTAATGCCGGCGCACGTGAAATCAACCGCGGTTCATCGCTCGGTTTTTCGGTGAGCGAAGGCGTAATGAATCACAGCGAGATTAAGACATCGGCAATGAATGAACTGAAAAGGGTATTCAGACCGGAATTCCTGAACAGAATTGATGATATTGTTGTTTTTCACAGTCTTGATAAAAAGAATGTCAGTGAAATTTTTGATATTATGTTCTCGGAAGTAGCACTGAGGCTTTTTGAAAATAATATTTTCATTGAAATAAGCGCCAAGGCCAAAGAAAAGCTTATAAACGATGGTTATGATGTCAAGTACGGTGCTCGACCGCTCAGAAGAACCATACAGAATGAGATTGAAGATCCCCTGTCGATGGAGATCCTTCAGGGAAATTTCAAGAGCGGAGATCATATTCTGGTTGAACTCAGGAGCGATAAAATAAAATTTCGCTTGAAGAAAAATCCGAAAATAGACGAGGCCAATGTTAAATAAACCGCTTAGCAGCATTTACTTCACGGCTTTTGATTTCGAGACAACAGGCCTGTACCCGGACAGGGACAAAATAATAGAAATCGGGGCGGTAAAATTCAACCTTCAGGGTGATGAATTCCGGTTCTCCGGTTTGATTGATCCGGGAGTAATGATTCCGGCTGAAGCCTCAGCTGTAAACGGAATTAATAATGAAATGGTGAAAGGCAAGCCGGGTATAAGTGAAATTTTACCCGGATTTCTTTCTTTTATAAGCGGAACAGTGCTCGTAGCTCACAACATCGGTTTTGACGCAAATTTTCTGGTGCAGGCTGTAAATACTTCGGGACTGGATACGGAAGATTTGATTTGTCTTGATACTGTACTGCTTGCACGAAGATATTTTAAAGGCGCTTACAGTTACAGTCTTGAAAACATAACAAGGCACCTTGGGATTAAAATTGAGAATGCTCACAGGGCTGAGGATGATGCAGCGGCCTGTATGAAGCTGTTTATTGAATGTATAAAAAATGTTCCGGATTATAAATATGCAGAACTGAAAACCCTGCTGAAGCATTCGGGCCTCAGAAAAAAAAGTCTTATACAGAATTATACAACTGGCAGGTAACATATAATGAATCTGGAAGCATTTGTACTGGGAACGGGCGGCATGATGCCGCTTCCGAACCGGTTTTTAACATCTGTTCTTTTAAGGAGAGAGGGAGAGCTGTTTCTGTTTGACTGCGGAGAGGCTACCCAGATCTCGCTTAGAAAACTGAATCTGAAATGGAAAAAGATTACAGCAATATTTATATCCCATACTCATGCTGATCACGTAACCGGTCTGCCCGGCATACTTATGCTGTCTTCTCAGGTTGACAGGGATGAACCGCTGTACATTTTCGGACCGCCGAAGATTAAGCAGTATGTAGAGAGCAGCCGCAAGGTGCTTGATATGTATATAAATTATGAGATTATCGTGACCGAGATTGATGAAGACGGTGTAGTGTACAACGGAGACGGTTTCAGCATCAGTTCATTCTATCTGGATCATACAAAACCCTGTGTCGGTTATTCGCTTCAGGAAGAAAAGCGTCCGGGAATATTTTATCCGGAAAAAGCCTTAGAATGCGGGGTTCCCAAGGGGCCTCTCTGGTCGGTTCTGCAGAGGGGTGAGAATGTTGAACTGGAAAACGGAAGAATCGTAGAGCCGCATAATGTAATGGGTGAAGAACGTTCGGGCAGAAAATTCTCTTATGTTACCGATACCATGTATCTCGAAAAAATTGCATCGAATGTTGCAGATTCAGACTTGTTCATATGTGAAGGTATGTTCAGGCATGAGTTGAAAGACGATGCTGCGGAGAAAAAGCATATGACTTCGGTCCAGGCTGCAGAAACCGCAAGGAATGCAGGCGGTATAAAGCAGATGGGACTGATTCACTACAGCCCGCGCTATATAGAATCCGACCTCAGAGAGATGCTGAAGGAAGCGAGAGCTGTATTTCCCGACACATTTCTTACCAGGGACGGGCAGTATCTGGAGATCCCCTATATAGACTGATTTATCAGGTTATAGAAGCGATGTATTCCCTGTATTTATTTAGATCCGTTCTGAAAGCTATCGTAGTGCTCTTGTCTTCTGCCTCAGCTCTGGACAGCGCGGCGCGTGCTTCCTGAATCATCCTTTTTTCACTTAAAAGACGGCTGTTGCGCGATGTAATTCCGGCAGATATTTTATATGCAGAGTCCGGGAACCTTGATTTAAGACTCTTTTTGAATTTATCAACCTCAATCTGCCCCTCATCAATGTCCTTTTCCGGAATAATTACACAGAAGGTGTTAACTCCTGCTTCAAATGCAAGGTCCTTATATGAGAAATGCTCGATTATAAGTTCGGATATATTTCTGTATGGTATAAAACCGGACGGACTTATAACGCTTATAAAAACCAGGCAGCTGTCCTGGTCGAAGGATGCAGACCTTTTCAGCTCAGCGTCGAGTTTTTCAGGCAGGAAATGTTCCCAGACAAGGCCGCTTCTGTCTGAGTACATCCCCGGTGTAGTCTGAGCAGTTTGATTGGGCGAAGCATATGGCTGCTCCATGACGGATTCGTCAATATTATCCGGTATAGGAAGTTCTGTATCGTCAGGCATTTCCGGAATATCCGGCTCGAAATCGGAACCTAAGCTTTCAACAACAGGAGGTTCTTCCAATATCTGTTCTTCAGCCTCAGGCAAATCCTCATTATATGTAACTTCTTTCTCATAACTGTAACCGGAACTGCGTCTGAGCGGAATTGTACTGATAACAATAATCGAAATTATAAGATGGATAACAGCGGCTATTATTGTATTGCGTAAAAGAGGGAATACACTGCCTCTGTCGAAGACGTCAAATGCCAGTATTACTGTGGCTGAATAACCGTCTTTAAAATACAGTTTTGATTTATACGTCTTAATGAAAAGACTTGAAGAATCAAACTCCGGAATCTCGGAACCCGCAATAATTGCCTGAGGATTATAGAAATCCGTCAGTCTTTTGTCGGTAATTCTGATGTATTCAGGTCCGTTGGCTTCGGAATAAATAAGAGCAGCTTTGAGCCTTTTATACTGTTCAAAAGCCTTTAACATCTCGCTTTTAAAGTAGGGTGATGAAAATGAATAATCAATCGAAAAACTGCTGTCGATCGAGGAATTTATTCTTGAAGCAGAAACCGAGACTGCACCGAGCGAGTTGGATCTGATAGAATAAAAACCGAAAATCAGATAAAAAACCAAAAGTAGATAATAAATAATGCTTAATCCGAAGAATATTCTAATACCTCTGCTTACCATATATAATATTATACGGAAGAAATTGGATATGTATATACTTTTTTTTCCAAAAAAAATTAACTTGTTTTATAATGAAGTATGATTCGACGAAGTATATTATCGGGTTCCTGGTATCCGTCGGGGAAAAAAGAGGCGGCAGGGTTTTTGGATGAGTGCACGGATGTAATCCTTTATGATCCTGAATCAGTTTCAGGTGTAGTACCGCATGCAGGATGGGTTTATTCCGGCAGAACGGCAGCTGCAGTCGCCAAAACCGTATGCAGCGGTGCCGATTTGATAGTGATTGCCGGTGGACATCTGCCCCCCGGGACAAGTATTCTTGCAGCAGAGGAAGAGGCAATCCAAACACCCTTCGGGCCGGTAAAGAACAGAATCGATATACTTGATGAACTTAAAAAGGATCTCTACATAAGGGAAGATGTATACAGGGATAATACTGTTGAGGTTGTCGTTCCGATGGCTTCGTATTTTTCTGATATGTCAGATCTTCTGTGGGTACGGCTCCCGGCCGATGAAACGGCTCTGGCTTTTGCAGCGGTTCTGCATAAAGTTTCAGTTCAAAAAAGAATAAAAGTCAAAGTATTGGGTTCCACCGATTTGACCCATTACGGCCCTAATTACTCATATGAACCGGCCGGTAGAGGAAAGGCCGGGCTGGACTGGGTTAAAAATCAAAACGACGCTGAAATTATTCGAATGCTTGCAGGGATGAAGTTCAAAGATGCGTTGGCACACGCTGAACGGATGAGATCCGCCTGTTCCTCAGGAGCTGCAGCTGCTGCCGCAAAATATGCAGAGCTTTCCGGAAAAGAAAAAGGGCGATTACTGGAGTATTCAACAAGCTATGATGTACAGCCTTCCGATTCTTTTGTCGGCTATGCGGGTATCGTGTATTAGCTTATCTACGACAGATACCGGTTTATAATTCCAAGAGCCCAGCCTCGGGTTTCCATAAGGATGTCTGAGGATTTTATTTCGACATCTTTGTATTTTTTTCTCAGCGCTGCCGCTGCCGGGAAAAGGGTAGTCCAGATATCCTTGTCTGTGAACTCAAGCATCGAAAAATAATTGGAAGGCGGTGTATCCGGTACGTTCAGATTAATTAATCGGTCCTTATAACTTCTAAGGAAGTTTCTCCAGTCTGTTCGCGAATTACCGGCAGCAAACAGAGAAACCTCGCTGGAATGCTGTGTATTGACCGGAGTATTTATCTTTTCACCAAGACCGTCTACCTGGATAATATTGGCAGAAAGTGTTTCGCTGAAACGTTCGAGCCGCTCTTTATAGCTAAGCATAGGGCGTGTCTGGTAACGGAATCCATAATCGGTTTTCTGCATTGTAATGTTATCGTTACGATATAGGAAGCTGAAAAAGGAGTTTTCAACTGAATTAATCCTGGTAGCCTTACTGGTAAAATAGGGATAAATATAGGTGCCTCTTGCGTAGCTCTTGCCTTCGGGATAAGAGAAATCAGCACCGAAAATATAAATTGTGTGAGCTCCAAGGCTCTCCGACAAAGAAATGGCTGCGTGTGTAACATTTCCTCCGGAAGTATCTACATAAGGAAATTTTCTCCAGTTCCGGTTAATGTATTTGGAAAACGGATGACCGCTGGTAAAGAAAATAGTCTTTTTTGACAGCCTGGATAATACAGGCGGAGAAGCAAGATCCAGAACAAGCGGTATATGTTCGGGGTAGCCGGCCATAAAATGGTGATATGAAATCTGCTGGCAGTCAATCGAGATAACTAGATCGGGAACTATTGAATTCTTTAAAAGGCTCGATAAGGCTGTATCGGTGGATATAAGAAAAGAACTTTTACGTTTCTGCACCAATTCCTCAAGCTGAATTTCAAGAGATGGTCCGGCTGCTGCTATGCATATAGTTTTGCGCGGAGCAAGTACTGAAACTGATTCGCCGGCCGGTTCAAGGTTTGCAATAGAATTAATAAACCAGCGCTTGCCGAACCATGTTTGAACTGTGTAATCATCGGACAGTGTGTTTAGAATATCTCTGATTGAATTAAAGATTGAATTGAAATATTCCTTCTCCGGATCGGTTCTAGATCTGAGGTTGATGGTATTGAAATCGCCAAAAACCGCAGGAAGATAATTCGAGGGCAGAAAATCGGAAATCTCTTTGGCAGTCTTATCTATCAGAATAATTACCCGCGGATCAGACAAAATATCTGAAAGATCAATCTCTGAGAGTATCGATTTTAGTATGCCTGCATCACGGTCAATAACCAAAAGGCTGTTAACATCATCACGGTTTAAAAGCGGTTTTAAATGATAACCGGCACCGATACCGAATACCACAATGTAACCCCCGGACACGACGGAGTCAGAATATCTTCGGCCTTCTTTCAGAGGATCAAAAACAGAGTGAAGAGCATATTCCCTTCCGTTATTATTTATTACCGGAATATTATGGCCGGTTTTGGATGTTCTGAATGTTACAAGATCAGAAGCTGCGGTATATGTAAGCTCCATCGCCAGTTCTTTATTATGAAGGGCGAGTGATAATAAATTACGTTCTAAAATACTTTCTTTAAACATCAATATTTTCCAAAAATTGCTTTGTCTTCCCGATTAGAGTAACGGCTTTATCACGGCAGACTTTACCGGTTTTATCGAAATAAAAACGTTTGAACTCAAGCAGATCAGGAAGATAAAGATTATAAATAATTTCATTATTTATCAGATTGAAAATATCAGAGCCGTACTCTTCTTTTTCTATCATAGACTTTATTTTTATTAAAAAAGTTAAACAGTTATTTATAAAACTGCTGACAGATTTTATTCGCTCAGTTTTTACGGGGCTTTTTGATTTTTTGAATTTAAACTCGGGAGCGGCTGCAAGCAATAAAGAAGCTTCCTCATAATTTAGTGATCTAAAATTACCGGGAGGGCTGCCATGAAAATTCAGGAAAAAGCATCTATAACTATATAGTTTGCTGACCGAAGCGAACCAGCCTGCGTATGTTTTAAGTGCATAATTTGTTCTGCGGAATCCGTCCAGTCTTTCAGAATTAAGTATGTTTCTTGAAAAATAGATATTTGGTATAGGATTTAAACGATCAGCTTTTTTATCTATTAATGTATCAAAAGTATGAGGTCTGATGTGACTGCAAAGATCGATATACGAAAAGTCGACTCCGCTGAACAATACCGGACCGTCACTGAGCTGAATAGAAAGATGAAGAGCACTGCCGGCAACCGAACCGTTGGATGGAATATTATAAAAAGTATTTTCATCAGAAAGCAGGGCCCTTTCAATAAATGAATTTTGATTAAGAGGTAAAATACCTCTCCCGAAAAAATCATGAGGTATATTTGCCGAAAATGGCGCTGCCACGGGAATTTTTAGAAAATCAGAAAGATGAAGAGAAGCGTAATATCCCGGGTCGGTTGTAAGAATAATATCAGGTTCAATCCGGATCTCCCTCAGAAAAGTAACTGAAGAGGGAAGGGCGAGTATATAAAGATAATCTCTATTTTCTTTGATGAATTCAGCACTGTCCCGCAGGCCGGGTCCTGAACCGGTGATAAGTACCGCGGAGTTGATTCTTTCAGGAACAAGTACAAAGTCATTTGAAATATAATTACGGATTGTATTGAGAATAATTTTTTTACCGAAGCCTGAAGTCGTAGTAATATTTCCGTGGAGCTCTCTTATGTGCTGTGAAATAATTTGTCTGATGATTTTAATATTGTCTTCAAAAATACGCAGCGATGCCGGCCAGTCAAAGATCTTTAGTCCGCCTAAGTCTGTTTCTTTTAAAGCTGATTTCAAAAATAAAAGAAAGGTTTGAGCGTCACCGTCAAACAGATATTTGTTTTCAACCTGATTATTTTGGTAAAATGAACTGTCGAAATGTATACAAATTATTTTTGCGGTTGAGTTATTTTTACGTATTACATCAGAAATGTAATTCATGCCAGGTTCAATTAATATAAAAGTTGAATAACCGGAAAGCTGGAAACTATTGTAGTATTTTTCGGCTTCACTGCTTGGTGAATACTTTGAGTGAAAATATATGTTTTTTACACGTGCAGTAGCTTCCCCGTTACGGCTGTACTCAAGCGAAATCATAGAATTCCGGCAAGGAAGGAATTCAAACCGTCTTCGATTTTGGGATCAGCAGGATCAAAATCCTCAACCTTCACATAGGGCGGTTCTAAATGAGGTTTTTTATCCAATAGAGAAAGAAGGCTTCCGGTCATCTGGTGCTGAACAAGGGATTTGTTACTGTTCATACCGGCAGCGAAAGCCAAAACCAGACGACAGTCATTGATTTTGAGAATAAAACTTGGACCGAAAAGCATTGAACTATACATTCGAAAAATATCATTTTCCAGGCGGAAATGATCTATCAATGTATCATTTTCTGTTATTTGATGAATTACTTCTGAATAATCAATAAAAATTAATTTTACAATACCTGAATCAGGTTTAAATTTTGCAGAAAAAAGCTTAACGATCTCGATTCCCGCTTTTTCAGCTTCGAAAGGAACAGAATCTGACCTGTCCGGCAAATTACCAAGAACCTTAGCTTTGCTGTTGAAAAATAATTCGGAACATTTTCTGGTAAAAAAAGAAGCAAAATCAGGAAATCCAGGGTTGGAACACGTTTTAAGATTGAACATCAGCATCATTCCGAAAATGCGGTCGTGATGACTGAATAAAAGAATATCAAGATTTTCGATGGTATCCCAAATGCGTTTTGAAAAATAATTCCGAAGAAATTCTTTAGAAACAGATGTATGAATATTGGATCCGCTGAAAATCAGGTTATTCATTTTAAGAACTTCTAGCGGTATCCTGCATCTTCGAAGACTTGTCTCATCCAGTGACAGAGAAGAGAAGGGGGTGAATAATCCAATTCTTTTCTCAAACGTCAGAAAAATACCTGAATTTATTCGAAAAGAATTTACAGCAAGAGAGAAAATTCCGGATGGAAGGTCTATTCCGGCTGAAAGCGAATTGATATTTTTTTCAAGCATTTTCAAATCAGGATTCCACTCGGGTTCTTCCTCGTCAGGAAAATCCGGAAGAAAATCCTCAATAAGGTCTTTGCTGATATCGTTTTTCAATTCCGCGATTTTTTCATCGATGATTTCAATTTCATCATCTGAAATATTTTCAAAATGGAGTTCTTCCAGCTCAGGCTCAGCTTCCAGCTCAGGCTCAGCTTCCAGCTCAGGCTCAGCTTCCAGCTCAGGCTCAGCTTCTATCTCAGGCTCAGCATCCAGCTCGGGCTCAGCTTCC
>QKCC01000209.1 GCA_003245835.1 Spirochaetales bacterium | reverse complement strand
GGAAGTTAAACAGGCTGCACAGGCTATTGCCGGAAAAGTCGACGCATTTTATGTGAGTACAGACAATACAGTTGTTTCGGCAATCAGTGCAATTATTGATGTTGCAGCCAAGGCCGGCCTTCCGATTGTATCTGCAGATCCGACTTCAGCCGAAAACGGCGGTGTTCTGCTGTCCTGGGGTTTTGATTACTACAAGATGGGTAAGGCTACGGGACGGATGGTTCTCGACATGCTCGAGGGTGCTGACCCAGATTCCACCCCGACAATGTATATGACCGATCCTTCCGATATTGACCTGCTTATCGATACCGATAATGCGGCCGCGCTTGGAATTACAATTCCTGCTGATCTTCTTTCAGCAGCAAGAACGGTACAGTAGAAATTAGATGATAGAAGGTATTTTTGTTGAGGGCCTGATCTACGGGATCCTGGCCCTCGGCGTTTTTTTGACATTCAGGGTACTTGATTTCCCTGATCTTTCCGTAGACGGAACCTTTCCGCTCGGCGCCGCTGTGATGGCTATCAGCCTGACCAGCGGGATGAATATCGGGCTGGCGCTTCTGCTGTCTTTTGCAGCAGGTTTTGCAGCAGGCGGAGTAACAGCGGTCATCCATAACAAACTGGGAGTACCGAGCCTGCTTGCCGGAATTCTGACCATGACAATGCTGTGGTCAGTCAATATCCGGGTGCTCGGAGACCGCGCGAACCTGCCGCTGATGAGAACAGAGACAATTCTGACTAAAATCCGCGACGTGTTCTCTCCGCTTGTTGGTGATACCGCCGCGGTCCTGATATTCTTTATTTTAACGGTACTCGTCATAAAGCTGCTGCTTGATCTGTTTTTCCACACTGACCTGGGTCTTACGATGGGCGCGATGGGCAACAACGAACAGATGGTGATCAGCCAGGGCGTGAATCCCGAGCTTGTCAAAATAATAGGCGTGGGGCTTTCCAATGGAATGGTTGCCGTAAGCGGTGCATTTGCCGCCCAGTACCAGGGCTTTGCCGATGTAAATTTGGGTCAGGGTATTGTTGTATCGGGGCTTGCTATGGTTATGCTTGGCGAATTTCTGTTCCAGTCCAACAGAATCGGAATGCTGACGCTGCGGGTAATTTTAGGGGCCATTCTGTATAAGGCAATAATGTTTTTCGGAAGATATTACGGATATTACATCAATCTTACGCCGAATGATCTTAAGCTGATAACCGGTGTGCTGATAATTCTCTGCCTTGTTATAACCAGGTACAGATCCAAATCCCTGAGTTTCAGGAGGCCCCGAAAATGATCCAGCTTGAAAAGATAAATATGATCTTCGGTGAGGGTACTCCGGATGAAAACTACGTTCTTAAAGATGTTGATCTGAATATAAAACGGGGAGATTTCATCACGATTATCGGCTCGAACGGTGCCGGGAAGACAACCCTGTTCAATGTTATTTCGGGCAATATCCGCCCTAAATCAGGCAAAGTCATTATCAATGAAAAAGACGTGACTTCTCATCCTGAGTACAGAAGGGCGAAGTATATTGGGCGAATCTTTCAGGACCCCCTTCTTGGAACGGCGGGCAATATGTCGATAATCGACAACATGCTTGTGACCGGCACCAAGGGGATGAAAGGTCTGAAGATAAGCATGAACAGGCAGAAGCGCGAGTATTTCCGTGAACAGCTGAAGCATCTCGATATGGAGCTTGAGCACCGGATGTCGGACAATGTCGGCAAGCTTTCGGGAGGGCAGCGTCAGGCGCTTACACTTCTGATGATGTCGCTGTCGAAACCTGAACTAGTTCTGCTTGATGAACACACAGCGGCGCTTGACCCGCGAAACGCTTCGAAGGTAATGGAACTGACCGATAAATTCATCGGCGAATACGGTTTCACCGTGATGATGATAACCCACAACATGCAGCAGGCCATCGACCACGGCAACAGGCTGCTGATGATGGACGAGGGCAGGATTATTCTCGATATAAGCGGCGATGAAAAAAAGAACATGACCGTAGACAGCCTTGTTCAGAAGTTTCATGAGATAAGGAAGAAGGATTTTTCGACCGACAAGACTCTTTTGAGCTGATCGCTTACACAGCAATGCAGAGGGCTGTCCAGGATTTCCCGGACAGTCCTTTTTTATATTCTGTTCAGCCTAACACGCCCTTGCTGCTCAGGGTCCGTTTAACGACTATTGCATCCTCGGGACAAACCTCGTGGCAGCAGAAACACCTTATACATTTGTTATAATCAATCTGCACCATGCCGTCGATCTTAAGCGCCTTGGCCGGGCAGATCTTGACGCAAGCCCCGCAGCGAATACACGCCTTTTCAATAAATACCGGTTTCGGTGAAATATTGGTTTTAAGGTTCTTGATAAATGTAGGCATCAGAAATTCCAGCAGCTGGTTGCTCGAGCCTGTGAGCTTGATTTTCTGGAAACCGCTGACTTTTGCTTCATCCAGGCTGAGTCCGGCAACGGTAATGTCGCGTGATGATTCAAGCCATTTTCCCCTGCTTATAGCTTCGCGGTTAACCGGAATGATGTCCGGATCATAACCGATCACCCTGCAGGCGGTGATGTCGAGGGCAAGAAGGTTCGATGATGCAAGAATAAGGTTAGTCCGTTTAGGATAACCGTTTCCGGGGCCGGGGCCTTCCATAGAAACTATGCCGTCCATGAATGCGAAGGAAGGATTTATCGTCTCGTGAAGGTCCACCAGCATCCCGGCGAAACCTGCGCGTCCGGGGAACATCATATGGTACGGGCTCTTCGAAAGACCGGCGATCAGACCGAACTGATTTTTAATTGCACCGGTAAAATACATAAGCTGGTGCGTCTTCATTTTGGGAAGACTGATTATATGATCGACCTTGGTTACAACGTCCGACACCTGAAACTGGTTCACCATTTTGCCGTCAGGGCATTGAACCGTTACGGGTTTTTGGGCAAAGTCATACCATGTAATGCCTTCTTCCTCGCAGATATCCCACAGTCCGCATTTTTTACCCTTGAACCCGGGTTTCGGAAAGCCCGGAGAATCTCCGGCAAGTATTTCAGCCGCTCCGAGCTCTTTCATCAGCCGTATGGCTGCTCTGAAAAACTCCGGATGTGTTGTGACAGCCTTTGAAGGAGAGGCGTCCATTAAAATATTAGGTTTAAGCAGGACCTTTTTGCCCGAGACATCGAGCGCGTCTTTTCCACCTGCCAGCTTCCATGATTCACGCAGGCCGTCAAGAAGCTCATCAGCAATATATTCGCTGCATCGTACTAAAGCTACAGTCTTATTCATGCGGGGACTATATCACATTATTACATTTTTTATAAGCCTTGCCATGAAAATTGGTCCGTAACCGCCGTTGGAATCCGGCAATATATGCAGGCCGTAGCCGGTATTTTCTGCGAGAAGGGTCTTCAGGACACCTTGCCCGGTTTCAATTTTGTCGATTCGTACTATCGATCGCTTTTTAAGAAGCTTTTCAATGACTCCGTCGTTTTCGAGCGGAGAAAGCGCGCAGGTGCTGTACAGAATCGCTCCGCCGGGTTTAACAGCCGTTACGGCTGCCGCAAGCATGGCGTGGGCCTGAAGCGCAAGCTGCTTTGTCCTTGCCGGAGACCACTGATTCAGATGTGCCGGAGATTTAAGGACATGCTCTTCCGAAGAACAGGGCGCATCGAGCAGGATTTTATCATATACATTCTGCTCAAAAAGCCCCCATTTTGCCGCGTCAAAGCCTGTTATGCTGATATTGCTGCGAAGCTCCGGCGGCAGATGCGTTTCGATTACATCTTTCAGCCTGCGCCTGCGGTCGGACGACCTGTCGTTCGATTTAAGCCTGCCGCTTCCCTGAAGCGCGAGTGCAATCTTAAGGGTTTTTCCGCCGGGGGCCGCGCACATATCGAGCACATCGTCTCCGGGCTGCACATCAAGCGCTTCCGCAGCGGCTGCAGATGCTTTATCGAGGAAATACGGCTTTAAGAGGCCGCTGTCGAGGCAGAAGGCCTCTGTTTCGTAGAATAATCCTTCTTTCAGGGATTTCCATCTTTCCCCGTAAATTTCCGAATAGAAGCCTTCGAAGCTGATCTTATTCTTCTTTCCCATATCTGGTATATTCTATCAGATGCAGCTTAAAAGATCTCTGGCCCCTGTGATTAATAATGATACACGAGTCCTGATCCTCGGTTCCATGCCCGGTGAGGAATCACTCCGGCAGCAGCAATACTATGCCTACCCGCAGAATCATTTCTGGAAGATAATCGCAGCCGTCTTTCGAAGAGAAGATCCGGTTGAGTACGATTCAAGAATCGAAATGCTTACTGCCGGACGAATAGGACTCTGGGATGTCATTTCAACCTGCCGCAGAGAAGGGAGTCTTGATACCAATATTCGCGATGAAGAACCTAATGACATCAGCCTGCTGCTTGAACAGCATCCTTCCGTAAAAGCGGTATGTTTCAACGGGCAAAAGGCTGCCGCGAGTTTCAGAAAGAATTTCGGTCTGAATATTTTTGATGACGGCAAAATTGAATACCTTATGCTGCCTTCTACCAGTCCCGCCAATACAATCGGTTTTGAACGGAAATTTGAAAAATGGAAGAAAATTGATTTTTTTCTTCGGTTCTGATATTTAAGCCTGCATATTGTTGACTTTTAACTCTATATAGAAGAAAATTAATACATACTAATATTACTAGAGAGAACTTAATGGGTAGAAAGTTTTTCGTTGTACTTTTGGTTTTGTTTGCAGCCGCTCCTTTTCTATTCGCTCAAAGCAGCGCGGGACTGGATGGATTCAGTACAGATATAGAGAAGAGAATCGATCTGATCGATACCGATCTCGATTACGTCTGGGTTATTATAAGCGCCGCGCTTGTATTTTTCATGCAAGCCGGGTTCATGGCTCTCGAATCGGGAATGGCGCGGTCGAAAAACTCCATTAACGTTGCCATTAAAAACCTGACGGATTTTGTTCTGGGGGTTGTGGGATTCTGGCTTATAGGCTTCGGCGTAATGTTTGGAAAATCCAAATTCGGCCTGTTCGGTACAACCGATTTTATGATTAATATCAGCAACCCGTGGACAGCCGCATTCTTCATGTTTCAGGCCGTATTTGTAGGAACAGCGGCAACAATAGATTCCGGAGCTATCTGCGGGCGTGCAAAACTCAAGCAGTATATTCTGATATCGTTTCTTGTCTCAATATTTGTGTACCCGGTTTTCGGCCATTGGGCCTGGGGCTCGTTCCTGCACGGAGCTGACCCCGCCACCGGCGGTGCAGGCTGGCTTGAGGCCATGGGATTCAAGGATTTTGCAGGCTCCTCGGTTGTTCATTCGGTCG
>QKCC01000171.1 GCA_003245835.1 Spirochaetales bacterium | reverse complement strand
ATTCGTCTGAAGATTTCCCAAGCTTATTTCGGCGAATCGACGCTGCTCTGTACTGCGCAAAAAACCAGGGCCGCAACCGCGTCAGCATCGCGGAATAAAACAGTAAATATTTAACCGCCGATTCTCACCTGAAAGATCTGATGATGAAGAGAAGAATTAACCACTGATTAAGAAGATAAGCACAGATTTTTTGGAAAGAAATAGACCTACTCTTCTACTTCAATCTTCCCTATACCTCCAGCTTCGCTTCCGGTGCGACTTTTAGGGTGAGACTATACAGATTAACGTCGTCGGCGGTTCAACAACTCTCTTCATCCGTCAGTACCGCCGTGCCGGTTTATTGCTTAAAATTCGATGAAATCCTCATCAAGACTGGTATCCTGCTTCAGCTTAATGCCCGATGCCTGATACACAGGGTTTATCTTTTTCTGAACCAGTTTCACAGGCGGAGTTTTTTCTGTCGGGCGCCTGCTTTCAATTTTGTGTACCGCCGCACTTCTTACGGATGCGTCCAGCCTGAAAAAGCTTATCATTTCACGGAGACGCTCTGCCTGCGCAGTCAATTCTTCAGACATGGATGAGGCTTCTTCGGCCGAAGCGGCATTCTGCTGGATCACCTGGTCCAATTCAGCCATAGCCGCATTTATCTGTTCCGCCCCCGAGTTCTGCTCGCTGCTCGACGCGCTGATTTCTGAGACGAGATCGGCGGTCCTTCTTATGTCCGGAATTATTGCCTTAATCTTTTCACCCGCATTATTTGCCTTGTTTACGCTCTGTGTCGCAAGTTCAAGAATATCTGATGCAGCCTTTTGACTGACGGAGGCCAGCTTTCCTACTTCGGCCGCGACAACGGCAAAGCCCTTTCCGTGCTCTCCGGCCCGCGCCGCTTCAATAGCGGCATTCAAAGAGAGTAAATTGGTCTGCCTGGCAATATCGCCGACAATATTTATTTTCTCTGAAATAACATTCATCGCATTTACGGCCTCAAGAACAGCGGCCTCGCCCTCTTCTGCATCTTTCGCAGCCTGTGAAGCGATCTTCTCTGTCTGGGCGGCGTTATCAGTATTCTGCTGAATATTGGCACCCATCTCTTCCACTGATGAAGAAACCTCTTCAGCGTTTGCCGCCTGTTCTGCCGCACCCTGCGACAGCTGTTCGGAACTCTGCGCAAGCTGGCTGCTGCCGTCGGTTACCTGAATAGATGAATTATAGACATCTGTAACCACTTCACGGAGTTTTATCTTCATATTCCGCAGTGCATCGGCAAGCAGTCCGATTTCATCCTTCCGGTTGACCGCGATGTCCGTATAGAGTATACCCTCGCTTATTTCCTGCGCGAACTGAACTCCCTGTTTAATTGGAGTTGTCAAGGTTCGTGCGAAGATCAGGAAAATAAAAAGCGCAAAGATAAATCCGGCTGCGCCTATAAGGAAGACTGAATTCCGGACAGCGTGAGCGGAAGATAAAAATTCATCGTCTGTAACTGTCAGAAAGACCCCCCAGCCGGTTTCGGGAACGGATGAAAACCCGGCGGTTTTCGGAACACCGTTATAAACATAGCCCTGAACGCCGCTTTCGCCCCTCTCAAACCGACGGCTGATTTCTTCCATCCCTTTGAGTTCTTCGATATTCGTCTTGAACACAATAGAGGAATCCGGATGCGCGATTACCAGTCCGTCAGCGTCAGTAACGTACGTATAACCTGTTTCTCCAATTTTTGAGTCTTTTATGATTGTCCATACAAAATCAAGATTCACCACAACAGCTGCAACACCGACAACGGACCGGTTTGTATCATATACGGGTGCGGCTATAACAAAAACCGGCAGCCCGGTTCCTTTACTTATAGACGGGGCCCCCATACTTATGCTGCCTGCCATTGCCTCTTTAAAATAGGGCCGCTCAGACACATCGATGCCTATACTTCCATCCAAAGATGTGGCTACTACCAGTCCATCCGGATTTATTACTATAAGATCCTCATAATCATCCCCGAGGATTTTTGTATTCTTCATTTTATAGACAATAGTGTTTAATTTTTTATACCGTTCCGGCCCATTGCCCTGGTTACTGCGGCTTAAAGCGCTTTTTGTTTCTTCACGCTCAGCGATGTCCACGGCAAGTTTCTGTTCTGTTTCCAGAACGTTATAAATAGATAATGAGATCTCTGCGGTTCTGCTGACGAGCTGTTCATTTTCCAGGCCGCGCAGCCCTTCTGAAGCTTTTCTGACTGAAAGCACACCGAGTGTAATAATCGGAAGCAGAAGAATGATTACAGCTGTGATTATCAGCTTTTGACCTATTTTGAGATTCTTAAACATTTATCAGCCATCCTTAAGTACAATATTTTTTAAGCCCGTTGCTCAAAATGCGAAATACTGAATTTTGTGCCGTAACATTTTTCAGGCATCCAGTTTCACTTACTCTTTTTAACAAGAGTTTTTTTAACTTGTATCCTTTATTAGATGAAACTGAGAATGGATTAGTTAAACGGAATTAAACTTATCCAATTGAATGGTTTAATCTTGAGGCAGAACAGCAGATTTGTAAAGCTATCGGGTTATATAGATATTACATACAACTGTATAATATCAGTTTATTTTTTTCCCGTAAAACTTAAACAGCAATTCTTCACGGCAGGACACCCCGAATTTCCTGTATAAGCTGGTCAAATGCTTCCGGATGGTTATTTCAGCGAGATTTAAGCGGTACGCTATTTCTTTTGTATTTTTTCTTTTAATAATCAAATAAAGGACTTCTCTCTCACGGTTTGTCAGATGAACATCCGAAAGGTCCTCTGAAAGATCGGCTGTTACCATCGAAGATACGTCCTTCCTGCCGTTCTTCTGATATAGATTCAGGCTCGCGCGGAGCTGCTTTAACTCAGCTAACAGTTCTGTTTCCAAAACAGTTTTTTTGACAGAATTCGGAGTATTGCTTTCCGTATACATTT
Organism: Spirochaetales bacterium; assembly: GCA_003245835.1. GTDB lineage: Bacteria > Spirochaetota > Spirochaetia > UBA9216 > UBA9216 > Thalassospirochaeta. Next base: position 2,375 of record QKCC01000171.1, on the reverse strand, counting down.
GATTAAACATTACAAAAAGAACAGGACCATTTTTATAATAATCGGTTGTATCCAGGAAAAGCTTTGTTTTGGCCGGAAACCTGCTGCCGTTCCTGTGATGAAACACAAGATCAAATTCGATTGTTTTTCCCAAAACCTTCAAATTAAAAATGTTCGCCAGCAACGCCGCATGTTCAGGCCTCATCACCTCCGATAAAGGCCGATCACACAATTCTCTCACCGAAAAACCGAGGCGGTCTGCCGCCTGAGAATTGGAAAAAAGTATTTGTCCCAGCGAATTTGATATAAATATACCGGTATCAGGATTTTTCTCTATTATTTTATGGAGTTCGGGGTTGATTGATGAAAAATATTCATAATAGAAAGGCTTGCTGCTTTTATAAAAGGCAATACAGTTTGAAAGTTTACAATCTTCTGAAAAACATGGAAACAGATTAATCTGAATGTCTATCACCTCACCGTTTTTCTTAAACATCTGCTTTTTTACACGATAGGAATCAATTTCCTTATTTATCAATTTAGAAAAATAGTATACGTCCTGCGAAATAAAAAATGGGCTTGTTAAGTCACTATGAGTCAGACTTTCAGCTTCTTTAATTGTATAGCCGAGGCTGCTTGCAAAAATACCGTTTACAATAGAATAACTTCGATCACCGTTTACCAGGGCTATTCCGACGGGTACTTCTTCCAATAAGTATTTGAGCAAAGGAACATTATTTCTAAGTTCCGTGAAAACCGAAATAAGATCTGTATTTTTCATGGACGCGCTTGCTGTTTAACCCTGCAGGAATTATGGATGGTTAATTTCTCCCGGTAGAATTTCCATTAATTATATATCTTTACCACAATTTTTCATGGGAGAACTGAATATAGTTATAACAATATCCATTTAAACAATTTAGTTCAAGATCAGCAGCAGGCACCTTTTCCTCTGTAAAATATCACCCAGGAATACTGACCGGAACGATGAAAATTCAGAAGTTTACTTTTTCATCTTTTTTAATATCAGAGTATCGTAACTTTCGTAGCTGGCTTTGTTTTTTATACCGAAGAGCTCGAAGCCGTCTTCAATTTTTGTGAGAATAGCCCCGCAAAGATTATTTCCCCCGTTAACATCCCATAGGACCTGGGTATATTCACAGTAAGAATCGTTCTTGAACCTCAGCGACGGTAAAAATCTTGGAAGCGATTTATCGAGCTCTTCAAGATCAATGTATAGAGTATCCATCAGTTCAGACACACGGACTCGCTCAGCATCAATAGCAGCCTGAAGACGTTCAATCTGCATTTTGCAGTCACGAACCCCCACCGCAACCCTGTTAAGATCACCCAGACCCGATAGCATATATTTGCCGGTTATCGATTTCCCGCTCACCTGTTACCTCTGAATAATAATCACTGTAAACCAATGTAACACATAGAGTATAACTGATTTGAATAAAGGTCAAATACCTGCAAGCATTAAGCGGCCGCGGAAAAAACATAATAGTTTACATCCTGTTTACACTTCTTTTACACTCCGGAAACATAACAGATGCAGCCCGGTGCTATTTTTAGGTATAGAAAATTATTAACAGGAGTAATAAATGAATCTCAAATCAAAAAACAAAATCGTCATTTTTCTGTTCTGCATCATTTCTGCCGCAGCGTTCTTGTCCTGCAGCAATGAAACTACCCAGACATCAAACACTGGGCTGACAACAGTCAGCAGTACAGACTACACTGCATCAACAGCTGATGAGGATTCCGGCACTTACAATTCCGATGATGTATACTCAAACCATACATTTTCCAATACTGTAGCGATAGATCTGACCAATCTGGCGGCATCGCTTGACGGCGGAACAGCAACAGATTTCAGCAGTACCGCTTTTACCGATCTTGATGCAGTAAGTATAGAATCCGGTGATAACCAGATTACAATCACCTCCACATCAGGCTCTGAGATTATTTATGAATTAACAGGAACAACAACTAAAACATTGACTATCACAAGCGACAGTCTTTTTGCGCTTTACCTTGATGACGCAGCTATTTCTGCATCGGCAGGTCCTGCAGTAAATATTCAGTCGACGGCAAAGTCATTCATTATCAGTGCATCCGGTTCCGCAAACAGTCTAAGTGATGCATCTTCAAGGGATGACGCGCTGGACCAGAAAGGAGCGGTCTACTCCGGCGGCACCCTGATTTTTGACGGTGACGGTTCACTCACGGTAAACGGCGATTACAAGCATGGAATTTACAGTGACGGGTACATCCGGATTGCCGACGGAACACTTGATGTGAATGTAAGCGTCCGCGACGCTATCAGAAGTGTAAACGGCTTTATATTCGACGACGGGGATTTGACAATAAAAGCTACGGGTACAATTGCT
>QKCC01000051.1 GCA_003245835.1 Spirochaetales bacterium | reverse complement strand
GAGACAATTACGTCGACCGTGGAAGACCTGCATGAGATGGGAATCCGGCTTTCTATTGATGACTTCGGAACCGGCTACTCTTCATTGAACTACCTGACCAAAATGAATTTTGACGAGATGAAAATCGACAAGAGTTTTATAAATAAGATAATAGAAGAACCTCGGTCGATGGAGCTCTTCAAGGTGCTTTGCCAGATAGCAGAGATCTATGACTACGAACTGGTTGCAGAAGGCGTCGAGACAGAGATGCAGCTGGAGAAGATAAAGAGCACACCGCTGCGAATTATTCAGGGCTACCTCTTCGCTAAACCTGAACCTCTTTGAGAAGGTGAAGAATGAAGAATTTTAACCACCGATTTGCACAGATGATCACAGATTTTTAAGAGATAGATATGGACAGTTATTTTTTTCTTTAAATTTCATTTTCATCTTACACTTCTCTTTTCTTTCTTCTTCACCTTCTTCATCTTCTTCGTCGGTGGTTCAGTAACTTTCTTCATCCACATTATAGATAACCGGGGTTTTATACCTCCATGAATCCCATAGGTTAGCATCTGCCAGCAACCTTGCCATAAAATCCGCGACGTTTATTCTGCTTGTATTTCCGGCGTCAAAGACAGGGCTCCGGATTGTTGAAGGCTCGATTGTATATTCGGTGACCTCGTTTTCATCAACGAGCGTATCGGGCCTGACCGCAACCCATTCGATGTGTTTATTATTTTCGCCGACACCTTCGAATAAATATTTTAAAGCCTTTTCGTTGTCGCGCTGCGGGGGCAGAATGAACCGCATAAAATTAATAACGAGATTTTCTTTGAAACTAAACTTTTCATGCTGGCTTTTATTCAGGCAGGCCGTAGTGTTCATCAGGATTATTTTAACCGGCACATCGCTGTTATTTTCGATTATGGAATTGGCCGTCTTCGTTAGCGCGTCGACAACAAGTTTATGCGGTTTGCCGAAGATACCTTTTAGAGTTAAATTATGCCCAAGGCAGGAAATTACAGCTCCGGCATCACTGAGATATTCAGACATGCTTTGATTATCAATATCCGGAATGCTTGCCTTAATAATTTCCAGGTTCTTATCATCTTTCAGGCTGGAAAACTTAACATCGCTTCTTACGATTACACGCACCTGAAAATCATGCTTTAACAACTGCGTTACTACATTAAAACCCGTTGCCCCGCTTGCCCCTAAAACCAGAACTTTCATAATTTATTATAACAGAGGAATTTTGAACCGCAATTATAAAATTACTATGCTATAACCCGCCGGATTATTCGCTCAAAAATGTTGTTCCAACCGGTAATATTAATACTGTTCCGGGTGTAAGATTCTTCGCCCCCATAAATGAGGTGCATATTTTCAGGCTTTGTTTGTGACAGATTCATCCAGTATGATAATCCGGAAAAATATTTCTCTTGAATTGTTTCACTCTTTTTAATCTCAATTCCGAACTGTTCTAATCCGCAATCAATGATTAGATCAATTTCTTTTTTATGGTTGTCACGCCAGAAATACAGATCAAATTTCTCACCGGTATTGTAGTTTCCTTTTATAAACTCTGATATTACAAAGGTTTCAAAAAGATTTCCCGCAAGAAAATGATAATCCAGTTCATCCGGTTTGCGAATTCTTAGAAGGCTGCAGACCAAACCTGTATCAGTAAAATAGATCTTTGAATTCTTAACAAGTCGCTTATTGTAGTTTTTATGAAAAGGCTTAAGTCTGTATATCAAGAAACTTGCTTCCAGAATGGAAATCCATTCACTTATCGTATTATGTGCTACCCCGCATTCTTCACTGATAGTTGATAAGTTTAATTCCAGACCAGTCCTTCCAGCCAGCAACCGAATAAATTTCATAAACAAATCAAGTTTTGTAACCTGTTTAATCTGCCTGATATCTTTTTCTATGTAAGTTGAAATATAATTTTTATAGAATACATCCGGCCTGATATTCTGATCATAAATTCTGGGGTAAGAACCTGTTAAGATATAGTCATTAAGAGTCATATGACTATCTGTTAATTCATGAATAGAAAATGGTAATAATTTGGTAATCCCGACACGCCCTGCCAAAGACTGAGTGATTTGTTCCATCAGAAAAAAATTATGCGAACCGGTTATTATTATTTTTCCATTCTCTTTCAATTGGTCGACATGTGATTGAAGATAGGACATAAGCTGCGGGACACGCTGAATTTCGTCGAAAATTATATTTTTATTATATTTATTCAGAAAGCCTCTTGGATCATTCTCCGCAAATTCTCTTTGATCAATATCTTCAAGCGAAATATACTGATATTCGGGAAATACACTTTTTGATAAGGTAGTCTTTCCTGATTGCCGGGGACCCAGTATTGCCAGTATCGGGTATTCGTTTTTAAGGAGCGTCAGTTCCTGCTCAATCTGCCTTTTAATCATAAGTCAATTTTATCACACTTGTACAAATTGTCAATGACATCTACAATTTGTACATTTTCTCAAATCTAAAAAATTTCGAAAAAAACCATATTTTTCTTAACCTTTCTGCTTCTACGGACTCTAAGAGGTAACAAACAATAAAGGAGTACCTGATGAGTACGGTACAGATGAACGCTGAAATAGCATTGATAGATGACAAGGTAAAAATGGAGGCTCTGATTCCCGGTAAAGCTCCGCTGATAATGGATTACGTTCCGCCGCTCGGACGCGGAGAAGGCTACACCCCGCTTGAACTGCTGATGGTCAGCCTCGGCACCTGCTACGGAACAACCCTGAAATTCCTGCTTGCCGGCCAGCTGAAAAAAGACATCCGCGACCTGTCTGTCCGGGTCGAAGCAGACCGCGCAACCGAACACCCGACAAAGTTTGATGCAATCAGGCTGATAATGAATGTGGATTCTCCGGACCTTACGATGGAAGAACTGACAGCGGCCGCTGCCCTGGCGGAAGAAAAGTACTGCCCCGTATGGGCAATGATCAAAGGTAACGCGGAGGTTAAAACCGAACTGACGATTACGAACCGGAAGGCTGCTTAAAAACCCTGCCCTGCTTTCAGCTTCCTGATTCGTTCCGGGAACTGAAGGCAGGGCGGCAGCGGCACAATTAGACAGGATATTATTTCTTGCGTCCAGCAGAAAAACCAATAATTAAAAACCATACAAGCTGCATCATTCCGAAGACGGCGGTCAGCCCCATGAGAGCGGGAACAAGAGAAATTATTCCAATGATGCCGGTGATAATTCCCAATATTCCGGCTACGTTTGAAAAGCTCTCATCCTTCAATACGGCGATGCTGAACCCGAGGGTCATGAGCCCGCCGAGTATTTCTCCGTTTCCGTTTCCGAGTCCTATGGCAACCGTATCGATGATATTCCAGAAGTAAACCGCCTGATCAGGATTGACGGCAAACAGCTTTACAACAGGAGCAAGGGCTCCATTCGCAATCATTCCAGATGCGGTAAGCGACCCCGCCCAGATAAAACCGGTGACTGCTGCGAATTTTATAAGCAGGGTTTCCCGTTTTTCTAACCTGGATGTCAGAAACATGATAAACAAAACAAGAACCGGACCGAACAAAACATACATAATCAGGTTTGTTATAAAAACCATCGACTGCATATCAACCGCAATCCTGACCTTTTCAAGATCGTCCGTTATCTGAGGATAGCGCAGCACCAGGATAAAAATAATAATCCCCGTGATATAAGACAAAGCCAGATAAAGGCTCGCGGCTATTCCTGTTCTTCTATTAATTCCAATCATTCCAATCTCCTTGAAAGTGTTTTATACAGTCTACACCTGGGATCCTGGAATTAGCCATTGACTTAAGTTAAGAAAGATCAGCTATTTTTGTTAATTGTTACCGTTTTTTCTAAATCAGGTTTTTCATTGAGACCAGCAGGTTGAACTCACCCTGAGCACAGGTGAACGGGATGGCCACCATTGGAGATCCTGAAAGATTCGGAAAAGAGTGCTTAGGCCCCCTAACTACCGTCGGCAGCGAGATGGCTATCTGGTGCTGTTCCAGATCTTTCTTGGCATTGCCGGCGATAATATTGATAATCTCTCCGACCATATCAACCACCGAGTCGTCCATGATGGTTACATTCTTCTGTTCCAGTATGGAAACCAGTTTCAATGCCAGGATTTTCGGAAAACTGATGATCACCACGCCGATGATCTCACCGGCCAAACCGATGATACCGGAGATTTCCCACGAACCGTTCTCCTGACTTTTATCGAACACATATGGTTTTCCCGGGGTTGCCGGGGACATGAGAAAATTTTCAAAAACGTTCTTGGTTGCCCCGATAAAAGGGTTGATATATTTTACGTTCATTGTACAAGATCCTTCAGATATTTATCGACTTTATTCAGAACCGTCCTGGCCGAGACCGGTTTGATCACATAGTCACTGACCCCGGCCTTGACGGCCTCAATAACATTGTACCTTGCAGCCTCGGAGGTGATCATAATAATCGGCATAGCCTGATATTCCGCCATTTCACGGAGGCTGCGGACAAGTTCGATCCCGTTCAGCCGTGGCATGTTCCAATCAACGAGGAGCATGTCGATCTTCTGCTTTTTTAAAATAGCCAGAGCTTCCTCTCCGTCGGCCGCTTCAAGGATCGAATCTTCGCCAATTTTCCGGTCCGAGAGGATGTTTTTTAGAATTTTGCGGATGATTCGTGAATCATCAACTACCAGTGCCTTCATTTTTTACCTCACTTCTCCGGAAAAAGGACGCGAAGCTGCATACCCTTGCCAGGAGAACTATTCACTTTTATTTTTCCCCTGAGTTCTCCGATCAGGGCATTTTTTACAGCATATAAGCCGGTTCCTACGCCGGCCAGCATATCCGTTTCACGGGCGGTCGAAAAACCGTCGCGGAAGAGATATGGAATTAATTGATGCTTTGAGAGTTCCGCTGCTTCATCCGGGGTTTTCCAGCCCAGTTCAGCGATCTTCGAGCGGATAGACCCGTAATCAAAACCCCTGCCGTCGTCCTGATAATCCATCACAAAGCCTTCAGAAGTCTTACGCAGGCTGATTTTCAGTGTTCCCCGCGGAGCCTTCAAGGCGGCTTTCCGGTCGCCCGGCGATTCCAAACCATGAGAGACAGAATTCCGGATAAGGTGTATAAGTGCTTCCTTCAGGGCTGCCATCTGTTCCGGAGCTGGATATGCTCCTTCAATATCAAACTGCAGCTCCGCTTCTTTTCCGGCGGTTTCGCAGGATTTTTCACAGACCTTTTTAAGGCCTGCCTTCAGAGTCTCCCAGGAGGCGGGCACAGCTTCTGCCTGCGAGGTCCCCTCACCTGAGCCGGGCCCTTTCTCACTGCCCACCAGCGCGGC
>QKCC01000128.1 GCA_003245835.1 Spirochaetales bacterium | reverse complement strand
CATAAATGCTACCCCGGTCACCACCGTAATCGACGCAATAGCCGCATGCCAGGGATTCAAAGACAATGCGTCATACCGTGACGTACGGATCATCCGCGGCGATCAGACCATAAGCGTTGATATATCCGATTTTTACAAGAACGCCGATTTTTCGGCAAACCCGCGGCTGCTTCCCGGAGACAAACTCTACGTGCCGATGGCCGCCAACGTAACAACCGTTTCGGGAATGGTCCAGTACCCGGGAAAATATGAACTTCTTCAGGACGAATCGCTCGATACGCTTCTTAAGCTTTCGGGAGCGCTGAAGCCCGGAGCGAACGTAAACCGGATCGAGATTAAGCGGATCAACACCGGGGGAAAAACAATTCATCTGAAGACAACCCTCGCGGACGCGGCATCATTCAGTCTTGAAAACGGCGATGTGGTTTACGTTCCCTCGCTTTCGGAGAATGCCGAATCAATTACAATAGAGGGCGCGGTCTACGGTTCAGTCATCTCGGGGACCTCTGCATTTTCCGCACCGGTTGAATCTGTTAAACTTGAAATTCCATATTACTCCGGCATAGATCTCCTCGATGTTCTCGACAATGTCGGAGGGCCTACACCCTACGCGCTTCTCGACAAGGCAGAAATAAGACGCGGCGCATCAAGCGATGGTACAGGAGCCGAACAAAACATCAGTGTCGAGATTGAAAAGCTCTGGAAAACAAGGGAAAGCAGCTACAATATTGAACTGCTTCCCGGCGACCACATTCTAATCCCGGTTGAACGGACCGTCGTAGCTGTTTTTGGAGAAGTAAATGGTTCTAATGCCGCAATCCCGCACGTCAACGGCTATACCGTTATGGACTACCTTGCGCTTGCTGGCGGTATAAACTATAAAACTGCAAATTTAAATGATATCGAAATCATCGACAGTACCGGAACCAGAACAAAGGTCGAGCTTACCGATGAAGTCCCCCCGGGCTCCGTTATCTATGTCAATAAAAACCTGCTGCAGTCGTCGAATGATGTATTCAACAACATCTTCATCGTGACGGGCTGGGCAACAGTTATCATAACCCTGATCAACCTCGTTTTTGACACCATTGCTGCTGCTGTAGACAGCGGTCTGTTTTAGAAGATAATTCAGGCAGGGGTGCAGCCCGGCTGCAACGACGTGCCGGCGTTCAGAAAAGAATACGCCGGAAAGCTGTGCATACTTGATACCCGGAAACGAACTCATGACAAGCCTCTCACAGGAAGGAAAGCTGCTCGATACGCCTTCAGGAGGGCTGACAGCCTACGAAGAAAAACCGATCCGTCTTTATAACTGAAACACCATTTAATCTGCAGCCGCGCATAGTTCAGGGCGTTGCCCGGCCCCTGCGGTCCGGGCCGGGCTGTCCAGGAGTTCCGTAAAAACAGCAAAAAGCCCGTCGGGCTTTCGCCGTTTTTACCGCCTGCGGCGCCCTTCCCATCCCTAACGCGGCGGGTCCTTAATCGAAAAACATAAAAAAGGGTACCCGGCAGGCAGAGATTTTACCCGCCGGATACCCCGCAATTATTTTACGTTCTATCAGTACCCTGGGCAATAGGTATAGAAACCGTATGTTCCTGTACTACCTGTTACCTTAACAAAGAGTGTTTCCCCGACAACATAATCAGTGTTGCAGAACATCTCTATTCCGTCGTCTACGGTATCAATGTCTGATGCGTAAGCGCTTGAAGCCCACCAGCCGTTATCTCGCGGACCAGCAATCAGGTTCCCGGCATGGTCATAGATAGTAACGAATACATCAGCAGTGTAGCTGGTGGATGAGCCCTCGTCACCGGAGTCTCCCCAGTGAAAGCACTCACGGACATCGGCATCAGTATCATTCATAACCATCGAAAACCATTCAGTAGCCGTAGAAGATCTGGACTCTTCAATTCTGTTCGGGGCGCTGCTGTCGTCAATAGCGGTGATTACATCAACACCGTCAAGGATCGAAGGGTAAAACCTTACAGTCAGCTCCTTTGTTACTACATTATCATAGGTGTCTGAAACCTCAGCCGTCAGCTCATATTCACCGACTGATGCCAAAGTCAATGGTATCTCCTCAGAAAAAACTCCGTCGAATTCAATTGTGCTGCCGATCTGCATTGCATAGTCGGAACCGTAGCCGGCAGAATAGAACAGCTTTAGTGTACCGGTATAATTGGTAATAAGCCCCGGCATGCCGTCAATCGTCGTGCCTCCAATGGTCAGCGTTACAGTGCCGCCCTTTGAAGCGGAAAAATCATAATCACTGCTCTCGAAAACCGTGATACTCGGGTTGGGTTCAGACAGAAGCATCGAACAGCCGCTGAACGCCGCCAGTGCAATCATTGTGATGATCAATAAAATCAGAATTCTTTGCTTTTTCATTTTCTCTCCTTAAAGTTACTGCAGGTAATTTTCATTTCCAGACTTTAAAGGAGCAAGCTTAACTGTAGTTTAAATACCGGCGGAGAAAATGAATCTTCGGAGACTGTAAATTTATAAAGGGGATACCCCGGTCAGTCAGGACATCCCCCTTTTCGTTTGCGGGTTTAATATCGGGTGTTTATTTAGAATCAGCCGCAACGCTCGGCAGAAATGTGAACGACTGGACCATCTGCTTGATAAACGGATCCGAAATGGAGTAAATCCTCCGGTTTCCCTGGACGTCGGATTCGACAATATCCTTGTCTTTAAGGACAGCCAGGTGCTGTGAAATCACAGGCTGGGACTGGTCAAGACATTGCCATAAATCTGTAACACAGGAATCCTGCTTTTCTATAAGGCAGAGAATCTTTAAACGAACCGGGTGACCGCAGACTTTCAGTCTTTCCGCAAGGGTTTTAATTTCTTCATCAGGGCAGCATTTATTTTCCATAGATTCATAAGAATAACTTGTTTTCCGCGATTCATCAAGTATTACTATATATTATTTTTGCTTAAGCAAATTAATTACAGCTGCAGCATATATCACACTTACAACCATCGATATCAACGAAAAAAAAGACGATTTTTTTCGTCGCCATAGCTGCCTTCAAGTGTAATTCATAACAGATACAGCCATAATTAATCTCCCTACCCATCTTAACAGCGTTGTGGACATTTTTACGCCACTTGAAAAAATCGGCTATCGCTAATATTATCTCGGTGTCATGAACCGAATTTACCTCGACTGGGCGGCGACAGCAATGCCCGATGAAAATATAATCAGAACAGCCTCCGAACGGTCCTTTTCGGTGTTCGCCAACCCCTCCTCTCCCCACAGGGCCGGCAAGGATGCAGCTAAACTGATGGAAGAATGCAGGACCTCGATAGCAGGCACATTCGGAACAAAACCGTCCCAAATTTTCTTTACATCCGGCGGAACCGATTCCAACAACATCATTTTTTTCTCGCTTCTGAACAGGAAAAGGACAGGCAATATTGTAATTTCGGGCATTGAACATGCAGCAGTCTACGAATCAGCCGTAATGCTCGAGAAATTCGGCTGGGAAATCAGGATCGTCAATCCCGAACCGGACGGTATAGTATCGGCCGATAAATTCTGTGAATGTATCGATGACCAGACCCGGCTTGCGTCATTGATAATGGTAAACAATGAAACGGGCTCTATTCAGCCGGTCCGTCAGGTAGGCGAAAGAATCAAGGCAGACGGCCGCCGCACATGTCATTTTCATGCAGACGCGGTGCAGGCAGCAGGTAAAATGCCGCTTTCGCTCGGCAGCATGCCTGTAAATTCCGCTGCAGTCAGCAGCCACAAGTTCCAGGGGCCCCGCGGTACCGGGATTCTGTACCTCAATCGTGAAATCGAACCCATTTACGCGGGGGGCGGCCAGGAGGGCGGTATCAGAAACGGCACCGAAAACACATTCGGAATCGTAGGGACCGCGGAAGCAGCCGTGAAAGCGGCTGCCGGTCTGGATGAAAATGCTGCGAAAGCTTTGAGGCTGAAAAAAATCCTTGTTGAAAATATTTCGGAAATCGAAGGTGCGGGCTTCAACCCTGCAGACACCTCGGTCCTGCTCGATACAGAAAGGTACTCACCCTATATACTTTCCGTTAATATAGTCCCCGTTCCCGGAGAAGTCCTCGTAAGGGTGATGAGCGACAGGGGCTTCGATATCGCTACCGGTTCGGCATGCGCCACGGGCAAAAAGAAGAAGTCAAGGGTGATGACCGCTATGGGCATTAACCCGAATAAAGCCTTCTCGACAGTCCGAATATCGACCGGAGCAGCGACTACCGAGGAAGAAATTCTTCAATTCTGCAACACATTTAAACACGAATCCGCTATACTGAGAAAAAGCCTTAGGCATTAGCGGACAGGGAGCTTTTTTTGAACAGACTTTACCTGATTAAAATCGGAGAAATAGCATTAAAGGGCGGAAACCGGAATTTTTTTGAAAAACGCCTGAAAAAAAACATAAAGTTAAGCCTTAGAAACGTCAAATGCATCGTTTCCGGCGGCAGGGGGCGTTTTTTTATTGAAGCCCCCGAGGAAAGCAGCGAACAGGTCGAAAAAGTGCTGTCTGAAACCTTCGGCGTCACCGGCTATTCGCAGGTATCGCGCGTAGAAAAAAACATCGACACGATAATTGCCGAAGTACTCAAAATAGCCCGCAGTAATATTGAACAGGGTGAAGGTTTCAGGTTCAAAATCCAGACAAGACGGACCGACAAGGGTTTTAAGATGCGCTCCTACGATATATCATGCGCTGCCGGCGACGCGGTTCTTGATAATTTTGAAGGCACGGTTGTAGATGTGAAAAACCCCGACTGGACAATAAATGTCGAAATCAGGGATACCGCCTACATTTACGGAAGGGTTGAAAAAGGCCCCGGCGGACTGCCTGTAGGCTGTGCCGGAAAGGGACTGCTTCTGCTTTCAGGCGGAATCGACTCGCCCGTTGCAGGCTGGCTGATGGGTAAGAGGGGACTCAAGCAGGACGCGATCTATTTTCATACCTATCCCTATACTTCGGACGAAGCAAGGCAGAAGGTAGTCGATCTTGCAGGGATTCTTGCGAAATACACATGCGGAATGACCCTGCATATTGTGCCTTTCACCGATGTTCAGCTGAAAATAAAGGAAAAAGGGTTCGATAAGGCAACCACACTGCTTATGCGTCACGCGATGGTTAAAATAGCGGACAGGATCTGCAAACAGAATGAAGGCCTTGCACTGGTAACGGGCGAAGCCCTTTCGCAGGTTGCAAGCCAGACTCCGCAGAGCATAAGGTTCACCGGAAGCGCTACCGACCTTCCGATCTTCCGTCCGCTGATCGGCATGGACAAGGAAGAAATAATCCGGATTGCCGAAAATATCGGAACATTCAGGACGTCCATTCTTCCGTACGAGGACTGCTGTACCCTGTTCGCTCC
>QKCC01000243.1 GCA_003245835.1 Spirochaetales bacterium | reverse complement strand
AACAGCGGGTATGTCATGCCTGTTCGGCCGGATAAATAATTTCGGAGGTGATTCGGATGCTTGAAGGCAAGAAGGTAATTATTCTTGGCGATCGCGACGGTATACCAAGCGGCGCAATAGAAAATTGTCTTTTAGGGAAAGAGTTGGAAGTGATTTTTTCCGTTACCGAATGTTTTGTCTGAACTTCTGCCGGTGCAATGGATCTGGAGAACCAAAAGCGGGTGAAAGAGCTTGCCGATAAACACGGAACAGAGAACCTGTTCGTCCTTATCGGAGGAGCAGACCCGGAGGCAAGCGGTCTTGCGGTTGAAACCGTAATGGTCGGAGACCCGGCTTTTGCCGGTCCATTGACGGGAGTCCAGTTGGGACTTCCTGCATATCATATAGTCGAGCCTGAAATTAAGGCCGAGATTGAACCGTCAGTTTACGAAGAAAACATAGGGATGATGGAAATGGTGCTTGATGTCGATGCGATAATTGAAGAGGTGTCGGCAGTCAGAAAGGATTGTTCATGATCGAATTAGACAAAACCAGTTATGATGAGATTGTCAAATCAACCGACAAACTGCTCGTAATTGATTTCTGGGGCACAACATGTGCCCCCTGTATGGCCCTCAAACCCTTCTTTGAAAAGTATGAGCAGGAATTTGACGGCCGCGCCGTATTTGCGGAAGTCAACATTCAGGGAAACCGCCGGCTTGCCATGCGCGAGCAGGTTATGAGTCTTCCTACCGTTCTTTTCTTCAAAGGCGGCGAGAAGGTTGGTGAGCTCGTGGTGAATTTTTCACCTCCGCAGCTGAAAAAAAAGATTGAGGAGCTGCTATGAGCGGCGGTTACGCAAGGATTACGGCAAGCTCATATAACCTTCTGCACTGTCCTGAGCTGAGTTTCCGTCACGGGAGTACTCCCGAGGCGGAACGGGCTGCCAGGCCGGAATCCGAATATCTTGAGAAACTTGCAAATTCCATGCGGAGCTTTGAAGAGGCCGCCGCCTATCCGCCTAACCAGGCTTTTATCGGAAACCTTGATCCGCTTGAGCTTCCGGAAAGACCGTGGTCCGGCGAAGGTTCTGCAGCACATAAGGGCGGACGGGCAGATGGGGGTTCGTCCGGACGCTTCGGCGATATTATAGAAGAAAAAGCCGTGCTTGGCCTCCTGAAGCTTTCCGATTCCTTTGACCTTGTCATACTTGAAAGCGGTTTTGCTGCCGATGCTAAGGCTGCTCTTCAGAAACTCCCGGTTCTGAAGGAATTCGATCTGTCCAAATTTGACCAGGAAATTTCGACTGACCGGATTGAGGATGCGCTGGCTGAACACGCGCTTCCGCTTTATTTTAACGGCAGGCTGGCCGGTTGTGTAAAAGCTGCGCATCCGGATGATGTCAGCCTGTGTGCACATGTTATTTTTGAAAACCTGTCATCAAAGGCCGGTGCCGTCTATTCGGTACTGAAGCTGCTTGAGCTGAGCTCTACGGACCCTGCCGAAATTGATTACATTATAGAAACCTCTGAAGAGGCCTGCGGGGACGCGAACCAGCGCGGCGGCGGTAATTTTGCCAAAGCGGTTGGCGAGCTTGCAGGACTGGTCAATGCGACCGGCAGCGATACCCGTTCCTTCTGCGCCGGCCCTATTCACGGAATTCTTCAGGCAGCCTCACTGGTTAAGGCCGGAACCTTTAAAAAGGTAATTGTTGCCGCAGGCGGGGCCACGGCTAAGCTTGCGATGAATTCCAAAAAGCATATTGAAAAGGGGTTTCCGATGCTTGAGGACTGCCTCGGTGCGTATGCAATGCTGATTGAAGCCCCGGAACCGGCCGATGGAAAGGCTGAAGACGGTATAATAATCCGCAATGATATAATTGGTGTTCACCGGATAGGTTCCGGCTCATCACCTCAGAATGTAATTCAAAACCTCGTTGCTGATCCGCTTGAGAAGGCGGGGATGAAATTTGACGAAATAGACTATTATGCTCCCGAGCTGCATAATCCGGAGATTACTGAAGCCGGCGGCGCGGGGAATGTTACGCTTGCTAACCTTAAAATGATCGCGGCGATGGCCGTAATGAAGAACCAGATTGAACGTGCAGATATCAACACTTTTATCGAGGCCCATGGTTCCGCGGGATGGGCCCCGACCCAGGGGCACATCCCGTCCGGAATCCCGGCTGTCGGTTGGATTGCTGACTGGATGAAATCAGGGAAGATACGCAACTCGATGATAATCGGAAAGGGCAGCCTCTTCCTGGGGCGGATGACCGGTTTGTTCGACGGTGTATCGATCCTTCTGGAGAATCCGCGGCCGAAAACCTTTAAGTCCGAACCTGCTGCAGAACGGCCGGAAGCAGTTTTACCCGGAAAGAAGCCCGGTGAACTTCGAATCGGCCTTACAATTCCGGGATCGGAATCGGGTGCCGATGAGCTGCTCAAAGGCGCTTCGGCTGCCGAAGAATCACTGCCCGGTCTAAAGGTTGTTGCGTTTGGAACGGAAAATTCCGATCCACGCGAAGCACACCGCATGATGGAGAAGGCTCTTGAAGACGGCGAAGTGGACGCGGCCGTGACCTTTCACTACCCGTTCCCGATCGGAACGGCTACAGTAGGGCTTACAAAAGCGCCCGGCAGCGGCGGCGAACTGTTCATTGCCTCGACCACGGGTGTTTCAGACACAAACAGGGTGAATGCTTTAATCAAAAACGCACTGGCCGGAATTGCCGCGGCTAAAGCCCGGGGGATAAAGAATCCTTCAGTAGGTATTCTTAATGTCGACGGAGCACGTGGTACGCTAATCGGCCTGAAACAGCTTAAAGCCGCCGGGTACGGAATAAACCTTGTAAAATCAAGCCGCGGAGACGAGCTTCTTCGCGGAAACGACATACTCGCCGGAACGGCTGATGTTATTGTGTGCGACACATTGAGCGGCAACGCATTTATAAAAATCCTTGCGAGCTACAGCACCGGCGGAGCACTGGAGACAAGCGGCGCCGGTTACGGCCCAGGGCTCGGCGCAGAGGCGCTGCCTGTAAGCATCATCTCACGGGCGTCGGGAGCTCCGGCAGTTGCCGCGGCAATCCTCTATTCAGCCGGAATGATTTCAGGAAATCTAAAGCAGATCTACAGTGATGAGCTTGCAGCAGCCGAAAAAGCCGGGGTTGAAGCTGTTTACAGGAAAAATTGCAGTACAGGCGGAGCGGCAGTTCAGCCGGAACCGTCTGCGGATGCACCGGTAAAGGACGCCGGTGGACCGGCCCCCAGGCCTGTCGATACCGAGATTGATGGCATCGATGTTCTGATGCTCGATGAAGCGGTCAGCCTGCTGAAAAACAGCGGAATCTACTGTGAGGCCGGAATGGGATGTACCGGACCGGTTGTAATGCTTGCGGGATCGGATGCAGAAATTGCTTCCGGCCTGCTGCGGAAAAACGGAATAATCGGGGAGGACGCATGAACCTGAAGATAGACGAGACTAAATGTACTGAATGCGGGCGATGTGCTGCGGCATGTTCCCTGGAAAAAACAGGAAGAATCAATCCGCTTTTTTCCAGAATTTCAATAAACAGAAAATGGCCCGAGATGCCGGATATTAACGTCTGCCGGTTTGAGGACTGCGACGGCCAGCCCTGCATCGAATCATGTCCCTTTGATGCAATAAAAATTGTTGAAGGCAGGGTTCTTATAATAGAAGAAGCCTGCAAAGGCTGCAGGAAGTGCGTAAAGGTATGTCCGTACAGCGCCATCAGGATGGATGATTCGAACAGAATCGCATTCAAATGCGACCTCTGCGGCGGCAGTCCGGTTTGTGTTCCGGAATGTGTTACAGCCGCCATTGTTTACGGGGAGGCAAACTGATGTCCGGAAGCATGTACGACAGAATAATAAGAATCGACTGCAGCGCCAAAAAAAGCAGTATATGGAATGTTCCTGAAGATCTGAAGGCCTGGGTAGGCGGAATGGGATACGGAACAAAGATTCTGAATGATGAGGTTGACCCAGCGTCCGATCCGCTTTCACCTTCGAACAAGGTAGTTCTTACAGTGGGTCCGCTGACCGGTACTACTGCACCGCTGCACGCCCAGTCATGTATTGTGACCAAGTCGCCGCTGTCCAGTACGATACTGAACTGCTATGCCGGCGGTTTTATCGGTTCGGAGATTAAATACTGCGGTATCGACGGCGTTATTTTTGAGGGCGCTTTCAGCGACTGGCAGATCCTGATCATTGATAACGACAGGGTCAGTTTCGAGTCCGCAGAACCCGTAATGGGCATGGGGACTGAAGAGACCGAGAACTGGATAAAGGAAAAATACGGAAACGATTACCGCACGATGTCGATAGGACGCGCCGGCGAAAAGCTCGTCAGAATGGCTGCCGTCTTCTCTGAAACCCGTACCTACGGGCGCGGCGGAGCGGGGGCTGTTTTCGGATCCAAAAAAATAAAGGCAGTAGCTTTCCGCGGAACAATTGGAGCAGGACTTGCCGACCCGGATGGTTTTAAACGGATTGTAAAAGATGATATGGCCGTCATCGGCGATGCCTGCGGCCAGGAATTCAACCTTGTTTCAATGTTTTCGAAATTCGGAACAGGCGCCGGAATGGGGCTTATTCAGTCGCGGGGTGCCCTTGCAACAAGGAACTCCCGCTTCGGAAGCTTCGAGCATTCCGAAGCAATATCGGGACAGACCTACGAAAAGGATTTTTATACCCGCTGGGTTTCATGCCACGGCTGCCCTGTGCACTGCGGAAGGGTCCATAAGTTCAGTACCTTTGACGGCGGAAAAAGCTGGGCGCGCGGCCCCGAATACGAAACTATGTATTCACTCGGTTCGCAGCTCTGCAACGGAAGTCCCGAAGTTCTGGCCGAAGCAAACCGGCTCACGGAGATCTACGGTGTTGATTCGCTGACAGTCGGCGTGACGATTTCATTCGCGTTTGAGTGTGCCGAAAAGGGTCTGCTGAAGGATGACGAGCTGAGCCTTGAATTCGGCGACGCGGCATCAATTCTCGGTCTGCTTAAAAAAATAGGCGAACGTGAGGGAATCGGCGATATTCTTGCCGAAGGGCCGGGTCTTGCTGCCGAGCAGATAGGGGGCGGTTCAAAGGATTTTGCCATGCAGGTTAAAAACTCCGGTTTTGCAGCATGGATGCCGAGACGAATGGTCGGAACAGGTCTGGCTTTCGCTACTTCAAACCGCGGGGCCTGTCACAAGAGGGCTCCAATAGGCGCCGAGATAACAGGCCAGGTCGATATGCTCTCATATGAAAACAAGGCGCAGATGGTAAAGAAAGGTCAGGATGTCGTAAACGCTATATTCACGCTTATCAGCTGCCGCTTTCATGAGTTCATGACGGCACACGATGTTTACCCTGAATATATCAGGGCCGCATCCGGGATTGACATGA
>QKCC01000156.1 GCA_003245835.1 Spirochaetales bacterium | reverse complement strand
TTCCCTGTTAAAACGCTTGCCGCCGCAGACATCGCATGTAACATATACGTCTGAAAGAAAGTGCATTTCTATTTTCCGCGTTCCGTCGCCCTGGCAGTGTTCGCATCTTCCACCCTTGACATTGAATGAAAAACGACCGGCCTTGTATCCTCTGGCTTTCGATTCCGGCAGATTGGCAAAAAGCTCCCTGACAGGAGTGAACAGCCCCACGTATGTAGCCGGGTTTGACCTTGGTGTTCTGCCGATCGGGCTTTGGTCGATATTGATAATCTTGTCGATGTTTTCTGCGCCTTCAATGGAACTGAATGCACCGACGGCCTTCCTGGTCCTGTTCACAGCGTTGCTTAATGCGGGATAAAGAATATCGCCCATAAGTGTTGATTTACCAGAGCCAGAAACACCGGTAATTACTATGAATTTTCCAAGCGGGAATTCCGCATCGACGCCTTTCAGGTTATGTTCAGAAGCGCCTTTTATGAAAATACTGTTTCCGTTGCCCTCGCGTCTTTTTTCAGGAATATCAATTTTTATTGCTCCCGACAGGTACTGGCCTGTAAGGCTTTTTTTGTTTTTGATTATTTCATCGTAGGTTCCCTGGGCAGTAATTCTGCCGCCGTGAACACCCGCACCGGGCCCCAGGTCAACAATATAGTCGG
The DNA here is from genome assembly GCA_003245835.1 of Spirochaetales bacterium. Lineage (GTDB taxonomy): Bacteria > Spirochaetota > Spirochaetia > UBA9216 > UBA9216 > Thalassospirochaeta. Next base: position 18,951 of record QKCC01000156.1, on the reverse strand, counting down.
CAGTACGGAGCGTCTGCTCGTCGTGTTCCACAACAATGAGTGTATTACCGATATCACGCAGATGCTCAAGCGTTTCGATCAACCGCTGGTTGTCTCGCTGATGCAGCCCGATCGTAGGTTCGTCAAGAATATACAGTACGCCGACAAGGGACGAACCGATCTGTGTCGCAAGCCGGATCCTCTGGGCTTCTCCGCCCGACAGAGTAGAAGCTTTACGCTCAAGATCGAGGTAATCCAGACCAACGCTTTTCATAAACTGGAGTCTGGCATTTATCTCTTTAAGAATCTGGGAAGATATTTTTTCTTCCGTTTCGGTAAGGTTAAGATCTTTGAAAAAATCATATGAGTCGGCAACAGACATAAGTGTCGTTTCGTGAATATTTTTATTGTTGATCTTTACGCCGAGGCTTTCGGGTCTCAACCGCTTGCCTCCGCAGGCGCTGCACTCATTCTGGCTCATAAAACCTTCGAGCCACTCTTTTATATAGTTGCTCGAAGATTCAAGATAGCGCCTTTTAAGCTCGGCAAGAATTCCGTTGAATTCACTGCTGTACTCGAATTTTCCGGTATTCTTCTTGTTTACATACTTCACATCAATTTTTTCATTCGTGCCGTAAAGTATTATATCAAGTATTTCAGCAGGAAGCTCATCAAACGGGGTATCAAGACTGAATTTAAAATGTTCAGACAATGCTTCAAACCAGCTGCGATGCCAGTTTGCTTCAGGGTTGTGCGTTTTAACAGCGCCCTGATTGAATGAAAGGCTGTAATCCGGGATCACAAGCTCCCTGTCAAATTCAAGCGTCATACCGATACCTGAGCATACCGGGCAGGCCCCTTCAGGGTTATTGAATGAAAATAACCTCGGCTGCAATTCAGGAATGCTTATTCCGCAGTCTGCACAGGAATTTTTTCTGGAAAAATATTCCGAGTGCTCGCCGTCGTCAGTCTTGTGAATTACGATTATCTGTCCGTCAGCGATATCGAGGCAGGTCTCAACGGACTCTGCGAGCCTTTTTCTGATTCCCTGAACGATTTTTATGCGGTCGACAATTATTTCTATTGTATGCTTCTTGTTTTTTTCAAGATGGACTTCATCTTCAAGATTTACAGTCAGACCGTCGATTCTAACCCTTGCGAACCCGGCTTTTTTTGCGTCATCTATAATCTTCTGATGCTCGCCCTTTTTCCCGCGGACTATCGGCGCAAGGAGCATAATCTTAGAGGACTCCGGGTAGGTCATTATTGTATCAATTATCTGGTCTACAGATTGTTCCCTGATTTCCTTTCCGCATTGAGGGCAATGAGGCTTGCCGATTCTGGCATAGAGAAGCCTGAGGTAATCGTATATTTCGGTTACGGTACCGACCGTAGAACGCGGGTTTCGGTGGGTTGTCTTCTGTTCAATAGAAATCGCCGGTGAAAGCCCCTCGATGTAATCAAGATCGGGTTTATCCAGCCTGCCGAGGAATTGACGCGCGTATGAAGAAAGAGATTCTACATACCTGCGCTGACCTTCAGCAAAAATTGTATCGAATGCGAGTGATGATTTACCGCTTCCGCTGAGACCCGATATAACTATCAGCTTGTCTCTGGGAAGTTCCAAATCAATATTTTTCAGATTATGTTCGCGTGCGCCTTTTATTATTATTTTATCCATGCTTATCAGAAATTACGATAAATTTCTGCGCTGTTCAAGACCGATGGGTAATAATGGGTTCGATAAAGGGAGAACGCAGCTGTCTTGAGGCTCTAATCTTCCAGGTACTGCCTTCTGCATCGAATTTACTGACTATCCGCCAGATCTTTTCAGCATCGTTTTTGTTTCCTCCTGCATACAGCGAAGCAGCAAGGTAATAAAGGGAACTGAAAAAATCGTTTTTCTGCAGAAAATCAGCAAGTTCGGGATAGCGGAGCATTTCACTAATATGGCTTTCAAAATCTGTATATTCATAAATAGCCGTTTTATTGTAAATAAAATCAAAGCCGGCAGCTGCAAGTGATATAACGGGTATTAAAAGATTAAGCTGGGCTTCGGTATAACGGCCGGTCTGATAATAAAAAATACCGATTCCGGTTCTTGCCCTGTTGTATTTATCGTTTTCGAACCTGTAGAGTTCGAACATTTTGTCTATACCCTTGTCTTTAAGTACATCAAGAACGGCATACTGAATTTCAATGTTACCCGCTTCAGACTGGTCATTATTGAGTATCTCAAGCAGAGTGCTTTCATATTTGCCGTACTGATTTGTCTTTTTATAGATATCTGAAAGTTTATAAAGGATAGTAAACTCATCATCGGGAATATACAGGGATGATTTTCTGTCCAATGCAGCAAGGTACTGTTTTTCGGCAAGTCCGTACTCGCCTTCCTGTTCAAAAATATACCCAAGCCAGATCTCAGCGTCGGGGTAATTATTTTCCCGGGTGATTACTTCCCTGAAAATACGAGAAGCAAGACCGAACTCGCCGATTTCAAAGGCCTGCTTTCCGCGTTCCATCAAAAGCCATGTCGGCTCGTCGGACTGGTATGATTTTTCCAGAAGCTCAATCAGAGCCTTGTCGGTACTGCTCTGTGAAAAAGCAGCGGTAAACGGGATAAAGATTATAAGAAAAACTAAAAGCGCCTTCTTCAACTCGAATATCACTCCGGTTTATTTGAAATCATTTCATCAATAATTTTAAGAAACAACTCCCTGCCTTTATTTTCGTCAACTTTCGCGAAAAGCTTACCATGTTTAAAGATAACGACTTTATTTCCGGCTCCGGTAATACCAATGTCAGCGTCGGCTGCTTCACCGGGACCGTTTACGACACAACCCATTACAGCAACCTTCAGGGGTTCTTTAATCCGGTATAGTTCATCATAGACCGAGTTGATGAAACTGTGGGTATCGAAGGTGGATCTGCCGCACCTTGGACATGAAATTATATTAACTCCGCGATCGTATAATCCGCATGCTTTAAGTATTTCGCGGCCGGCGATAACTTCATTGGCAGGACTGTCGGTCAAAGAAACCCTTATTGTATCGCCTATGCCGTCACCAAGAAGTTCCGAAAGTGCAATTGATGTTTTTACAAGTCCCGCGGTAAGCGGACCGGCTTCAGTTATCCCTAAATGCAGCGGGTAATCATACTGTTTAGAGAAAAGTCTGTTTGCGCGTATTGTCGCCTGAACATCAGATGATTTGAGTGAAAATACGGCATTGCTGAAATTATTTTTTTCGAGAATATCGATTTCTTCTTCGGCAGCTTTGATCATTGCCTCGGATTTATCAGTCAGCGCTGACAGCTGACGCGGAAGCGAGCCTGAATTAATGCCTATTCTTATAGGTATTCCGCGGCCGGCGGCAGCCTTGAGCACTTCCTTAACCTTCCAGTCTGCACCTATATTTCCCGGGTTGATTCGAATCTTGTCGATACCGTATTCAATACACTTTAATGCAATACGGTAATCAAAATGAATATCCGCAACAATAGGCATATCGGCTTTTGCACGAACGTTCGACAAAATTTCGGCGCTTGTAAGATCGGGAACTGAAAATCTAAGAAAATCACATCCGTATAACCTGAGAGCCGAAATTTCTTTTAAATCAAATTCAGAAAAACCATGCAGACTTTTCTTCCACATGGTTTGAACTGTAAGAGGATGTTCCGCGCCGATGAATGTTCCACCGGCACGAACTTCCCTGGTTTTTCTTCTGATCATCATCAAGCAGGAGTAAACGTATGAATACTCCCGAATTTCCTATATCAGGAACAGGAATGCGAGTACAAGAATTGCTATTGATTCAACAATACCAAGAGCAAGAACATACTGCGCGGTACCTTTTCCGGTTTCTGTCTGTGCGTCACAAGCAGCAGCAGCGGCCTTTCCCTGAAACCAGGCTGACATACCGATTGCAAGACCGCCGAAAAGTCCGGTGGCAAGCTGTTTCATATCGCCTGTTTTAGCAGGAACTACAACCAGCATGACAAGAAATCCGTAAAGTGTCTGAGATAAAGGAAAACCGACGAATGCAGCGAGCAGCATGCTGGGTGCTTTATTTGCAACAAGAGCCTTCTTCCATGAACCTACAGCTGCCTGTGCGGCTGTACCGCATCCAAGTGCTGAACCGACAGCAGCAAGACCTAAAGCTCCGGCCTGTCCGATAATACCAAAATCCATATTATTTTCTCCTATAAAAGATTCCGCCATGGAAGGCGGTTGTTCCGAGTGAAGTTCTGAAAAACAAAGCTTTCAAAACTTCCAAATGATATAACGGCACGAAAGCCGTTTTATCATGCCTCCTTATTTATTTTCAAAAGGTTCGTATTTAAACCCTGACCATTCTACTCCGACCTTGCCGGAATATTCCAATATATTCAGTCTGACGGCGTGTACAAGAATAGCCATAAGACCAAGCACGATATTTATTGTATGTCCAAGCAGAACAATAATTATTCCGAAAATAATTATCGGTCCGTGCGACATCTGGGCCCCGAGCTGGTTGAATGTTTCTGCAATCTTTACTGAAGCAAGTCCAACCGCAAACAGTCTTACATAGGACATGATATCGGAAAAGGTACCGACTACATTCAAAAACAGGTTAAGGAAGTTCGCGAAAGAACTGATTATGCCCTTAATAAAACTCTTTCCCTGTTCCTGGCTCCCGAATACAAAAATTACAGCTACACCGCCGAGAAGAATATAAAGCATCTGCTTCGGATATGTTTCAAGTCCTGCCCTTTTTACGACAAGCGTCAGTACCAGGTAATAGATAGCTACAAGAACGGCAAACCAGCCGATCTGCGCAAAACTGCTGAGTGCCGGGAAATTCTTTCTGAAATTCTGAACAACACCTATCAGCAGCTGAACAATTCCGAGGAAGAAGCTGATTCCCATAACAAGGGCGATCTGCGCGCTTTCATCAACCTTGAACGCGTCAAGTTTTAGATTATCGAAGAATGGAATGCTCATTATCGATTTGCTTGCAAACCATGTGCCCGATACAGCTCCGTAGATAATCGTACTTACGCTCAGCAGTAAAAGCAGAAAGAATATTTTCGGTATTTTTCCGGTTTTTGCGCCGAAACCTATCATGCCGGCTATTGTAATAACGAGAAAAAGCATTCCGTATCCGCCGTCGCCGATCAGCATGGCTGTAAACACCGAGAAAAAGCACAGAAAAAAGAAGCTGATGTCGTATTCCCTGTAACCAGGCAGAATTCCGAGGAAATCTGTAATCGGGGTAAGAAGCGAGGCGAATTTGCCCAGTTTCAGCTGTGTTGGGACCTCATCTTCTTCGGCCGGGTCCTCAAGCATCAGCCCCCAGCCATTTTCTGCGGCTGCAGACTTCAGATTGTCAACGGCAGGTTCAGGGCAGAAGCCCCTAAGATAAGAGAGTTTCTGATCCACTCCGATTCCGGACCTGACTTCTTCAAACCTGAGTTCACTTTCTGTTTCGTGAACTGCCTTTAAAAGCAGTTTCCTGTATGAACTTTTAGCCTGAAGATCACCAAGAAGCGTTTCAGCCTTTTTATCAAGCTCTGCAAGTTCGCTGCTTAAATCTGAAATACTTTTTTCAGGCAGCGTCATTTTGTCAAACCCGCTTAAAGCCTCTGGAAGTTCGCCGAACACGGCATAGAAGACCCTGCTCTTTGTTTCGCCGACTCTGAATGCATCGGTATCAGAAAATATTTTTTCATCGACCCTGTTTATATCGAAGATCGATGTTTCTACCCCGCCGGCTGTGAGTTTTGCAACTTCAGCCGGATCGAAATCTCCGAGTGGCTGAATCCTTTCAAGCTCCTTCAGCAGCGCAGTTTTTTTATCCGATATGCTTTTAAGTTCATCAACGTCTTTCAGTACTGCTTCGGCTTTCTGGAGGGCATCCTCAATACCGCAGTATTCATCCTGAGGTTCCGTTTTTACCGAAGAAATATGAATCAGGGAATCATTTAAAAGTTCGAGCCGGTAATAGATCTTCTCATATTCGTCGCCTGCACCTTCAAGGTTCTCAAGATGGACGACCCCGATATCTCTGAGTTTAGTCAGAGATTCAGCCCTGTACTTGTCAAAGAGCACAAGGGAAACCTTCTTCATTTTTACTATAGCCATATTATGATACCTTTACCACTTTTCCCTTGGCCATCTTACCCCTTACAACAGCAGCGGTCTGCTGGTCTCCAAGGTAAATTCCGATCTTCCTGATGATTTCTTTGGTCTCAGGGATTTTGACCTTCTCAAAAAGGTTTACCCTCTGAGTTGTTGTCCTGAGCTCATCATCAAGAAGCTTTTTCTGCTCCTGAAGGACTTCGATCTCGGCATTAAGAGCTGCAAGCTCTTTCATTGTTACAATACCGCGGTCTACCCACAGGGGCTTCAGAAACAAATCATAATCGATCGGTTCAAATTCGAGTTTTCTGAAAACAGGAATATCGACACCTGCGATATTTCCCCTGTCTTTTTCAATCTCCTTGATCCGTATAATATCTTCAATTCCCGCATCTTCGCCGAATACGCTGATCCAGTCCGAAAGACTGTCTTCGTACCTGGCAATCTCACTGCGTTTTTCTTCAATCTGACTCTCAACCTGTCTGATCACCATCTGAAGCTGCTGTTTTTTCAGCTGCAGTGTCGGAAGATACCGGGTAAAGCGTTTCAGTGAGTCTTTCTGTTTTTTCAGCTCATTTTTTGTAAGCTTTACTTTCGCCATAAGTGCCTTCCGTTATTAGTTTGACGGCCAGAATTTCCTGATCAAATCCGTTTTCAGACCTGTCTCTTCCGGTGTGAAGCAGTCCGAGAGGATTTCCCATCCCCTGTCGAGAGCCCCCTCGAGCGGAATATTAACTGTAAGATCCATCATCTCTTTTTCAAAGACAACACCGTATTTAAGAAGCTTGGTGTCCCAGTCGGACATACGGAAACCCATGGATTTTTTCTCCATTGATTCAAGATAAGCCGCATAAAGCTTAATCATTCCGTCCATCAGCGCCCGGTGGTCTTCACGGGTATCGCCGTTAACCTGCTGTTTAAGCCTGGACAGCGAACCGAAGGGCTCGATACGTCCGTTTTTAAGGTAATACTGGCCTTCGGTAATATATCCGGTGTTGTCCGGAACCGGATGGGTAACGTCGTCACCAGGCATTGTTGTTACGCCAAGGATTGTTATGGAACCTGCACCTTCAAAGTCGACAGCCTTTTCGTATCTCGAAGCAAGCTGGCTGTAGAGGTCTCCCGGGTATCCGCGGTTTGACGGTACCTGTTCCTGGGTAATCGCGATTTCTTTCATCGCGTCGGAAAAGTTAGTCATATCTGTAAGAAGCACGAGTACTTTCTTACCCTGCAGCGCGAATTTCTCCGCAACTGCAAGAGCAATATCCGGAACCAGAAGACATTCTACAATCGGGTCTGATGCTGTATGAACAAAGAAAATTGTCCTGCTCAGCGCACCGCCCTCTTCGAGGGTGTCCTTGAAAAAGAGGTAGTCGTCGTATTTGAGTCCCATACCGCCGAGGATAATCATGTCGACCTCGGCCTGCATAGCAATTCTTGCAAGAAGTTCGTTGTACGGCTCACCGGAAACCGAGAAAATCGGAAGCTTCTGTGATTCTACAAGCGAATTGAAAACGTCGATCATCGGGATACCGGTTCTGATCATGTTCCTCGGAATAATTCTCTTTGCAGGGTTAACCGAGGGTCCGCCGATCTCGATAAGGTTTTCAGTCAGTGCCGGTCCGTTGTCCCTTGGAACACCGCTTCCGGTAAAAATTCTGCCGAGCAGGTTATCTGAAAAAGAAACCTGCATAGGATGGCCGAGAAACCTGACCTCGTCACCGGTAGAAACACCGCGTCCGCCGGAATATACCTGCAGCGAAACTGTGTCGCCATCGAGACGGATTACATCGGCAAGCGATTTTCCGAATGATGTTGAAACCTCGGCGAGCTCGCCGTATTTGATGCCGTCGGCCTTAACGGTAATAACGTTACCGGAAATCGATTCTATTTTACTGTACACTTTTCGCATCGTTTACTCCTCAACCTGTGCTGCCAGGAGGTTTTCATCTACTCCGGTTAATTTTTCAGCGACCATTGCTAGTATTTCTTTTTCGAGCTTGTTGAATGCATCGCTCCGCCATTCAGCGCCGTTATAATCAAGGAATTTCTGCCTCAGCTGGTAGAACCATGAACGGGCTGTCTCCTTGTTTTCAAGTGCAAGTTCACCTGTAATTATATTAAACATTATGCTGAAAATATGGTCCTGACGTTCTGTTGAAACAGAGTTGTCTACCGGGTCAAACGAGTTCTGCTGAAGATAAATCGAGTCTACAAAGTCGCCCTTCAGATAGGTTATGTAATCGTTTATGCTTGTTCCTTCTTCACCGACAACCTTCATCATCTGCTCAACCTCATGTCCGCGGAAGATTATCGAGCGTGCAGTTTCGGTTCTGCCTTCGTCAAGAACACCCTTGTATTTGCTCCAGCTGTCGAGCGGATGAATAGCCGGGTATTTTCTCGCATCGGAACGCTCCCTTGAAAGTCCGTGGAATGCGCCGACAACCTTAAGTGTAGCCTGTGTTACCGGTTCTTCGAAGTTACCGCCGGCAGGACTTACAGTTCCGCCGATTGTTACCGAACCTTCCGAGCCGTCTTTCAGCCTTACACGTCCTGCTCTCTCGTAAAATGATGCTATCGTAGATTCGAGGTAGGCCGGAAATGCTTCTTCGCCGGGAATCTCTTCGAGACGGCCGGACATCTCACGCATTGCCTGGGCCCATCTTGATGTTGAGTCAGCAAGCAGAAGACAGTTCAGTCCCATCTGCCTGTAATACTCGGCAAGGGTTACAGCCGTATAAACGGAAGCTTCACGCGCGGCAACCGGCATCGAAGATGTGTTGCATATTATGATTGTCCGTTCCATCAGCGATTTACCGGTTTTGGGGTCTATCAGCTCCGGAAATTCCTTAAGTGTTTCTACAACCTCGCCTGCACGCTCTCCGCATGCGGCAATAATTACGATATCAACTTCGGCATTACGGCTTGTAACCTGCTGAAGTACTGTTTTTCCTGCTCCGAAGGGTCCGGGAATACAGTAGGTACCGCCGAGCGCGACGGGGAAGAAAGTGTCGACAAGTCTGAGCTTGGTTACCATCGGTTTTACAGGTCTGAGCCTTTCGACATACTCGCTGATGGGTCGTTTTACCGGCCAGGTAAAGCTCATTTTTACCTCGATGCTGTTACCCTTGCTGTCTTCAAGCACGGCAATAACGTCTTCGATTGTGTATTCACCTGCCGGTGCGATTTTTTTGACAGTGTATTTATCATAAAGGTTGAACGGCACCATAATTCTGTGCGTGAATATACCTTCAGGTACAGTTCCGAGGGTATCTGATTTTTCAACAGCTGCGCCTGTTTGTACAACCGGGGTGAATACCCATTTTTTATCATTCGGAAGCGCGCCGAGGTAGACTCCCCTTTCAAGGAAGAAGCCGCATTCTTCAGCTAACTGCGGAAGCGGGTTCTGAAGCCCGTCGAATACCTGTCCAAGAAGGCCCGGACCAAGCTCAACGGAGAGCATCTCTTCCGTAAAACTGACCTCGTCGCCGATACCGATTCCTTCAGTCATTTCGAAAACCTGAAGCTCGGCCCTGGAACCCTTTATCCGGATAACCTCGGCCTTGAGCCTCTTCCCGCCTACTAAAATATAAGCTACTTCATTCATGGAAATAACGTCGGCGACCTCTACGGACACCATGTTTCCATTTACGCCTATTACTCTGCCTTTACTTACTGCCATCTATAATTCTCCATCGTAAGATTGATGTATTTTATCCGTTATGCTTTCATAAATTTTCCTGTAACTGATTTCACCGTCTTTCAGGTTCATTTTCTTTCTGCGTTCAAGAATCTGCAGTTTAAGATAATAAACAACCAGTTTTGTCAGGTCAAAGTTATGTAAACCTTCTATCTCGTCAAGGTACTGCCATCGTGCACTGTCGAGTATGCCCTCTGCAATTTTCGGGTTGGCTGCTGTAGAAGCCTCCCGTGCAGCGTCGAAGACGCCTGTCGCGGAATCACCCTCGCGTAAATATTTTTCATCATCGATACCTGTCTTCTGAGAGCGCATGGAAGCAAGAACATTGCGCAATGTCCGTTCCCAGTTCTGCCATTTTACCAGAGCCGGATATTCTGCTGCAGGTTCAGGTGTTATGCTGGCCGTTAAAAGTGTTTTGTAATCATGTTCGCTGAGCGTATAACGGCAGTTATCGAGAAAGTATTCAACTGATATCGGCGGTTCCTGGTTAAGGGTAAGCATCGGAAGCGATGCTACCGTGTAATAGTATTCAGCCAAAACCTACTCCTTGACAGACGATTCTACAATTTCCGCCAGTTTGGGGTTCAGGAGTTCTGATATGTTCGAAGCTACTGCCTCTGCTGTAAAGTTAAAATAGGAAGCCCCGTCCTTTTCTGAAAGCCTGAACCCTGACTCAACGCCCTTGAAAGGTTTTATTTCATAACCCTTCTTAAGTTCTGCGGAAAGTTTGGATTTAAGACCGCTTTCAAGTTCTGAAAAATCCTTTTCGGATAATTCAACTGTGTATTCACCCTTATCGGCCCAGGCTTTAACAACTGTCGTTACCGCCTGTTCCAGAGTGCTTCCGGACATCGCAGACTTGATTTCACTTTCGACTATGGATTTAAACAGGGATTCAATTTCTGTTTTGGTTTTCAGGACCAGATCACGGCCCGCCTGGGATATTGCAGCTTTGCCGCCGATCTCAGCCTTCTTTGCTTCAGCCTGACCGTCTGAAACGATCTTTTCTGCTTCTTTTTTCGCTTTTGCAATTATATCAGCTGCTTTTTTTTCTGCATCGGATACTATTTCAGCCGCTTTCTGTTCAGCGGATTCTACGCCGTCTTTATTAATTTTTTCTAAAAGCTCTTTGAGTTGAACGTCCATACTTCCCTCACATTGCAATATGTATAAAATTATATATTATAATCTTCTTTAACGATGATAATTCGTATCGCAAAAAAGACTGTTTTCAAAATTAATTCAATCTTTTAGTATAAGTTCCCCGTAAATTTTCAGGACGTTACCGTCCCGGTTAACATGAATGTCCTGCCCCGGGAAAATTTCCGGAATGATATCCCGCAAAAGATCGGCAACTTCATTTTCGATATCGGACTGTACCTTAGCTGGAATATGTTCAAGCGTTGCAAGATCGACATCTACGACGTATCCGCGTCCGTATACTGAACCATAACCCGCACTGAAACTGGCACCGACATTAAACAGCCCGTCGCTCGCTTTATTGGAGGTAGTTCCTCTTGCCGGTCTGTTAGGATGAAGCTGATAACTACCACCGTAATTGTTTTCAAGATAATCGTCAATAAGATCAAATATTTTTTTCAGACTTTTGTCGAACTCTCTTATTTTTTGTGAATAAACCATTTTTGTTATAACCTTACAATTGTTTTACCGAACCCGCCGTGCTCAGGATGAGAATAAGAGAACTCTCTGACTGCGCTGCATGTAGAGAGATAATCGTGCACTGTTTTCTGAAGTATTCCCTCTCCCAAACCGTGGATAATGCTGAATTCATTCAGTCCGCTCATAAGCGCCGCATCTATTTGTTTTATGAGCTCATTCTCGGCTTCGTTTGCCCTCATCCCCCTCAGATCGAGTTCGAATACAGCTGAACCTCCGAAACCCATGGCCCCTTTTGAAATAAAAACGGTGCTCTCTTTCTTTTTTCTCAACACGGAAAGTTCATGTTCATTGATTGTCAGCTTAATGTTCCCGAAGGCGACCAGCCATTTGCCCGGTTTTCTTTTCTCGAGCAGAACCCCGGTTTTTTTGTTTTTGATGTAAATTACTTCATCACCGATCTTTAGTACCGAATCGCTGTCGGAAATATTATCAAGGTCGTTATTTACAGAAGCTGCTTCTGAAATCAGAAACTCATCGGAATCGATTCGCTCTTTTTCCTGCAGAAGCCTGTCATCAAGCCCGGCAATATGATTTTTAACGTTCTGCGTTTTTTCGCGGGTAATCTCTCCTTCACGGAGTTCGCGTACAAGATTTTCAAGCTCCCGCCTTGAATCTCTGACAAAACTTCTGAGGCGGCTGTAGTCATTCTGGTCTATTTCGTGCTGTTTCTGTCTGAGTTTGAGTTTGAAAAGATCGATTTCACGCCTGTCTTCGAGGAGTTTTTTCTCCTGTACGGCAAGTTTTTTATCACGTTCAATAATTCCGTAATGGCGTCTTTCAAGTTCCTTAATCATTTCCGATACCGTAGCATCTCCGTTCTCAAGAAATTCTCCGGCTTTTTTAATTATGCTGTCGGGCAGTCCCATAGACTGAGCAATCTCAACTGCATGACTTTCACCCGGTACACCCTCAATTATTTCATATGTCGGTTTAAGGGTTTCGGAATCAAAAGACACTGACGCATTGACTGCGCCGCGGTGTGTGTACCCGAAATTCTTAACGGCTGCATGATGGGATGTGATTATGGTCGGGATATTATTACACAGGAGGTTGTCGAGTACTGCCATCGAAATTGCAGATCCCTGTGTCGGATCTGTACCCGAACCAAGTTCATCGAGCAATACGAGAGAGTTTTTATCGGCAGAAGATATTATTTCGCCTATTCGTTTCATATGTCCCGAGAAGGTCGACAACGACTGTTCTATAGACTGATCGTCACCGATATCTGCATAAATCCCGTTGAAGACTGAAACAGCGGTACCCTCTTTTGCCGGAAGTTCAAGGGCGAACTGGTTCATCAAAACGAAGAGGCCGCAGGTTTTAAGGGTTACGGTTTTACCCCCGGCATTTGGTCCGGTTATTATCAGTATTTTTATTTCATCAGAAAATGAAAGACTGATAGGCACTGCCTTTTTGCCCAAAAGAGGATGGCGGCCGCTGCGTATAATTATGCCGTTTTCAATCTGTTCGGGACGTATGCAGTTGTTCCTTATGCTGTAGGAAGCCCTGGCATACCAGGAATCAATATATGAGACCTGTTCGGTAAGCTGCTTAAGCCCGGCAGCCGCTTCACGTAACCGGTCAGTAAGAGCACGGTAGATTTTGTACGTCAGCTGTGCAAGCATCCCCTGCTCGTAGGTCATTTCATTGTTGAGTTCTACAAGATCGAAGGGTTCGATAAAAAGGGTCGCTCCCGAAGAGGAGACCTCATGCACCATGCCCTTTACCCTGCCCCTGAAATTCGCTTTAAGAGGAAGAACCACCCGGCCGTCACGCTGGGGTGCAACTGCGGACTGCCAAATCTCACGGTTATCATTCATATATCCGGCGGATATTTTACTGATTTTGCCGTGCAGATTTGCGATTTTTGCACGTGCGCTTCTTAACAGAGGATGATTATCCCTGACTGTACCGTCGGCATTGATCTCTCTGAAAATATCTGCGGCATAATCACCGAGTTCCGGAATAATTTCGGCTTCGTTTAAAAGGGCCCCGGACAGTTTAATATTATCGGGCTGCTGTAAACCGTATTTTTTTAATTTTAATGACGAAAGGATATATTCTGCAGCATCTGCGAGCTCGATACCCTCGAGAACCATTCCGCTTTTTTCAAGTCTGTTTATAAAACTGATTTCAGGAAAATACATTTCGGGTTCTTTTAAATCCGACCCGAGAATTTTTTTCCAGTCCGATACTATATCTTTTTTACGGTTAAGAACTTCTTCTACAACATCAAACCCCTGTTCCATAACAAGTGCGGAACCGCCCGGAGACCTTGCCAATGAGGCTACGGCCTCGCGTATGGGAAGGAATTCCAAAAGTTCTATCGTCTGCTTTTCCAGGTTCAATCCTCCCTTCGGTATTTGTTTGCCTGTACCCGGTGTTCAAGATCACTGAGCATGCGCAGATAACTTTCATACCGCTCTTCCAGTATAATGCCGTCCCTGACAGCATTTTTGACGGCACATTCAGGCTCATCCCTGTGAAGGCATACCGAGTGGGCGCAGTCATGTATGAAAGGGCGAAAATCTATCATGAAATGTGATAAAATTTCAGGCTCGATTCCGACTGGATCGATCTCCTTAATTCCTGGCGTATCAATAACAGTTCCGCCTTTCCATGATTCAAGGACGGCATAACAGGTTGTATGCGTGCCCTTATTGAATTTTTCAGAAACCTCGCCGACTCTCAGGTTCAGTCCTGGTTCAACGGCATTAAGCAGTGAAGATTTACCCACTCCGGACTGACCGACGAAGGCCGCCGTTTTTCCCGAGATATATTCCCGCAGACGTTCAATACCCTGACCTTTCGCCGCAGATGTTTTTATAACATCATAGCCGATTGCATTCCAGTTAGCCAGTCTGCGTTCAATTTCTTCGGTAATAGTCTGGTCAGATTTATTCATTACGATCAATACCGGAAAGCTGTCTTCGGCATTAACAAGTACGCGGTCGGCAAACCTTGGCCTGAACTCAGGAGATTCAGGCGAAAGAATGCAGACAAGCAGATCAATATTGGCGGCTATGGTCTGAATATTGCCCCGTTTACGGTTCCACCGGGCAAAGGAATTCTGCCTGTCGAACCTGTTTGTGATCATGCCCCGGCCGGTATGGTTATGGTCTATTTCAATTTCAACAAAATCACCGGAACAGATAGGATTATATTCATTTTTTCCGGATTTTAGTTTTTTGCCTTTGATCCTGCATTCAAAGGTTCCGGCTTCGGTTTGCACCGTGTAGATGTTGTTGATACCGTATCTGACTAAACCGCGCATAGACCGTACTTGTTTAGAACCCAGCCGTATCTGCTGATTTTTTCTTCATCGGAAAGGCCCGTAATATGGAAATAATCCGTCTTTTTTTCGTCCGACAGAAGGCCCTTCTCGGTCAGCACCTTTATTACCTGCCTGCCGACGCCTTCTCTTGAATCGATTATCCTGATGCCGTCACCGAAATTATTTCTTATTTCGTCCTCAAGAAAGAGGAAATGCGTGCAGCCGAGCACCACACTGTCGACATCGCTTTTTTTAAAAAAATCTGCTGCAGGTTTCAATACCGCTGTAATTTGTGCTTCAGCCGCGGCTTGAAGTTCATTCTCTATAAAATTTATAATTTCAGTGCCGGCGAAACGGGCAACGACACACTGCGAGGCAAAATCGGTTATCAATTTTTCAGTGTATTCATCATCGATCGTGCGGTTTGACGCCATCAAGCCGATTCTCTTTTTCGCCGTCATAAACGCAGCCGGTTTCACTGCCGGAACCACACCGATAATCGGAAATGAAAAATTACTCCGGAGTGCCGCGAGGCTGACCACCGATGCAGTATTGCATGCAATAACGGCCGCCTTGGGACGAAATTTATCTACGGCCCAGCTCATCGTTTCTGTCATTATCCGTATCAGATCATCCCGGGTTTTAGTCCCGAAAGGAAAATTTTTATTGTCGGCGATATATACAAAATTTTCATCAGGAAGCCTGGATTTGATCCATTCCATGTACGGGAGGCCGCCGATTCCTGAATCTATGATAACTACGGGCTGTTTATTCATTTCCGAAGAGTGAATTGAAATCTGAACGGGCTTTATCGGATTTATCTTTGGAGCCGCTGCCGCTTTTCCCGCCGCCGAGCATGAAAAAATCACAGAAGTTTGCTTTATCCTTTTCACGGATAGCTTCAGGTATGCTTTCACGGCAGTCCCAGTGGGAACCCGGACTGTAAAATACACAATTCAGGCAAACTTTTACATCGCTTCTGCAAGACGGGCATTCTGTACTTCTATAAACTTCCATTTTTTCCGGGAATACGGATCCGCAAGAATGACAAACTGACATGTGAAAATAATAACCAGAAGGACAGTAATTGTCCAGCACTGCCCGGCATGAAAGCATAATGATGCCGTGATTTTGATATCGACAATAAAGCGGATGAACAATCATTCAACATCGAATCTTTAAGATAAAATAAAGTCTTTTTTTTTTGCATATGCTGATATATTATTAGCCTATGTTTTCAACACGGAAATGCTCTGCAGAGAATTGTAATGATTTTTCGGTTACCGGAAGCAAGTTCTGTTTCAGGCACATAGAAGATCCCGGTAATTATATGAAAGAAACACTCTCGATGCTGAGCGATTGTGATAATCTTACCAATTTCAAGCTTTGCAGGGGGAATGTTTCGGACGTTAAAATTCCCTGCAAGTCAATTTTAACCAGCAAATTTTCAGAAACTGTATTCACTAATGTGTCATTTGAGGATGTAGCTATCCAATTATGTTTCTACGATTTCTGTGAATTTCACAACTGCAGGTTCAAGGCTTCTGATATCAGGTACAGTGTTTTTGCAGGCTCCCTGTTTAAAGACTGCGAATTTTCAGATTCAGAAATCCTGCATACGAATTTTAACGGTGCAAAGATATTTAATACTTCTTTTCACAGCTGTGATCTTTATTATTCATCATTCATTTCTTCCGGCATTCAGGATTCTGAATTCAGGGACTGTAATCTGAAAAAAGTAAGCTATGGAGCATCCAACAGGTACAATGTCAGCTTTAAATATTCAAACTACGAAGAAGCTGAATTTGACAAGGGACAGTCGCCATGAAGTTATTCTTTCATTTTGTGCTTTCAAATTTTTCAAACACATACCTTCTCGGACCGGCTGAAGGCGGCGACGCGCTTATAATCGATCCCGGTGTAATGGATCATCAGCTTCTTAATCTGATTGAGAATAATAATTTCTATGTAAAAAACATACTGGTAACCCATAACCATGATTCCCATGTAAACGGTATTAAAACACTCACCAAAATATATAATGCGGACATCTACAGCAATATGGAATTGCCCTTCAAGGCTGATTTCATAAAAATTGAAGACGGAGATCAGCTCAGCCTTGGAGAATTCACTGTAGATGTTATCAACATTCCCGGTCATTCAGCCGATTCAATGATCTTCAAAATCAAAAATATGCTTTTCACCGGGGATGTTCTTTTTGCCGGGGCCATCGATAATGAATTAACAATGTTTCAGGACAGGCATTTAAGAGAAAAGATCAACGAGAAGCTTTTCAGTATGGATGATGACACGCTGATTTTTCCAGGGCACGGCAGCCCGTCGACGATCAAGGCCGAGAAATATTTTAATCCCTTTCTGCGAGACTGATTATCTGCCTTTTGAATCTGTCCGGCAGCGGCGCCCGGAACTCTGAAGTTTTAGTGCCGCCCGGAAGAACAATCCTCAGTTTATACGCATGCAGCATAAGTTTTTCATCGCCTTTATACCTTGAATATACCGGGTCCGCGATTATAGGTGTATTTATACTGAGCATGTGTACGCGGAGCTGATGGGTCCGGCCGGTTTTTGGGTACAGAGCCAACAGGCTGCCCTCTTTCCATCTGCCGAGGACTTTGTATTCAGTTACCGCGGATTTACCTGAATCTGTCTTCCAGGTCATTTTCTTTCTGTGGATCTTGTCGCGTCCAATCAAGCCTTCAATTTTTCCGCGTCCGCTTGCAGGCCTGCCGCTCACCAGTGCAAGATACGTTTTTTCCGCTTCCCTGTGTCTGAACTGATTTGAAAGGAATTCAAGAGCAGCAGTATTTTTGGCGGCTATAATTATTCCCGACGTATCCTTGTCCAGTCGGTGAACTATTCCGGGCCTGTTGTCGCTTTCTTCAAAATCCGCGTCACCGTCGAGCAGTTTATACATTAAGCCCTGTGCCATTGTTCCGGTATAATTGCCGGCCGCAGGATGAACAACCATTCCGCAGGGTTTATTGATTACAAAAACATTTTCATCCTCATACAGAATGTCGAGTTCTATTTTTTCCGGAACGATATTAATTCCGGATTCAGCACTGAGCGTAAATTCGATAACATCACCAGGCGCGACTTTCTTTGATAATTTTGAAGTAATACCGTTTATGACAACATCCGACAGGCGGTTTTTAAGGTTGCTTCTTGATATTTCAAGACTGTCGGATAAAAATGCGTCAACCCGGTCCGGCCGGAATGTGTCCGGAACTGTAATTTTATTCATAATCCTCAGGTTTTTCAAAAAGGCCGATAATGTAGTCGGATATTGCTATAACTGCCGAGAGACCGGCACTGATACCTAGGATCAAAAACCTGTCATCGTTTGTCATGGAAGTTGTCTGGGTGAAGTTTTCAATTGAGTAGCTTCCGCCTGCTCCCGAGGCCAGGGTATCATAAATCCCGTAGCCGATATTTGAAAAAAGAATTGTTATGGGTATGGAACCGAAAAAAATCACCTCGGCTCTTCGCACATCATTCAGCCAGGGAGCAAACTCATCACTGGTATATTCTTCAGGTTCAGTCGAAGGATTCGGATCATACAGATCGCTATCTGTCGTTGCACATGCTGCAGTGAAGAGTATAAACAAAATAATAGATGCTGCTGTAAATTTTCTAAACAAATCTGGCTCCGAAAATAGCGGTTCCGACACGCACAAGAGTACTGCCTTCCTCGATTGCTATTTTGAAATCGGACGACATGCCCATTGACAGGACATCAATTAATGCCGGTCCAGACTCTTTCTGAAGCCTTACAAAAGAATTGTATAGACTTCTGAAAGACATCCGGATACTTTTTTCATCATCGACAAAAGGCGCTATTGTCATAAGACCGCGCAGTCTGAGATGTTCAAGCTTCAGAAACGAATCAAGGTCCGGCAGCATGGCTTCAAATGAAGAATAACCGTTTTTGCTTGCTTCAGCCGATGTGTTTATTTCTATTAGAAAATCTATTTTTCTGCCGCAGGCGCCTGCATGCCTGTTTAATGTTTCAGCGGTTTTAAACTTATCTATCGACTGAACACAGGCAGCGCTTTCTGCTGCTGTTTTACTCTTATTCGACTGCAGATGACCGATCATATGCAGTTCAGCGTCGGACGGCAGCTGCGCAAACTTTTCCGCCGCCTCTGTTATTCTGTTTTCGCCGAAAAGCCTCTGCCC
>QKCC01000110.1 GCA_003245835.1 Spirochaetales bacterium | reverse complement strand
TGAAGCAAACGGGAGCCTTTCTTTAATAAGAATATGCCCGGCGGCCAGTTCACCAAGAGCTTCGGGAGTACAATGAAAAACATGATAAAGGGATTGATTCACATATAAGCTGAATTCTTCTTCTTCGACCATCGGATTGTCTTCCGGGTAATATATCATAGTCACTCAATACATCCTACTGATTCCCATTCCGCCAGGTATTGGGCATGTCCCTTCTTCAGAAAATCCAAGGAATATAGATACATATCATCATTTGACGCGTAGACCTTGTCAATATCCTTAAATTCCGGCTCAGTTTCAATTGATTCAAGAACTGCTTTCAGCGTTTCTTCATCCATATAAAAGGGAGAACCCCTGAACTGGCTCACCAATGTTGCCCGCGGATAAATTCGGGATTCATTACGCACCTGATCAGCAACGAGCGACAGAAAATCGCTGTCGTCGATCTTTACCTTCATAGCAGCATAATTATCCGTTATAAATTCCGTTGCATAGAAATGAAGTCCGTTCCTGCCCTTAATATAACTAATCCCGGCTTCCTCCGCAAGCTGAGGGAGTTCAGCTTTAAGAAGCTGCCGGCTGTCGGGCATCGAATCTTCGGCGTTTAATAAAACCTCCTGCCCCAGATCGAGCAGGAAGTTTTCAGTTACGAGACGGCCGTCCCTACCGGCTTTAATAATTTCACCGATAAGGACAGACCTGCATTTATCTATCATCTATTAAGCCGTCAACAGCCCCAGCCGATCCAGTTCATCCGCAACATCTTTCAGCTGAAGATGCTCAAGGGTTGCCCTTGTCGGAACGCCGGTCTTTTCATCCCATCCCATTTCCTTATAGAACAGGGTAAGGGCTTTCTGGTAGTCGTCTCGGTCAAGTTTTATTGTACCGGCTTCGAAGGCCTTTTTGTCGGGATCCATATCAAACTGCCAGCCGGTCAGCTGGTCGTGATCCATCCTGAGGTTTTTCGAATTCATCTGCTTTGCAGTCAGGGCCCTGTGCAAAGTGAAAACACGCTCCGCATGCTCATCAAGAGTAGCTTCCTGTACGTTCCAGCCTGTTGCAAGTGAAAAGAATTTGGATTCAAGGCTGGTGTCACCCCTATAACTTCTCTCCTTTACAGGAGACACAGTCATGGGCCACATCCAGTTACAGAGTGTCAGCGAATCATGGAGCACGTTTCTGACTATACTCCACTTGGTGAATTTCGCTTTCGCCGTATTTGCAGGAGTATACTCCGCCGGGACGTCAATAGCTCCCACTCCCCATTTCTCAGCAGCTATCTCCTGCATCAGCGGAGTCGGAAGTCCGCTTCCAAGCAGGTTCTGGTGGGTATGACACTGGGCATCCCTGTTAAACATTGAAGAGATAACAGCGCCGACAACCCCGTTGGATTCATTGCTGTGATGAACCGGGTATCCGAGCTTGGTCCAAAGCTTATTATGATCATCAGCCCAGTATGCTTCAGGCAGGTTCCACTTCTTGGCCAGGTAGTAAGCTCCTTCTCCGAGTGTCGCCAGCTCGCCTTCTTTGAAGGCAATACGTCTGTAGAAGTCCTGGAAGAAAGCCGGGTCTCCTGCTTCAAGCAGATCGAGACGCAGTGAGGCAAACTCTTCTTTCGGAAGATTTTTCTCAAGGTAGCCGTGGTCCAGCGTCCAGTGGAAGTCGCGTCCCATCTGTGCGTAGTTGCACCATACTCCATAATCGTCGGCAATCTGTGATCCCATTGACCGTCCGATAACATCGTTTTCAGCCTTTGACTTGCCTGCTATTTTAAAGCTCCCCATAACCGCACGGGGTCCTGAAAAACCTACGCAGGTATTTGCAACATTCGGGCTTACACCATACGCTTCAAGCTCGGGTACGTAAAGGTGAGAATGACAGCGTACAGGACAGGAAGCACAGCCGCCCATGCGGACAGTGTAGTTTTCAGCTGCAGGACCAAGGTCCTTGATAGCCTTCATAGTACGGTAACCAATCTTGTTCGGCAGACCCGGAGGGCATTCGCCTGTTTCGATCGGATATTCAGCCGCGCCCCAGTACAGTCCATTCTTGGCTGTCCAGCGGCTTGCCGGATCATGGAATTCCGCCCAGGGCTGAGGGGTCGATGGTACAACATGCTGGTTATTGGCGCCTACAACACCAAAAGCTTCTTTATTCAGTTCATGCCACTTCAGAGGGTCAGCGGCAATTTTCACTGAACCTGTTCCCCGGACACCGATAGCTTTCAGGTTTTTAGAGCCCATTACACCGCCGTGTCCGCCGGCTGAATGACTGACGCCCGTCCGGATATTGGAAAGGTTTACCATGTTCTCACCGGCCTGCCCGATAGCAGCGACCTGACCGTCTCCGCCCATATCAGCGGTAATGCCGGAGATTGTCTCGAATGTTCCTTTGCCCCAATACTTTGATGCGTCTACCAGCTTTACATCCTGGTTATCAACACTTAGATAAACAGGGCTTGAAGCCTTTCCGTAGATTACTATTGCATCATAACCTGCATACTTCATTTCGACGGCAAAATGTCCGCCCATATGACTGTCTGTAACCCCGTGAAAGGGGTTCGAAGCCAAAAGACTGGTGATGTTTGTTCTTCCCGAGCACATAGCCCCGGTTCCGGTTAACGGACCGGCCCCGAAAATGATTCTGTTTTCCGGAGAGAACGGATGTGTCTTTGCGGGAACCTCATCCCACATGACCTTGTATCCGATTCCCATTCCGCCTATGTAATACGTATATTTTTCCGTAGATTCTCTTGTTATTTCTCGGGTTGTCAGATTAACCCTTAAGATGGTACCAGCCCATCCGCCTTTAATAGCCATTTAGTAACTCCTATTTTTCGATACAGGGTACCAGCCCTGGTAATCAGACTTCAAAATGTTCTTTGTATTTTACGAGAGCATCAGCCCATGTTACATAATGGAGAGCTCCGGTAGGACAGTCTTTAACACAGGCTGTGTAGCCATGGCAAAGAAGACATTTTGTTGATTTCTGCGTTTCAGGATCAACGGTCGGGATACCCCAGGGACAGGCTTCGGTACAGGTCCCGCAGCCTACGCACAGATTTTTGTCAATCTGGCGGGCTCCAGTTTCGGCCTGCTGAAAGATAGCGCCCTGAGGACAGGCTAATGCACATGCAGGGCTTTCACACTGCCGGCATGTATCGGCAGTCATTGTAAAGTTTCGGTACTCGCCGGGGCCGTTTACAAGGTCCCCGTCCCACTTACCAGGACCCAGTGCAAAGTTTTTGCTTACTTTTACACGGGCTGTAAGCTGACTCGCTTTGCCGTCGTTTCCTACAGAACACGTAGCTTCGCACACAAGACATCCTGTGCATCGCGGAGCCTCGTGTATAATCACCCCGTCGGCAGCCTCGAAAACAACTATATCCTTGGCCTTACAGCCCGGAAGAAGCCATGTCAGGGTTGCCGCGCCGATGGTAGTAATCCCGCTGTACTTCAGGAATTCACGGCGAGTGATTTTCTCATTCAATAATTGTGATTTTGCTTCGGACACAAAATTACCTCCTGTTTTTACTTGCTTCTTTCCAAGCACGGGAGGCAGCACCGTTTCCGATGAGACCTGTCGGTTCTGATCTCGATAGTCAATCCAACCTTAGAATACCAGAACTCGAAGCACCCTAAAAATATCATATAACATCCCAGTTGTAAACATTTATATATTTTTTTATCGATATAAATTATACTATATAGATGTTCTTATATCTTATGTTCCCGTTTTTTCTTGTTTTTTAGCTGTTGTTAGTGGATAATAATCGAATGCGCCGAACTTTACCGGCAGCTTGATAAAAAAGGGGAAGATATGCTGGAAAGGAATTTTGTAAAGACAATAGAAAATAGTTTCAGGGAGAACTGGGCCCAGCCCTGTTTCACAAACTTTGACTCTGACAGTCATACATACCGCGATATCGCCGAAAGCATGCTCATATTTCACGAGGTGTTTAAAAAATGCGGTATAAAAAAAGGCGAAAAACTCGCGGTTTGCGGAAAGAACTCGGTAAACTGGGCTAAATGCTACTTCGCAGCCGTAACCTACGGGGCTGTGATTGTTCCAATTCTTCCGGATTTTTCGGGGGACGATATAACCAATATCATAAATCACTCCGAATCAAAAATCTTTTTTGCCGACGAATCGATCTGGTCAAGCATCGACATTCACAACCTTCCGAACCTCGAAGTCGGCGGAAAACTTGAAGACTTCCATATTTTCATGACCAAGGGAACCATTTCCGACAGCGTCATAGCTGAATCCAGGGTAGTAATAGCGGAAAGATATAAAGACGGGTTTGAACCGGCAAACCTTGAATTTGAAGACATATCCAATTCCGAATTAGCCGGAATTCTGTACACATCGGGAACTACCGGTTTTTCAAAAGGTGTTATGCTGAGCCATAACGCGCTCATGGCCAATGTGGATTATGCCCAGAACAGCATAGAGCTTGCGAAGGGCAATTCAGTTGTCAGCTTCCTGCCCCTCGCGCACTGCTTTGGATGCGCGTTCGATCTGCTGTTTCCGTTTGCAACAGGCTGCCATATTACCTTTCTTCCACGGATAACGCCGCAGCTGATTCTGAAGGCAATGCCGGAAGTAAGACCCCATCTTGTTCTTTCAGTACCGCTGCTCATTGAAAAAATCTACTTCAAGCAGCTGAAGCCGATTCTGAACAAGGGCTACGCAAAGATTCCCGGAATCAGGCAGATTCTCGAAAGGATAATTGCCTCAAAACTGAATAAAACCTTCGGCGGCAGGTTTATCGAGATTGTAATAGGCGCCGCGGCTTTCAACCCCGAAGTAGAAGCGTTTCTTTCAAGGATAGGGTTTCGCTTCACGGTAGGCTACGGCATGACTGAATGCGGACCGCTGATCAGCTATATGCCGTGGAGTGTGTATAAAAGCGGATCAGCCGGCAAGATAATCTACCATCTTGAAGCAAAGCTCCATGACGTGGATCCTGCAACCGGACAGGGCGAACTCTGCGTCCGCGGAGAAAACGTGATGCTCGGTTACTACAAGAATGAATCGGCAACAAAGGATGCAATCGATCAGGAAGGCTGGCTTCATACCGGTGATATGGTAACTCTCGATGAAAACGAGGTAGTTACAATCAAGGGCCGCTGCAAGAATATGCTTCTGGGACCTGCAGGGCAGAACATCTACCCCGAAGAAATAGAAGCAAGGCTGAACAACTTCGATATTGTCTCTGATTCACTGGTAATTGACAGGGATGGAAAACTCACTGTACTTATATACCCGGAGGCCGATTATGCTGAATCGATCAGTCTTACAGAGGAAGGCATAGCGGAAGAAATTGCCAAAACTGTAAAGACAGTAAATCTTCAGCTTCCGCCTTATTCAAAGATTATAAATACCGAAATAAGGGGCGAAGCGTTTGAGAAAACACCGACCTCAAAGATAAAGAGGTTCCTGTATAAATAGTATAATGCACTGCAGGCGGAAGAAAACTTCCGCCTGTTTTTTTATTTGAGATATTTTCCTTCTTGATTTTTTTCAAATGCAGATTTAAACTTTCGTCAATATTAATATCTTCCGAATCTCAACACCTGCAGAAATCTGTCAATATACAGTTTTTATGGGTTGGGATCGATGGGTCCTGCCGGAAACAGTTGGGCCTCCCGTGTTTGGAAAGGAAGTCAAATGCTTAAAAAAGCTGTTATTCTTGCAGCAATACTGATCTGTGCTGCGGAACTCAATGCCTTAACATTTTCTGTAAACGGAACAATTTACAGCAGCCGCAGCAGCTCCGAACTCGAAAAGCTCTGTTACGGTATCCCCCTGAGCGGCGGAATCACAAAAGGAATTACCCTCGACGAACTGTTTCCGGCTGTCTTCGAAGCCTGGCAGCTCACTGTATATACGGAAAACCAGCAGCCACCGCTGAAACTTTCCGATCCGGACCTCGGCAACAGGCTGAACAAATCTTTCCTGCTGAAAAACGCCAACGGATGGTCGCTATACTACCAGAACAGGATCTTCACTGGCATCACAAAATTGAACCTCGAATGCGAAACGCTAGAATATACACCTCTTGAAATCTGGATAAACTGGGAAGGGCCTGACCTGCTTAAAGCCGAGATCAAACGTTATGCCGACCTGCACGGTATGAAGATCAATGTACTCGAAGTTCCTGCCCCTGACTCTAAACTGATTTCAGTTTCTCAGGCAAACGGCAAGGTTCCCGATATTATCATGGTTCAGTCCAGCGACATTCAGAAACTGGAAATATCGGGAAGTATCCAAAGCATAGACTATATGTTTCCCGACGGGATAATTCCGCAGGGAGAGCAGGCGTTTACGCTGGACGGCAAACGGTGGGCTGTACCGTTCTATTTTGACACTCAAATGATTTTCTGCAATCCGAAGCTTGTCGCGACTCCCCCTCCCGACTGGACACTCAAGGATTTTGAAAACATATGCAGCAGTTTAAAGTCGAGGGGAATTATTCCCTCGGCGTGGAATTCGTATTCAGCCTCGTTCCTTATTCCGTTCCAGATCGCTTTCGGAAAAAGCCGACTGACCGAACCGGACGGTTCGATAATAATTACCGATGCACCCACCCGGCAGGCGCTTGAATATGTTCTTAAACTCCAGAAAGAAGGATTTATGCAGCCGATGGAACGCGACGCGATGACCTCGCTTTTTGTCGGCGGAGATGTTGCAATGATAATCAGTGCATCGTACAGCATCCCCAATTTTGAAGAACTCGGCATACCTTTCACAGTTACCCCCCTGCCCGTGAACGAAACAAACGGAAACAGGGTCTCACCGCTGCTCGACTTCAAGGCAATGGCTGTTACTAAAAAGACAAGAAACACGTACGGCGCAAGACGCCTGATTGAATACCTCTGCGGAATCGGGGTACAGCAGAGGTTTACTTCCTCCACGGCTAAAGTACCCTCACTCGAGCAGGCATGGAAAATAACGGAAAAGACTAATTCTTATTTTGATGTCCTCAAAATCAGTGCTGAAGCCGGTACGGTAATCCCTGCGGATAAATCATTTGATGTGTACAAAAATACAATGTGGAAAATGCTCAGATTTGCAATATCAGGCCGCATGCCGCCCGACACAGTCCTGGAGAAGACTCAGGAACTTGTGAATAAAAATATGGAATCTTATTAATCATGTACAGGAGAAAAAATGAAAAAGAAGCATTTAATGAAAGACCTGCCGGTTCTGCTTATAGCGCTGATGTTCTTTGCAGCATGTCAGACAACACAGACAGATACCGCAGCACAGAGCAAGGCCGCTGAAACTGCGGAAGCAGTTTCAACAGCAGAAAAAGCTGACGATACCAGCCACGCCACGCCCAAGGGTGAAGGCTGGATGGTAAAGGTCAGCGGGGTAAGGGCAGACGAAGTCTGGGAATCGAATTTTGAAAAATGGAAGGACGATCCTTCTTCCGGCTACGGTGATTATTCATTCGAACGCAAAGGGGAGGCTGTCGCAGTCAAGGCCATGCCGCTGAAGAATATTGTCGCGATGATAGACGACGCCGACGCTACAATGCCGTATGTATTCAATGAAAAGCTGTGGAACGACGGCTATGATCTGACATTTACTGCAGCCGACGGTTATTCTGCCACGGCAAACACTGCAGACTTCGGAATCGACGAGCTGTTCCTTGCTGATATGTTTGACGGCGAAAAAACATCTCCGATGCTCTGCGGAAACGTAACAAGCAAACTCTGGGTTAAAAATCTTGCAGAAATAAGCGCAGCCCTGTCCGCTGTATCGCTGGCAGACAACAATTTCGAGCTGATTTTAGAGGTGGGAACTGAATCCGGTTCATACACCATAAAGGAACTCGAGAATATGGACTGCTACATTGAAGACAAGGGCAACTACACCAACAGCTACGGGAACACATTCGACTTTGTATGGGGAGGCGTAAAGATTGTAAATCTTATAAATGAATACAGCGTCCTTACGAGTGATATGACAGTTACAGTCGAAGCAATGGACGGCTACGCAATGAATTACAGCGGCGAACAGCTGCTGGACAATTCAGACGGCGACTGGATTCTTGCGTTCAAGGAAGACGGACAGTACATGCCTGAAGACCCCGGATACATCAGGCTTGTCAAAGTCGGTCCTCAGAACCCGAATTTTACGGGACATGTTTCAGCAAGGATGGTAAAAAAGATAATAATCAAGGATACAGCCTTCAAAAACTTTGATCTTGCAATCGTAAGCAAAGCCGGAACTGAGGTGATGGATGCCCAGACACTGATGTCTGGTGTAACAAACTCACGGACCATTGTTACCGCCTGGGACAAAAAACAGTCTGTAGACAAACCGTATATGGGCATGCCAGTTTATATGCTGCTTGAAAGGTACAGCGGCTACAGCCGTGTCAACATCGAAGCAGCCGACGGCTACACAATCAGCCTGTCTGCTGACGAACTTGAAGGCAACGATGATGTAATCATTGCGATGTTCAAGGGCGACGGTTCCGATCTGGACGAAAGCGAATTTCCGCTTGTTGTAGCATGGGACAAAAACGCTGCGCTTGTACCCGCGGGAATTAAGGCAGTAAGAAACGTCGTAAAAATAACACTTGAGTAACCGCGCTTTAAAAATCCAGGTATACTTTATTATTCCTGTCCTGCTTGTGACAGCAGCGGCGGGAATTTCTCCCTTTATTGAAGCACTTACCACATCATTTTTCAGCGATATCTACGGAAACCGGACCTTCACCGGTCTGGAGAATTTCCGGTACCTTAGAAATGATGCCGGTTTCGGCTACAGCCTAAACATCACAACCTTCTGGGCCGTTTCAGCCACAGTCCTGAGTCTTTTCGCCGGATTCATGCTTGCAGCGGTTCTTGCAAAAAAAAGAAAGGCATCTCCGCTGCTATTCGGGGCACTGCTAATTCCCTGGGGAATCCCCGTTTATATTGCAGTCCCCCTGTGGAGGGCACTGATTCACGGAAACGGCGGTATTTCGATTCTGACAGCCCTGTTCGGAATCAAAGCAAACCTTCTGCTCAGCCCTGCCGCCGGTTTTATAAGCTGCCTTGCAGTGAACACCTGGATGACAGTTCCGCTGACAGCCTTCGTTCTGCATGGGGCCCTTAAAAAAATTCCGGAGGCATCGGTCGAAGCCGCCGTTCTTGACGGTGCAAATTCAGGGATAATAACAGCCTTTATTTACCTGCCGCAGGTCAAGCACACAATGGTAATCATGGGGCTGCTGAACTTCATCAAAGCGTTCAAGGAATTTACCCTCGTATTTCTTATGACCGCAGGGGGTCCTCCGCTGCTTTCCGGAATCACCGAAAGGTATGTGATCGGAGCCACAACGACGCTCGATACATTCCTTTACGAGGTTTTCAGCAATACCGATAACTACGGCATAACCTCCGCCTACTCGGTCATAATGGCCGCTATCGTAATCCTGCTGATGCTGATCTGGTTCACAGCCCGAAAACAAAATCTTGCAGCGGAGCAGAAGCACCTTAGGCTTGCAGTCATCACAGCACTGCTGCAGCCCGTTTTTTCATGGCCGTACGGCCTGATATTTTCGATTCTGTATCTTGCCGGCATAAAGAAACGCAGACTGTTCACAGCGGCAGCAGCAGTACATGCAGCCTTCATTCTTCATTCAATAATGTCTGCAGGTTTTCTCCGGGGGTTTTCACCGGGAATCTTCCCTGCAGTCTTCACCCTTCTTTATTTACAGCATAGGTTTAAGCGTATCGCCCGGGCTGAAAACCCAAGGCAGAAAGGCTATTCTTTCGGGTTATACAATCCGCGAATAACCAATTCCGCCTACAGGATTTTCAACTGTATTTTTATAGCATTCATGATTGTATCTTCAGCCGCTATTATTTACCTCCTGCTGTGGATGAGCTTTTCGGGGGTAAGCGCATGCTATATTGATCAGCTTATCCCGCCTCACGCAGGAATAGAAAGCTTCAGGAGGATCTTTTCAGACGAACACATAATGATCTATTTCAGAAATACAATCCTCGTTGCAGGAATAACCGGCATTCTGTCTCCCGCCGTAAGTTTTCCGGCAGCAATCTGGCTGCACAACAGGGGCCGCGGCACAACAATCGCAGTGCTGACCTTCATACAAATTCTGGGTATTACCGGCGGTATGCATTCGCTGATACCGCTTTACGCGTCTTTTGAACGCATAGGTTTGATTAATTCATATATACCGCTGATCATCATATCCATCTACCACGCTGTTCCGTTCTCGCTGTTCACCATAACCTCATGGCTTGAGAATTTTCCGTCTTCGTTCAGAGATATTGCATTGATCGAGGGAGCTTCCGCCGGAGAATGGCTGTCAAAAATTATAATCCCGCTCTCGCGGCCGGTGCTCACAACGGCAGTGATGGCGGCAGTAATAGGCGCCTGGAACAGTTTCATGGCCCCCCTGCTGTTCCTGAACAACGAGAACCTGTATACAATAAGCATAAAGCTGTATTCATTTGTAGGCAGCATCGCTTCCGGCGAACCGAAATGGAATATATTTGCTGCAGCATCGGTTGTTAACTGTCTGATAATTACGCTGGTTTTTTCACGGTTCAGAAAACCTGCCGGTGAGACCGCAATATCAAATTTCACCGAGTAGCATTCGACTGTCTATTGTTTAATCAGAGAAGTCTGCAGAATTCTGCTAGTTCTTTTCCTGCTTGTTATAGAATTGAAGCAGCTGCACAAAATAATAGCATTTGCGGTAGATGTCCGACATTCGGGGAACAACCCCGCCTTCAAAAAGCGACTCAATCTCTTTCCAGTTGGTAAGGAGCTCATGGGGCTTCCGCTGATAATCCTCGTATGCGAGCTTGAAGCTCTTCGCGATGGCAACAAGATGAGCGCCGGTAGTATTGATCAGCCGGAGGGCATCCTCGTTTATATCCTTGAGCTGTTTGCGCAGCATACTGACGTTTGATTTATCGGCGTCTCTGCGTTTTAAAAGTTTTGAAATCTCGCTTCCTCGTTCACCCTCTTCGGAAAGGCTTTCATCAAATGCAATCAGTTTATCAGCAGTTGCCATCAGTCCGTAAAAAGCGTCAGAAAGCTGCTGGGAGCTTATATTCGTAGTCCATTTCCCCCTGATCAGCAGGATGTCGCTTATTTCCCTTATGTCCTTCTTACAGAAGTCTACGAGGAAGGCCTTGAGGTAATTCATGGGAGCGATATAGATGTATCCGCCAAGCATCTTCTTCGCGAAGGCAAGATTCTCTTTTTCGGTGTAATATTTCATTCTCGAAATAGCGTGTGTTCCGAAAATTTTATCTGCAAGATTATCGATCTTGCTTGTACGCTGTTCTTTCAGAATTTTCTGAATAGACAGCTCCACCTGACTTTTCAGCTTGGTAAGGTAGTCTTCGACGATTCTGTTATTGGGACGCTGAACCCTGTAGGTGAAGGTCGGGTCCTGATCTATCGCCTTTATCATTAGCTCAAGAATCTTTGAATTCCTGATATCACGCAATTTGCGCAGCATTTTCTGCCATTCAGTACGGTTCAGGATTTCAGTACCCTTGTACGATGCAAGTACGTTAAAAAGATCATCCCAGGGTGCATCAAGATCCAGAAACGGGATCAATACCAGAAAATCTTTCAGATCTTCAACAATATATTCGCCGTTAATATCCTCGAATCGTGGATTATAAAGAAAATCGTTCTCAGGAAAACGGGAATCAAATTTCCGCAGAAAGAAATAGAAATCAAACGAGATAAAATCGAGGAAAATAGCCATCAGGTTAAAGGACGCATTAATCTCCTTCACCCGGTTCGAATCAAAGAGAGCGAAAAAATTAACAAGGTTTGATTTCAGCCCCTCGGTAACCTGTTTTACATTACCGTCGGACTGCTTTACAGCCTCTCTTATTTCGGAATCTTCGAATGAAGCCCTGACTTCCAGCTGATTCTCATTAAGTGAATTCTCGATAATTATTGTTTTCAGTACGACGGAAAGCTCGGCGTGATCCAGCAGTATCTTGGCGGGGCCGACAATGCTGTAAACCTCATAAAATAATTTTGCGAGCGCGGCCATAGCTTCATCCTGCTTCGGCTTGTAGAATTTATATTTATGCTTTTTAAGCATTTTATAAATATCTTTAAGCTGGCGCTTCTTGTCCTTGTCCGGATCTGATGCCCTGACCAAAAAAGAAAACAGATTGTCGAAAAATCCGGATTTTGCACCAGGATTGCTCACTAAATTACCCTCGGATATAATGTTATTTTAAAAAGAGATCGATGTCAATCACAGAAAATAAATGATACCGCCGTGCCCGACAGCACCCCGACAGCCTCCGCCGCCATATCTGCAACTTCCAGATTCCTTCCGGTAAAAGGCTGGATGATCTCTATCAGAATACCGTACAGCATAAGACATCCGAAGACCAGCAGAAGCTTTCTGATTCTGCCCGGCATCACTTTTCTCAGCAGCAGGCACAGGAAAAAGGCGAGTACGAAAAAAACCGCGGCATGCTCAATCTTATCGATATTCTGTATATCCTTATAAATATCGGGAGGTGAAGGCATAAGCATGAGAATACTGGCAGTAATTATCAAAGCAATAAAGCAAAACAGCAGTGCTTTCTGATATTTCATAACAGACAACCTACCCTTTCATTCCGATTCGGTCAATCTGGCCGGTACACGGCCGCGTTTCTTGACAAAGAAACGCATCAAAGTTATTCTCAACATATGAACAAATTAGCCATTGACCTGAACAATATAATTTCAGAAACCACACCATATGAGCTTCTTTCGGATTTCGGCAAAAGACTGTATTTTCCGAAGGGAATAGTTGCACAGTCCGCTGAAGCAAATCAGAGAGCCAAGGTTTATAATGCAACCATCGGGATGGCGGTAAGCCACGGAGAAGCTATCGAACTTGATTCGCTTAAAAAACTGCTTCCTGACCTCAAACCTGCTGAAGCGGTAACGTACGCTCCTACCGGAGGTGATCCTGCGCTGCTCAAACTCTGGAAAAGCGACATGATTAGAAAAAATCCTGGTCTCATTGCTGAAAGTATATCAACCCCGGTTCTGACATCAGGCCTGACCCATGGAATCAGTCTGCTGATGGATATGTTCGTCGATCGCGGTGAAACCGTCGTAATTCCGGATATGTTCTGGGGCAATTACAGGCTGATGATTGAAGAATGCCGGGAGGCTTCCATAGCTTCTTTCCCGTTTTATACCGAAGACAAGAAACTCAATATCGACGGCTTCACAGAGACGATAAAGAAATCTGCAAAGAATATGAAAGCGGTTGTGATAGTAAACTTCCCGAACAATCCCACAGGCTACTCACCAAGCACAGACGAAGCCCACGCATTGAAAAACGCTCTTGTTGCGCTTGCAGATGAGGGATACAAACTGCTCGTTATAATGGATGACGCCTATTTCGGACTGTTCTACGAGACAGATACCTACAAGCATTCACTCTTCAACGAACTGTTTGACGCACACGAAAATATACTTGCGGCAAAAGGCGACGCGGCAACAAAAGAACATTTTGTGTGGGGATTCAGGGTAGGTTTTGTTACCTTCGGCTGCAAAGGAATGACCGCAGAACAGTATAAGGTTCTTGAAACCAAAATGGGTGCCGCAATCAGGGCATCAATCTCCAACTGTTCCAGACCGGCACAGAGCCTTTTGCTGAAGGCAATGCAGAGTCCAACTTATGAAGCAGAAAAGAAATCCTATGAAGCGGAACTGAAAGAGCGTTATCTGAAAATTAAGGCGATTATTCAGAAGCATCAGGACGATCCCGTACTTGACCCGCTTGCATTCAATTCCGGCTATTTCATGACCTACTATATGAAAAAGGGCTCGGCTGAGGAATTACGCCAGAAACTGCTTGAAGAGGGGATCGGAACGATCAGCATTCAGGATAAATACCTCAGGGTGGCCTTCTCTGCAGTAGACGACGAAAACATTGAAGATCTTTACGAGAGAATTTATAAAGCGGCCGCAAAGCTTTAGTATATTCATGATTTTTTAAGATTGCAGCCCGGAACCACGGTTCCGGGTTTTTTTATTTTCAGACGTCGCCGATGAGCATCTTGCCGATTTCGTTCAGTTCCGGCATCCTGGTGTAGATGGGCGCCCTGCCGCCGGATTCCGCCCGGTCTAGCTCTATTGTTTTTATATAAAGCTCATTCACCATATCGGCAAACAGACCGACGTTATCATTGAAGTTTATAATTGCCATCTCCATCAGCAGTTTTTCATTTCCGGTTGCCCTGGAAAATCCGAGTATAAACCTGATGTTTGGCGCGATATCCTGCCTTAATTTTTTTATGAAGGAAGCAAGCGCGTAGATGCTGTCATAGAGCTCATTAAAACTATAGCCCTGTAGTCTTGCATAGTCAGAGGACTCGGTCAGCGTCTCTATTTTTTCCCATGCACCCTTATCTATTGTCAGCTCATTGAAAGCCTTCCTCAGATAACGGTTCGCGATGTTCTGGTGATAGTGCTCGCTGATTCTGTCTATAATACTGAAAATCTGTGTATTCTTGATTGACATAGCCTCTCCGTGATCCTGAATTATATCAAAGATTTATCATAAAGTCGCCCCTGAAATGTTTTTCTTTTTATCAT
Organism: Spirochaetales bacterium; assembly: GCA_003245835.1. Lineage (GTDB taxonomy): Bacteria > Spirochaetota > Spirochaetia > UBA9216 > UBA9216 > Thalassospirochaeta. The sequence continues at coordinate 5,058 of QKCC01000110.1, read as the reverse complement.
TTCAGATCTCAGCAGGTTATAAAATTCAGTTTTTTTAAGAAATCCTTTCGGTGCTGCTCGTTCATCCTCCCGGCTGTCGCAGGTCAGCCGCATAACCACTGTTTTGCCGGGCATCATCTCAATCGCGGTGATTACATACTCGAGGTATTGCCCGGTATCAGGAACCTCTATCAGCCCCTTTTTATAATCTTCATAGAGCTTCGAATTGTAGGGTACGTGAAGATTATGAAACTTGACTCCCTGGGGATTCAGACCGGCAACATAACCGGAGGTTTCACGAACCTCTTTCAGCCCTTCACCGGGCAGCCCGAAAATCAGATGAACTGCTGTTTTAATTCCGTAATCCTGAAGCAGGCGGTATGCTTCCTCGAATTCCTCTACGGAATGCCCCCGGTTAATCCGTTTAAGTGTTTGATTGTGCGCAGACTGAAGGCCCAGTTCAACCCAGACATCAAGTCCCTTCTCTTTATAGGACGCAAGAAGTTCAGCCCTGTCCCGGTCTATGCAGTCGGGTCTGGTTGAAACGATAAACTCACTATAGTTCTGCAGCGACAGCGCGTAATCATAGACAGCCCTCAGCCGGTCAGGTTCCGCATGGGTTCCCGAAAAAGCCTGAATGTATAATAGAAAAACCTCGGCCGAATAGCGCTTTTTTAAAAACCGGACAGCCTTTTCGGTTTGTTCGGCTATATCCGCTTTAAGATCATCGTCAACAGCATCGGAAAGCGCGCCTTCAGTACGCTGGTACATAGCCCTCGCGCCGAACGCATCGCAGTAGCTGCATCCATGGCTCAACCGTCCGCCGGACCTGTTCGGGCAGGAAAACCCTGCATCTATCCCCACCCTGAACGCGGGAATTCCGTACCGCTGTTTAAGATAGCTGCCGTAACTGTAAAAAGGATCTTTATCCACAGCAGTATTATCCGCATAGAAAGCGGGATTGACAACCCGGGTTTATACCCTTAATTTGTTTTCTATGAAAAAGATTATTTCGGCTTTGCTCCTGATTCTTCCCCTGCTGTCAGGCTGTTTTCTGATAGAGAAAAAAACTGTGATACTCTGGACTGATATTCCGGAGGTCGCATCCTATGTCGAGATTTTTAATGCTTCACAGTCTGATTTCAGGGTAGAGATAGTTTACTCCGAAAACCCTGCAGATTATCAAAAACTCACCTCGGACTCAGCTCCGGATATTGTAATTGCCGAAAACCTTGCCTCCAACGCGGTGATCAGAGCCTTCAAACCCCTTCAGAAGATGACTGAAGAAGGGCTGCTGGATCCCTCCGTATTCTACCATGGTCTCTATAAGCTTGGCTGCAGAGATGACATACCCTATGTACTTCCTGTGTCATTCAACATTCCCGCAATTATGTACAGGCAGAATAACCTTTCGGAAAATATTGAGGGTGTAACCATAAGCCCGGAACAGCTGATGAAGGAAGCACAGCTTTTCAATAAAAAATCATCGGATAAATTCAGGGTTATGGGATTTGCGCCGACATGGGTTCCCGAATTCCTGATTTATAATGCATTCATAAACAGCAGCGGTTTTTCAGAAACAGAAAACGGCAGCCTGATATGGAACGAAACAAAATTAAACGAATCAATAGATTTCTGCAGGAACTGGACTGAAAGCATAAACCAGGGGTACGAAGAAGAGCAGGACTTCACCCTTACTTACTGTTATGATCCCGGGTACAAGCTGCTGAATTCCGGCAGAATCGGATTTTACTTTACGGATTTAAGAAGTTTTTTCACAGTTCCCGCCGACGATAGGGCAACACTTGAATTCAAATGGCTCGGAACCGAATCTTCCGTACCGGTAAGTGAAGATATTGTCTATATAGGTATTCCTGCGAAATCCCGTAAAACAAAGACCGCTCAGCAGTTCGTGACATGGTTCCTTAAAGAATCCACACAGAAGAAGCTTATGGAATCGGCCCAGTTTAAAAGAGAAAGAAGCTTCGGAATCTGCAACGGTCTTTCATCATTGAAGAATGTAAATGAATTCGTTATTCCCGAATATTACAAACTACTGATAGGAAAGATTCCTCCGCCGGATTATTTTAAATTTCCCGAAAATCTTCCTGTGTACTGGATGCAGGAAAGGGATGATGTGATACTTCCATGGATGGAAGACAGATGTTCCGAAAAACCGCAGGCTGGCCCGCTCGCGGATCTGCTCAAAACATGGGTACTGCAGCAGCAGAATAAATAATTTAATGAAAGCAGTTATTGCCGCTCCGCCGGTAACTGATTTTTACTTTACGCCTTCAAGGGCGTCAGCGCTCGGTGCCGCGGCTGTCGAAAGGTTTCTAGCCGACTGCGGCTTCGATACAGTATTTTTCAACTTCCCTGTATCGGTTAAAAAATCAAGAGAGCTCCCGCTTCCCGCAGAACTTGGCCATCTTAAAAATCATTTAATACAGGGGGAATCCGGGCCGCTCTCATTTTTCTCCTCATACAAAAGATTCGGACCCGAATACACGGATTGTGCCTCGGCAGTATTGGAACAGAACCCGGATATGATTCTCATATCATCCTTTGCATGGGCATATGCTGAAGATGCCGTCAGGCTTGCGGCAGCTATAAAGAAAGTGAATACCAGAATCCCTGTTGCCGTCGGAGGTGCAGGTCCAAGCGTAAACCCGGAATATTTCCGCATGTCCGGGGTATTCGACTTTGTGCTGCCCGGGGAAGCCGAGGTTGTTCTTCCTGAATTTATTGAAGAGACCTTCGGGCTTACTCCCTGCCGCCTGCAGCCTGACCCGGGGTTCTATCTTCGCGAAACAGGAAAATCAGAAAAGAAGGGACTGCGGTATTACTCGGCTGTTTTGACACGGGGATGCCCGAAAAACTGCCGGTTCTGCTCGAATCATCTTGTTCATGGAAGAAAATTCAGAAAGTGCGATACCGGCGATATTGCGGGCGAACTCGACCGTATTCCGGACGATTATGATATTCATCTGAATTTTGAGGATGACAACCTTCTTTTCGACCGCGATTATTTTTTTGAAGTGATAGATATCGTTGAACACAAATTTCCAGGAGCTGTTTTTACTGCCGAAAACGGCCTTGATTATACCTTTCTCGATGAAAATTCAGTCAGTATGCTGACTAAATCCGGTTTTAAATCATTTAACTTCTCTATGGCTTCCGCTGATCAATACCTGCTGAAAAATGAGAGAAGGATATCGGACACTGAAAAGCTGGGCAGTATAATCAGAAGGGCGAAGCAGGAAGGAGCATCTTCAGTTACATATTTTATATGCGGACTTGAAGGCGATACGGAATCAACTGCAATCAGCAGCCTTGCACACCTGCACAGGCTTCCGACCCTGACCGGAATCTCGCTATTCTATCCCGTACCCGGACTGCCCGGCTACAGCACAGACAGGATGAACAGTTTTTCCCCGGTCCTGTCTGCCGGAAGTTCAGCCTGGCCGTGGTCCGGAAGCCTGACAACCACGCAGATGATTACAGCTTTCAGAATTGCAAGGTTTTCGAATCTGCTTAAGTCAATCGAGGGCCTTGTTTCTCCGTTCCGCAGCAACGGTGCTGCTCCGCAGTGGACAGAAATTACCGAAAGAATATCTGCTGAAAAAAAACTTTTCACATTTTCCGGCGGGAAAATAATCGAAGTTCCTGAGCAGGATCCAGCGCTCCTCAGCTCCTTTCTGAGCAGAATCCTCTGACTGAAACCGGCTAAAACCCCGATTTTGAGACCGGCCTCACTTGACTAAATATCTACATCCAGCTAGGATCCTGATTAGTCTGATAAGGGGATTTCTTATATCGGACACTGAAGCCCAAAGAGGGACAACAGTGCCTATTCCCCGGATATTCCATATTTATTCCATATATTCAGGAGATTTCAATGTCTGCAAAAAAAATCGGTGTTGCCGTAATCGGCTGCGGAATCGTAGGCGGGGCAACTGCCAAGCTGTTGGTGAAAGATAGCGAACAGCTTAAAAACAGAAACGGAATCGAGCTTGAACTGAAGTATATCGTTGACGTCAACTTCGACAGAGCTCAGGAACTCGGCCTTGATTCATCGCTGTTCCAGACTGATCTCAGCAAGGTCCTTGAAGACCCGGAGATTCAGATCTGTGTTGAAACAATCGGCGGGACAACATTTGCTAAAGACATAACCGAAAAAATCCTGAGAACCGGAAAGCAGGTTGTAACGGCCAACAAGGCCCTTATCGCCCTTCATGGACCGGATCTGATGGCTATTGCCAGAAAGAACGGTGCGGCAATCGGATTCGAAGCATCATGCGGCGGGGGTATTCCGATTATAAGAGCTCTCTACGACGGTCTTGCCGCCAACAGGATAGATGCGTTCTACGGTATAGTTAACGGAACATGCAATTACATACTCACCGAAATGATACAGAAGGGACAGAGTTATGCAGACGCGCTGGCTGATGCCCAGAAAGCCGGCCTGGCGGAAGCCAACCCGACTCTCGACGTAAGCGGCGGTGATTCATCGCACAAACTGGCAATAATGGCCGCGCTCGCATTCGGTAAGCATATAGAATACGATAAAATTTCGGTACAGGGAATTGATACTCTTGACCTGACCGATGTTTCCTACGGTGCCGAACTCGGCTACATAGTCAAACTTCTCGCTATTGCCCAGCGGAAGGAAAACGGAATCTGCCTGAGAGTTGCGCCGGCTTTCATCTCAAAGGAACACCCGCTTGCGTGGGTCAGCGGCCCGTTCAACGCAGTCAGCGTTTACGGAAGCAGCGTAGGACACACCATGTATTACGGACGCGGTGCCGGAGGATCTCCTACAGCTTCAGCTGTTGTTGCCGATGTAATTTCAGCCGCTATGGGAGTAACCAAAACACAGTTCGACACCCTGAAAATTTGGCCTGACATAACCAAAAACGCTGTTCAGCTGCCTGTTGAGGAATATGAAAGCAAATATTACCTAAGGGCGATGGTAGAGGACGAACCTGGAATGCTTGCCAAACTCGCAACAATCCTTGCCGAGCACAACATAAGCATTGCATCCGCTCTGCAGCAGGAACCGGCTATAGAACACGGCAG
>QKCC01000234.1 GCA_003245835.1 Spirochaetales bacterium | reverse complement strand
AGTGCACAGTACGGGAAACTTTATGAATGGGAAGGTATATACGGATGCGGACTATGCCAGACCGGAGTTCCCTGCGAATTCAGAAAACCCTGAAATTTGGAGATTATTCCGTAAAGCAGCATCAGAGGCTGATAATCTATGGAGTGCTTGTCGGCATCTTCACCATGAGAATTTTAAGGATATCCTTACCGGTATTCTGAGCACCGTGTCTGATATCGATCGGGCATTTGACGAGGGTTTCAGCCTCCACATCAAAGCTTTCATCTCCGACGGTAATTCTGCCCTTCCCTTCCAGTATGTACATGAAAACATCTTCGTGCTGCGCGACCGGCGGAAGGACTCCGTCTTTCTCAATAAGAAGATGAACAACGGTGGTTCCGCTCCTTTCATACAACTCCCGGCCCTGTACATGATGATCTTCAAAGACCAGCGGAGATTCTGCCAACAATCTGACTTTCATAAGCATCCTCCTATACAACAGCTATATATTAATTATAAGCAAAACACAGCTATAATTCAAAACTTTTTACAAAACAGGTGCCGTCGTTTATTTTTTCCGCTATAATAGGATTCGCTTAAACTAAGGAAGATCCCATGATTGAAGATAAAGAAAAACTTATTAAAACAGCATATGAACGCGGGTTTGAAGTCGAAAAACTTTACGGAGGGTGCGCACAGTGTACAATGATAGGTATTTTCGACACCCTCGGAATCGATAATCCGTCACTGATCAAAGCCTGTACCGGTCTTGCCGGCGGAGGGGGCAGAATGTGCGACGGAGTCTGCGGCGGTTACGCCGGGGGAAGCCTTGCCATGGCCTCAATTTTCGGCAGAAGGCGTTCGAATATGGATGGAGACATCGAAGACAAAACAGCAGCATACGATATGACAATCAGGCTTCGACAGGTTTTTATAAAAGAATACGGAAGTATAATATGCGGGGACATCCATAAAAAGAAATTCGGACGAAATTACAATATGTGGAGCCAGATTGAGATGGACCAGTTTAACGCCGACGGTGCACATACAGATAAATGTACATCAGTGGTCGGAACAGCAGCGGCGTCAGCAGTTAGGATAATTCTCGATGAAGCGGAAAAACGGGGAATGTCGCTCGAAGCGCTCAGGATTAAAGCGCTGGAATAAAACCGGTTATAGACTAAAAGTTCAATATACGATATTTTGAATTCACGAATATTTACGTTGCTCATTTAAAATCATTAAAATTTAAGGACGGCTCACGAAACATATAGGTACGTGGCTGCCAATAATATAAGGAGACCAAACATGGTTAAGGTAGGATTCATCGGATGGAGAGGCATGGTAGGTTCAGTCCTGATGGAAAGAATGCTTTCCGAGAAGGATTTCAACGGTTATGAACCTCTTTTTTTCTCAACTTCACAGGTCGGACAGAAAGGACCGGATATCGGAATTGCAACGCCCCCGCTGGCGGATGCCAATGACGTCAAAAGCCTTTCAGCAATGGACATCATTGTAACCTGTCAGGGCGGTCCCTACACAAAAGAAGTATATCCCAAGCTTAGAGCAGCCGGATGGAAAGGTTACTGGATCGATGCCGCATCAGCCCTTAGGATGGAAAAGGACAGCATCATTGTTCTTGATCCGGTAAACAGGGCTGTAATTGATAACGGACTTGCAAACGGAATCAAAGACTTCATCGGAGGAAACTGTACTGTGTCGCTCATGCTGATGGGGCTTGGCGGACTGTTTGCAGACGGACTCGTTGAATGGCTCACCTCGATGACATACCAGGCAGCCTCAGGTGCAGGCGCCAAGAATATGCGCGAGCTTGTAAAACAGATGCAGATAATCGGAAATGCATCACCTGATCTAGACAATGTGTCATCAGCAATCCTTGATCTCGATAAGACAATAACATCAACAATCAGGGATTCGTCATTCCCGGTTGATAACTTCGGAGCACCCCTGGCAGCAAGCCTCATACCCTGGATTGACGTTCCTCTCGAAAACGGACAGACCAAGGAAGAATGGAAAGGTATTGCGGAGACAAACAAGATCCTCGGACGTCAGGACAAGCAGATTCCGATCGACGGACAGTGTGTGAGAATCAGCTCCATGAGATGTCACAGCCAGGCGATCACAATCAAACTTACAAAAAATGTTCCGCTCAAAGAGATTGAGCAGATTATATCTTCGCATAACGAATGGGTTAAATTGGTGCCGAATGAAAAACCGGCGACCCTTGCGTCGCTTACTCCTGCAGCGGTAACCGGAACACTGACAGTTCCTGTAGGCCGCGTCAGAAAGATGAACCTCGGCGAAGAATACCTGACCGTATTCACTGTAGGTGATCAGCTCCTATGGGGCGCTGCTGAACCGGTGAGAAGAATGCTGAAGATTGCTTTAGAGTATATCAGCTGATTTACAAGTCCTGCCGTGTTCGTACGGCAGCAGGTTTCATTCAAGCCGCTCAGCAGAAGTTGAGCGGTTTTTTTATAAAACAGTATCCTCCATGTTATAATACAATGATAATATGGAGTGTTATCATGATTGAACTTCCTGAAGCGGCCGTTATCGCCGAACAAATTAGTAAGTCACTGACAGGCAGAACAATCGAAACAGTCACAGCCGCATACACGCCAAACAAATTCGCATGGTATAACGGTAACCCTGAAGATTACAATGACCAGCTGAAAGGCAAACGAATTGAAGAAGCCGTACATCATGGAGGCATGGTACAAATCCAGGTCCAGGATACGATGCTGCTCTTTAGTGACGGCATCAGGCTTTTATTCCATTCCGGCAATTCTAATCTGCCTGAAAAGCATCAGCTATTAATCAGATTTACAGACAATATCTATCTCAGCGCATCAGTACAGATGTACGGCGGAATCATCTGCTCTGACAGGGATGATTATGACAATAAATACTATAGAGCTGCTGTATGCAGTCCCGATCCGCTTTCAGAGAATTTTACCCTTGATTACTTCTTAGCCATAACCGGAAGCAGCGAACTTGGCAATAAAAGCATAAAATTCGTAACAGCAACCGAACAGCGTATTCCCGGACTTGGGAATGGTACCCTTCAGGATGTATTGTTCAATGCACGGGTCCACCCAAAACGAAAATGGAACAGCCTGTCCGGTAGCGAGATATCAGGAATTCACGAATCACTCCGCAGAACGATACAGGAAATCATCGAACACGGCGGAAGAGATACAGAAAAGGATCTCTTCGGTAACCAGGGAGGCTATAAAACAAAGATGAGTAAAAATACCGCCGGAAGCAATTGTGCGGTCTGCGGCATGCAGATACAAAAAGCGTCATACATGGGCGGCAGCATCTATTTTTGCAGCAGATGTCAGAAATTATAAAATTGTTTATAATAATTTTATGGGAGATTACCAATGAGCAGAAAAGAAAATCAAACAGGTACAGCAGTATACCTTTCTCACGGGGGAGGACCGCTCCCTATCCTCGGCGATTCAAGTCACCTTGCAATGGTGAATTTCATGAAAAAACTTCCCGGCATGTTCGAAAAGCCTGACGCTGTGCTTGTAATCAGCGCCCATTGGGAGGAACAGGTTCCTGCCGTCATAAACAGCGCGGCCCCCTCACTTCTGTTTGATTACTACGGGTTCCCGCAGCAGGCCTATGAAATTGAATACAGGGCTCCCGGTGAACCGGGGCTTGCAGCTACGGTTAAAGAGCTGCTTGAAACTGCAGGATTCAGCACCGGAAATGAATCGGTACGCGGGATCGATCACGGGGTCTTCATACCTATGATGCTTATGTACCCCGAAGCCGACATTCCGGTAGTCCAGCTCTCGCTGATACGGGGACTATCGCCGAAAGCCCATATCGCGATGGGGAAGGCATTATCTCCGCTTATGAACCGGAATATCGTCATTATCGGCTCCGGATTTTCATTTCACAATATGCAGAAATTCACGTTCGGCCGAGGAAATGAAGCTGACCCCGTCAATGACAGCTTTCAGGACTGGATTATCGATACAGCTTCCGGCAGCCACGGCAGAGATGAACGAGAAAGACTCCTGACGGAATGGACGGACGCACCCGGAGCCAGGTACTGTCACCCGCGCGAAGAGCACCTGCTTCCGCTGCACGTCTGTTCCGGCTTGTCGTCATCACCTGCCGAGGTTATATTTGATGACTACATTGCAGGCAAACGCGCGGTCGCACTGAAATGGGGAAGATAAAACCCGAAGTTCGCGCTATTAAATTTTTACTTTGAATGCCTGGAAATATATTCAAGTGCCGCATTCGCAAGAAATCCGGAGCGGGTTTCAAGAGCCTGGAAATATCGACTTCACAGATTGTCCGCGAAGAAAACCATCCGGGAAGATCAGGAATTGTTATTCCATAGTCCGAATCAGGATCCTTTTCTATGAAAACAGGATATCTCATTTACTCCTCCACTCGATACCGGCCTGCAACCGGTTTCGATGTATAGCTGATTTAGCGAATGATGGTCTTCACATCGACACAATGGCAGCGTTGACGAATTCACTTCGGTTCCTGCTCCGCGCTTTCGGTTTCTGTTCTTTCCGGCCTGTTCCAAACAGCGTAAAACCTTCGTTTACAAACAGTTTCTCATTCAGAATGTTGCGGGTATCGATAATTATCCTGCCGCGCATATTCTCAATCAGCGGCTGCGGAGTCAGCCTTTTGTACAGTTCCCATTCAGTCAAAATGATAACCGCATCAGCCTTTCTGAGTGCCTCCTCAACCCCGCCTGCACAGTTATAGCCCTTTTTCATAAAAGCACGGATAAAGTTGTACTCAGCCTCGGGGTCATGTGCCCTGACCACGGCTCCTTTGTTTATCAGGTACTCAATAACATCAAAAGCAGCCGAGCCTCTGACATCATCAGTTTCAGCCTTGAATGCCAGACCGAGGACTGCCACCCGCTTTCCGCGCAGGCTGCCGACGGCGTTTTCAAGTTTCACCGCCGGCCGCTGCCTCTGCCTGGCGTTTGAGGTCAGGATCTCTCTCACAAGGCTAAGATCAACACCGTGATACTCTGCCGCGGCGACTATTCCGCTTACATCCTTGCCGAAGCAGCTTCCGCCGAAACCGGGGCCGGCCTGAAGAAAGGCTCCGCCGATACGCTTGTCGAGCCCCACTCCGGCGGTAATCTCGTGTATATCAGCTCCGACGGCCTCGGACATCTCGGCAAGCTCATTCACTACAGCAATCCGTGAGGCAAGCATCACATTGCTCGAATATTTTATCATTTCGGCTGATACCGGACTGCATTTCAATACGGGAACATCCAGCTTTCCTGCGACAGGAAAAAATATATCGTCAACAAGCCTGGCAGCCTCACCTGAACTGCTGCCGATCACAAGACGGTCAGGATGATAAAAATCATGTACGGCAGTACCTTCTCTCAGGAATTCCGGGCAGAATACAATTTGGCCTCCTGCTGCATCAAGCTCGGCAGAATGCTGTTCCTGCAATGACCGGACTGTTCCCGGGGGAATTGTGGATTTGATAACGATAGTTTTACCGGAATCCAGGTTCTCAATAATGCTGTCGAACGCATTTCTGATCTGGGAAAGATCCGCCCTGCCGTCCGGACGCGACGGTGTACCTACAGCTACAAAAATTACATCATTTTCAGCGACTGCACGGCTGCTGTCGGCTGTGAAACGGATCTTTCCCGCTGTGAGCACACTTTTCATGAGCTTCTTCAACCCGGGCTCGTAGAAAGGAAGATAACCTTTTTTCAAATCCTTCACACGATTAAGATCTGTATCAACAGCCGTTACGTTATGTCCTATATCAGCCAAACCGACAGCAGTCACAAGTCCGACGCAGCCTGTACCGAATACTGCAATATTTTTTTTCATGATTCCTCCCAACCGTTTATATGGCTCGAAGTTAACCAGTTCTATATGTAAAACTCATTATTGTATTATTAGAAAGATATTTAATAATGCAGACCAGCCGGAATATCTAATAAAGTTTTAACCCCTCACTAACATGCGGGACATAGAGCAGGGATAGATTCAGTTTTATGAAAAATAACAGGAAAACAATAGCATTCGGCGTCGCGGGCGAGGGACTTGGTCACGCCGCGAGAACAATTGCCCTTTCCGAACTGCTTCAGGAATATTATAAAATAGTAGTTTTCGCCCCATCTACCATAAGCGGTTTTATTTCGAAAAAACTTGAAAATGTTCGGATAATCGAAATACCGGCCATCAGCTTTTACAAAGAAAACCATGTAATCAGGTACCGGAAGACACTTTTAATGAACCTGACGAATATCGGAAGGCTCCACCCCGAGGTAAAACGTCTTACAGGCTGTATGAGTGAGCTTGATATTGATGCAGTAGTTTCAGATTTTGAGCCTTATACAGCGATTGCCGGTACTACACTGAATCTGCCTGTTTTGAACCTTAACCATCCGGGAGTCGTCCTGAAGTATTTTTCCCTGAAACCCGACGCCCTTGCCGCAAAGATCACGGCAAGAATCATGATGCCGTCGGGAACACAGGAGCTGATCTGCTCTTTCTACGGTGGCGATATTGGTCCGATAATCCGAAAAGAAATCAGAACCGTCAAGCCGCATAAAGGTGATTACTATATAGTCTACACAAAAAATGAATCACGGGATGCTGTGCTTAAAGCTTTGGGGAATTTTCCGGAATCAGAGTTCCGGGTTTTTCCGGACAGTAAGACCGATTTCATCAGTTCACTTGCTGGATGCAGAGGCGTTATAAGTTCAGGAGGACATCAGATGCTGTCCGAAGCCCTGTATCTTAAAAAACCGGTGCTTGCCTTTCCCCAAAAAATGCAGTTCGAGCAGAGACTTAATGCAATTATGCTCGAAAATTCAGGATGGGGAATCCATGGCGATATAGGCAAAATAGAGGCTTCGGTAGATCAGTTCATTAAAACTATTGACAGGTTTCCTTTCGGATCAACGCCGAACGACAACTTTCTTTTCAATGATTTCAGTATTGCCGCAGCGAACTGCATCAGGGATTTTATCGAACAAAATGATCCCGCCCGCACCGTTAAACAGATTGGGAACCTTTCGTTCAGAAAAAACAGGCCGGTTCGTATAAAATCAGCCTAATCGGCCGTGGACCGCAGCCGGTCAATCCGGATCCGGCTATTGCTTGTCTAATCCTGACAAAAGCAGTATTATTAATAAAGATGATTTTTTCTCTTAAAAAAAAGGCGTCATTGAGGTCGATACTGCTCATCTTGCTGTTTTCGGCTACGATTCCGTTTTTTGTGCTTGAGAATATTATTTCACTCAGCTCTTACAGGATTACCCGCGACCAGACCCTTAACCAGATACGAAGCACAACCAATGCACTGCATACAATATTCGAATCCCTGCTTCGAACAAGCGTAACTACATACCTGAGATCAAAGGTTGAAGCAGGCAGGAATATCACCTACGACATACTTGCGGATAACCGGGATCTTGAAGATATACGATTAAAAGAAATGGTAGCTGCGCATCTACTCAAAATCAGTGTGGGTGATACAGGCTACTTTTATGCTATAGACTCGACCGGGAGGGTCACATTCCATCCTGACATAAATGTTCAGGGTTCGCTGATTCCGAACGACACGCCCGTCAGGGAACAGCTTGCGATGAAAGAAGGTTATCTTGAATATGAGTGGAAAAACTCATACGAACCCCTGCCTCGAAAGAAGGCCCTGTACATGACCTATATCCCCGAACTCGACTGGTATATTACGGCAACTTCATACCGCGATGAATTCACAGAGATGATCGACATTGATTCAATAAAGAAGGCTGTAGAGTCCCTCGAATTCGGTAAAAGCGGATATTCATATATTGCTGATTCATCCGGTAATTTCATCATCCACCCCCGGTACTCATCTGATGAGGACAGGGCTTTTCTTTTAAGCAATAACTATAACGAGATAATAAGTGAATTGTTTAATGTTGAAGACGGATTTTCGTCATATTCATGGAAAGAGAAAGGCTCAGGCAGAATCAGAAATAAAATCGTCTTCTCAAAATATCTGGATGACTTCGACTGGATTGTTGCGACGGCTATGTACGAGCAGGAACTTAACAGCCCGTTCACACTGCTCTTTATTTCTAACGCACTTATAACCCTTCTTATCGCAAGCATCATCTTTGCGGTAATTCGCAAAATCAACCGTTCCATTGAAACCCCTGTATCCGATATATACAAGACACTTAACGATGCAAGCCTTGGAAACCTTAAAACCCGGACAACCCCGGCAGGACCTATGGAAATCAGAGAAGTCGGTGAGATGCTTAATCACTTCCTTCTTACCCTGGAAGAAAAAACCGAGTCGCTCGAGAATACCATCTCGGAGAAGGAAGACCTTATCCACGAAATACAGCACCGCATTAATAACAATCTTCAGACTATTGCAAGCATTATAAACCTTCAGCAGAATTCCGTAACGACTCAGGACTGCAGAAAGAATCTGCAGGAACTTTATAAGCGGGTTTCGGTGATTGGAATGGTTTATGACCACATGCTGCTCTCGGCCAGGAATTTCAGGAAAGACAAACTTAATCTTTCAGCCTTTTTGGAAGACTATATTAATCTGTTTATTGATTCCTACGATGTGGATACAACCGTAATAAAAATAAATCTTGATTTTGATAAGATTTACCTGCAGCGAAATATATCAATCAGCTGCGGTCTGGTCCTCAATGAACTTTTATCTCATAGTTATAAGTTCATGCAGAACAGCGGTCAGTCCTCGGAGCTCTCCATATCAATTAAACATAATAACCTGGGAAAGGTTGTCCTGACAGTACATGACACAGCGACGTCATTCTCTGAACAGAACTGGAACGCATCGCTCGGCAATATGAGTTATACCTTTGTCACAGTACTTGAGTCCCAGCTGAACGGTGAATCAGAACTGTCGTCTGAAGCCGACGGAAGCTTCGGCTTCAGACTCACCTTTCCCGACAGCGTTCCCGATACAATCGGGTTTAAAGCCTGACAACACGGCAATATACATTATGGCTGCAGCTAAACTAAAATTATACATGCAAGCTACAGTTTGAAGCTGTTGATTTTCCGGTATTCCGAAGGCGGTTTCCCTGTATGCCTGGCAAAGAAGCGGGAGAAATAATACTGGTCCTTGAATTTCAGCATGAAAGCAATCTCTTTCACGGTTAAATCAGTAAGAAGCAGCAGTTCTCTGGCTTTGGAAATAATGGAATTATCGATACAGTTTTTTATTGAGTATCCGGTATCTGTTTTAAGTCCCCTGAAAACAGAGGATTGTGACTGGTGCATGAATTGCACTACATCGGTTACCTGAAGTTCGGCACTGCAGTTGCTGTATATGAACTCAAACAATTCTTCGTATTTACCGGCCCGTTCAATCTGGGCGGTCAAATCAATTTTATATCTTCTGATAAAGTCTGCTATAATCTCAAACAAAAAACTCTTAAACCAGACTATTCCGTCAAGCGTGCCGGTCTCAAGAACAGATATTTTATCGGCTATAACCTTCTGCGGGCAGTCTATTACCATGCAGTCTTGCTTCGTGCCAAACAGATCCATTCCCTTCATCATTAGTATTTTCAGATGAATAAAGAACTGCTCCATCATTGAATCACATGAATACGTCCAGGTTGAATTGGCCGGAATCAGGTAAATCCTTCCGGGCACAAGCGGTATGCTCAGATCACCGCCGCTTATACGGCCTTCACCGTCAAGAATAAAATACAGCCGGTGAAAAGGTGAGGTTATGTCCTTATGCATCCAGTCTTTCCCGACCGTACAATGACCATGCACCAGGTTTTCAATCAGCAGTTTGTTAACAAGAAAGTCAAAATGCTCTACCTGCGAGATAGTCTGATTGTCAAAACGGGTCATTCGCATAAGCTGATAATAATATCAGCTTATGCTTTTGAAAAGGGCCTCTATATTCTCCGGCGGAATATCCGGAAGGATTGCTTCGTGACTCGGAGAAATAACCAGACCGGTCGGGAAAATCCTTTTCAGCTCGGCAACCTTTGCCTGAACCTCAGCCTTTGAGCCTTTTACAAGCAGGTACTGCGCATCTACACCGCCGCAGAACGAAACCCTGCTGCCGTATTCTTCCTTAAGCGATGCCGGTTCCATCCCGGCGGCAAGGGCTTGGATAGGGTGAATAACATCGACACCGACATCAATAAGATCTTCTATAATCGGTCTGATTGAACCGCATGAATGATGAATTACTTTCAAACCGTAGCTGTGCGCCTGATCGACGAGCTTCTTCGTACCGGGAAGAACAAACTCCTTAATCATATCGCGTGACAGCATCAGGCTTTCCTGGCTGCCGAGATCGTTACCAATCAGCACGGCATGAAGCTTACCTGCTGTCGCTTTGTAAAATATTTCGTTCGCTTTCAGATAAAAATCAAGGATGCGATCTATTACAACTCTGAACATCTCCGGCTCA
The DNA here is from genome assembly GCA_003245835.1 of Spirochaetales bacterium. Classification (GTDB taxonomy): domain Bacteria; phylum Spirochaetota; class Spirochaetia; order UBA9216; family UBA9216; genus Thalassospirochaeta. The sequence goes on along the minus strand of QKCC01000234.1, from coordinate 9,276 downwards.
AGAACCATTTTCATCAAGGCTGTTTCCATACCGAAGGCGGCGCAGGCATCCTGAAAATGGGCGGACCACACAACACCAAGCACAGCCTTGTCGTCAGGGGCAGCCTCAACCGCAGCAAGGCATTCCGCGGGGTCGATGTACTTTTCAGGCTCAGGCCAGTCAAAGTCACCTATTGCCGACGGGTCTGAATAATTTTCAAAAAATCCCGGAGCGGTAAGGGTCCTTTCATAATCATCATCCCGGCCGGATTCAAAATCCTTCGCAAAATCGAAAGCTGCGTAGATTGCATTGCTTGTCGGCGAATGGTATGGAAGCTCAACCGGATACACATCATCGTTTACTGCATTTGTCATTTCTTCTATGCTTTTGATCCCGAAATATTCCTTCAGTGACTGATGCGCATCGGGAACAGGCAAACCGAGCCAGCTGGCAGGATAATCAACAGGTTTTCTTTCCACTGTGGCATAAAATCGTTCCAGATGTGTCATAAAAATCTCCTTACTAAAGTTATATTGTAACACAGTAAGCATTTATTAAAATGGATTAAAAATGCATAAAGATGTACTTTTTCGTCAGCCAAGTTCCGGGTCATCAAATTCGCCCAGATCCAGCGGATAATTCCCGTATTCCTTCATCAGGTTAACGACAAATTCATAACGCTCCGCACTTACATTGCTCGGAACTGAGTGGTCGGACTGAACAATATAACCGCCGCCTTTGGCGGCATTCAGCTTTGTCAGAACCTCTGCTTTCAGTTCATCCAGTGTGGCGTTTGCCCAGTTCATGGAATCAATATTTCCGCAAAAACCCATCTGATGCCCGAACTTCTTTCTCAGTTCAACTACATTCAGTCCTGATTTAGCCTCAAGCGGATTATAGGCATCCAGCCCCATCCCGATAAAATCGGGATATATCGCCGACGCGTTGCCGCAGCCGTGGTATATTACAGGAAGATCTTTTGAATGGCAGTAATCTATAATAGATTTGACGCCGGGTTTAAAATGTTCGCGCCAGAATTCCGGAGAGAACAGCATTCCGTTTACATAGGCGACATCGCCCCAGATAACCATTCCGTCCAGCATCCCGTCTGCAGCCTTAATCTGTGCCTTCACAAGCTCCAGGTTGAATTCATTCACCCTTTTAATAAACTTGCCGAGTTCTTCCGGATAGAGTCCCATCCAGAGCATCATGTTCTCTGACCCTATTATTCTCCAGCCCTCTTCGTGGCCTTCGCAAACAGAGCCGTAGACCGGAAAATCACCATGCAAGGATTTCACAGTATCGATCCATGGAGGCGAATTCCTGGTAATGACTTCGGAAACTCCTGCAATCTGGTTGTCACCGCCCTTGAAATACCTACGCTCATCCCAAGGATCGTCGAATTCAAATGCAGCCATCTTGTCTATCGTATCTGTTCCGAAATGTTCGAAATACGGCATCTGTCTTCCGTCCCTGTGACGGATCACAGCCTCAAAACCGGTCCGGACTACCATATCGCCGTCGTTGTCGGAAATAATCTCAAACTGTTTTATATGCGGATCCATGTTCGGTGTTGTTGCAATCCAGTCAAGGTCGTAATATTTATACGGACTTGCATCTTTGGGCAGGCCGAGTTCTTCCTGCCACCTGTTTATGAATGTAAGCCAGAAAAAATCACTGAACGGGATCCTGTCCGGTTCATTGTGCGCAAGCGCCGTATTCATCCTATTCAGTTTCTTAAGGCAGTTCTCAGATCTGTTCATGGTTCTCTTCTTTTTTACAGCTACGAAATTGCAGGTACAACGAATTGGGATAACATCCCGGCAATTGCCGGGAGAATCTGCCGCGGCGACTCCGCGGCAGATGTTATGACACTTCTACCACTGCGGGGGGTAAAAGTCTTCAACATCGGCAGCAGTAATCATATGCTGCGGAAGGTTTCTGATAGGTTCGATTTCTTTACCGTTAAACCAGTCTGCAGCGGTCTTAACTGCGAGTGCGCCGTCGCCTTCTGCTGTCTGGTAGGTGATTGCATAAAGTTTACCGTCTTTAACGAGGTCCATACCGACCTTGCTGTTACCGGCTGCAACAACTATAACATCTTCTCTTCCTGCTTTCTTGAGTGCTTCAAAGATACCGAGTGCCTGAGCAGAGTCGTCTGCAGCGCAGATACCCTTAAGGTCATCGCCGAATCTTGTCAGCCAGTCAGATACGAGCTGCATTGTCTTGTCAGCTTCAAAGCCCGGAGCCTGCTTGTCGAGAACCTTGATGTCCGGTGCGTACTGAGAAAGTTCAGAGATAGGTCCGAAGCAGCGTGCAAAGTAGGGAGATCCGCCGGGAGCGTGCTGTACGTATGCAACTCCGCCTGTTTTGCCGAGAGCGTCTGCCCAAAGCCTTGCAAGTTTTCTGAACTGGCCGAAGTCGTCCGGACCTGTCCATGCAATTGCGTAATCCATGGCAGCTGCATCAGGAAGCGTGTTGAAAAGGATCAGCGGAACACCGGCTTTGTTGATCTTTCTTGCCTGCTGGGGAGCTGTCTTGGCATCGAGCGGAATGAGAAGAATCATGTCGGGTCTTTCGTTGATTGACTGATCAATCATCTGGTTCTGTACTGCGAGGTCCCAGTTCGGGGACAGTATCTTGAGGTCCATCTGGTAAGCGTCGGCTACCTTCTGGGCACCGTTTGTACATGCGGTTGTCCAGGGGTGGTCACCGTGTACGATCATGATGACTTTTTTGCCGATAGCACCGTCAGCAGGTGATTTGGGGATGTTGGTCTTGTTTGTAATTTCACCAGCGAATTCCATATCCCACCAGTGCAGCGGATCAGTTTCGGGAAGCGCTTCCGGATTGGCCGGTCTGGCGGGTACAACTCTCTTGTCTCCGCCGATCTTGATCAGCGGCTGACCATCGGCTGCGGTAAGAGCCAGTGCTTTTGCATCAAGCGCAAGTGAAGCTGCCAGATTATCGCTTCCGCCTGACGAGGATGTGCTTTCCTGCTGTCCGTTTGCAAAGACCATTCCGGCAGAGAATGCGAGCAAACACACCATCAGCATCATAAAAATCTTTTTCATTCTTTCCTCCGTAAAATAAATGAAATATTCCAACAGGCGTTACGCCTGGTTCTGGACTTCAAGTTCCTTCATCAGCTCGGGACGCTGACCAATAACCTTCTCATGCTTGTACGCGACCCATGCCTCGTACAGAACAACTACTGCAAGTATCAGACCCGCAATAAAGATCTTCACCTCATTACCTAGACCGAAGAGTATGATTCCGTTGTACAGCACATCGAGCATCAATATGGCCATAAATGTCTTGAATATTCCGCCCTTGCCTCCGGACATGGCGGTTCCGCCTATAATCGTTGCGGAAATAACGTACATCAGGGATGAGTTACCCATATTCAGGGTGGCTGCAGCGCTTTCCATAGCGAAAAGCACCCCGCCTATTGCCGACATTACACCGGACAGAATGAAGGCGGCGATTGTATACCTGTCGGTATCGATTCCGGCAAGCCATGCAGTCTGTTTGTTTCCGCCGACCATATAGAAATTCCGGCCTGTTCTGGTCTTCCTCATGAAGATGCTGCCGACTGCTACAAGGATGATTGTAATCAGGACCCTCGGAGTTATCAGCGGAATCAGCATCATTGCAAGCCAGTCCGCTACCGCAAACGCGTCCGGAGTCGAGAGACTGACGGAATTTCCGCCGGTCATTGTGTAGACCGCCCCCTGAAGGACAGTCATCATTCCAAGTGTAACAATGAAGGAATTAATTTTGGCTTTCGCTACAAGCAGCCCGTTAACCAGACCAATCAAACCTCCAGCTATAATTGCGACAGGAACAGCTCCGGCAAAGCCTATATACTGTTTAAGACTAAGTCCGATAATTGCTGTGAAAGTCACAATGGTGCCGATAGAAAGGTCAAGCTGACCGATTATCAGAATTACAGTAAACCCGATTGCTACCGTTGCATTCATGGACATCGTACGCATTATTGTCGTCAGGTTGAAAACGTTGAAAAACCTCGGAGCGAAAATCGACATGAACAGGAAAACAACGCCGAACAGGAGGAAGATCCTGTTTTTGTCTATGAATACCAGTATTGAACTCTTTTTATTACGCATCGTCACGCCCCAATGATCTTAATGATTTTGCATTAATCCCGACAACGACTATAAAAATCGCGCCGCGGATCATGTCCTGTGAGAAAGTTCCGATGCCAAGAAGCGTCATAATATTGTTCATCAGCCCTATAATCAGAACACCGCCGAGAACACCTATAATACTTCCGCGTCCGCCGGCAAGCGTCATTCCTCCGATGACTATGGCAGTCACCGCTTTGAAGTCGTAGCCCGCGCCGTTGTAGTACGCGCCTACACGCGACAGAGAGGTAATGGTAAGACCGCCGAGTGTAGAGGTAAGTGCACATATAATGAAACTCAAACCGATTGTTCTTTCTACATTGACGCCTGAAAATTTCGCTGCTTTTCTGGCGGCTCCGGTCATCTTAAGCTGCTGACCATATTTTGTTCTCTTCATTATGAAGTTCATCAGGATCACAAGAATTATCAAAAATACTACCGGTAACGCAATCTTATTGAAAAACCTTAACCGGTAGATGCTGTCGAACATATCGACCGCCCTCTGCGATTTTGCTATCATGTCAGGGTAAATCTGCTTGTTGACCCAGACAAGCCGGATCACGCCGAGGGTCACATAATTCACGGCAAGCGTCCAGATAATGGGGTTTGCCTTGAACTTTCCGATTGCTACCGCATTAATCAATCCTATAAGGATTCCGACTATAACGGCAGTCAGCAGGGCCGGGAAAAAACCGAACTGCAGCATCTGAACAGCGACAATCCCGGTAAGGGCCATTGTTGTCGGCACCGACATGTCCGCGTAATGACCGGAATAGGTTACAAAAGCCATTCCGACGGCAACGATACCAAGCATAGATACAGCGTCAATTATATTCAGCATATTCTGAGCCGTAAGAAAATTGTTGATAACTCCAAGCGCCTGCAGGACTATGCCCAGAAGCAGAAACATTGCGGCTACCGCGTATATTCCTATGCCGTGAAATATCTTTCCGATGATACTGTATTGAGTTGCCCGGGTATCGGTCCCGGGGGTCTTTTTTCCGTTTTGTTCTTTTAACTGTGTATCACTCATCAGTTTATTCCCTCGCCGTTCGCCGCAAGAAGAACGCTCTCTTCAGTGCAGACAGAATGGTCCATTTCATGAATTATATGTCCCTGCCTCATAATAAGAACCCTGTTGGACAGGGAGACCAGCTCAGGCAGGTCGGATGAAATCAGCAGAACCGTCGTTCCCTTTTTGGCGAGATTCTTGATTGATTCGTGGATTGTCATCTTGGCGCCGATATCAACACCCCTTGTAGGTTCATCAAGGATCAGAACCTTCGGATTCATTGCTATCCACTTGGCAAGAAGTACTTTCTGCTGGTTTCCGCCGGACAGGTTACCCGTAATTCTGGACGGATCAGGCGGATAGATTGTCAGTTCGTCAATAAGGCCTTTCATAAGATCGGTTCCTTCACCCTCATTGTAAATCCCGTTCTTTGAAAGCATCGGAACTATACCGGCAAGGATGTTCTCCTTGATATCCAGCCTGAGAGCGAGCCCCTCGGTCTTCCTGTTTTCAGTAAGGTAAGTGATCCCCGCCCTGATTGCCTGAGACATCGTCGACGGGTCGATCTCCTTTCCGTCTATGAAGACCTTCCCCTCGTGCCTGTCGTCCAGGCCGACAAGAACCCTGGCAAGCTCGCTTCTTCCGGCACCGGAAAGTCCGCAGATTCCGAGAACTTCGCCCTTCTGTGCTGAAAGCGATACATTATGAAAAAATCCGTAGCGGGTGAGGCCTTCAACCCTAAGCCGCTCTTCAGGTACGGTATGGTTCTCGTGGGCATAAAAATCCTTAACCGAATGACCTACCATCATCTGGACAAGCTCTTCACTCGTCACATCGTCAATATCCCTTGTATCAATCCGTTTTCCGTCGCGCATGATGGTTACCCTGTCGGCGACTTCAAAAATTTCCGGAAGATGATGCGATATATAGATAATCGCAAGCCCGCGCTTTTTAAGCCGTTTGATTATTTCAAAAAGCCTCTCGACTTCTTCCCTTGAAAGCGCGGATGTGGGCTCGTCCATAACCAGGATGCATGGGTTGTTTCCAAGAGCCTTGCCTATTTCAACAAGCTGACTTTCATGCTGACTGATCTCTTCAATCTCCTGGTCCGGATCAAGGTGTTCCAGCCCCACCAGGCTCAGGCAGCGTTTTGTCTCTTTGTAGATTTTTTCCTTATCGAGAAATATACCCTTCTTCGGCAGTCTTCCGACAAGAACGTTCTCCGAGATGCTCAACGGCAGAGCAAGGCTCAGTTCCTGGTATATCATCTCGATTCCGTTCTTCTTGGAAATAACCGGTGTATGAAGCTCGGTTTCCTTCGAGCCGATAAATATTTTTCCCGTGTAATCGTTGAAGGAACCGGCGATAATTTTCATAAGAGTCGATTTTCCGGCGCCGTTCTCTCCAATCAATGCATGAACCTCGCCCGCCCTGACGTCAAAATCCACGTTATCAACTGCGAGAGTCCCCGGAAAACTTTTACTGACTCCCTTCATGCTTAACGCTATTCCAAATTCCTGGTCACTCAATTTAGTCCCTCTTAATAAAAAATTGCAGTCTAATTTTAAACCTGCAAATTCGATCCGGCTACAGTGAATATTAACTATTCATCTGTAATTTTTTGACAAGCATTGTAAAAAACAACGCAGAAAAAATTAATCCAGGTGGTAGAGCTCTTCCATATCTGCCCACCACTCACCGTCAGCCCTGGTATCCAGCGGCTGCTGCATAGGCTTCATTACATCCCACCACTCCTGCGTTTTGGGATCGTCTGCCATTTTCTGCATGTCGGCATCAAAATCTGTTCCCGTATACTCAAAATAGGCGAACAACATGCCGTCTTTATGAAATATTGAATAGTTCTTGATATTACATTCGCTGATCATCGCGTTAATTTCCGGCCAGATTTCTGCGTGGTATTTTTTGTAGCTTTCGTACTGATCAGGCTTAAGGCCTATCAGCTGTCCGAATCTTTTCATATCAACTCCCCTGTTTAAATTTAATCCTAACATGGATCCGGGGCATGTCAAGTTTTTTGTTAAAATTTTATTGTCTTTATCACTATTTTTTACTTATTTTAGCATCACAGTTTAACAAATATTGATGATCAGGTCTAATACAACCCTCTTTTCAGGGATTTTTAGTATATTCATGCTAAAAAAAGTTAAAATATTAAGAAAATCAATTGACAGCAGGCTTGAAAGTGGTAAAATATTGCTAAAATCTATTGTACGGAATGATGATGAAACCAAAACTTCGTGATGTAGCCAAGCGCGCCGGTGTATCAATAACGGCTGCTTCGATGGCTTTGACTGAGACAGGCCGGATCTCCGATGAAACCAGGAAGAAAGTATTTCTTGCTGCGGAAGAGCTAGGCTACAAGCGAAAACAGAAAACCAGCCGTCTGGCAGATTTCACCAATGTCGGAGTACTCGTAAGCACCGAATACCACTGGGCATTCATATGGGGTTTCATCCGCCCGATTATTGAGCAGCTTGAGTATGAGCTTGCGGCCTATGATATGAATCTTATAATGATACCGAGCAAAGAGAGTTCCGAATCAGAGGATTTATACAAAAAAACGATTTCAACAGGCTGCGGCGCCTTGATCTCGCTGCATTACGGAAACGATGAACTGTTCGCCAGGCTTGAAAACGCCGGTATACCCGTAATCGTCGTCATGACTTCTGAATACCACGACCGCAATTATTCCGTCTGCGTTGATGACTTTCAGGGGGCCTACGAAGCCGGCTGCCACTTGATCAGGCTGGGGCACCGGAAGATTGCCTATGTAGGAATTCAGCGCCCCGACCTTCCGGCGCTCTCGAATGACAGGTTCATCGGTTTCAAAAAAGCCATGGATGTGAACGGCATCGGACTGCCGGCTGAGGATATTTTCGAATTTGAAACAGGACACATGGACAAGCTCAGAAAAGACCTTTACCCCGTGTTCAACCCCGCACGCAAGGAAAAACCTACAGCTGTTTTCTGCCTCGACGACGATCTGGCCCTGAGGGTTATAACCGCACTGAAGGAAATGACGCTTTCGATACCCGAAGATGTCTCGATAATTGCACCTGGTGATGTTCTGGACTATAACCTGCCCTACATCCCGCCAATCACGACAATGCAGATAGACACTGCGTATATGGGCAAGATTGTTTCACAGATGCTGATTAACCGTATCGAGCATAATCCGGACACCCAGCACGGGCTGAAGGTTCAGCAGCACCTGGTCGAACGCGGCTCATGCCGAGCGCTAAAGTAAGCTCGGTCCGGCTGCTTTTTCCGGCTCAGTAACAGCCGTATTCCTCAATCGCATCCATCATTGCAAGAACATTCTCGACAGGGGTTTCCTCAAGAATGGTATCATGGCTCGCGCCGCCTATGTACCGTCCGCCTGGCTTCATAAATTCAAGAAGCTTCCTTGTCTCGTCCTTTACCATCCAGGGACTCTCGCCGTTTATCAGAATATGGTGGGAATCCACGGCTCCGTTCAGCACGATTCGATCGCCGAAATCAGCCTTGAGCCCGGCGGGGTCCATTCCAGCCGCATCAGGCTGAAGGGCATGCAGGCCGTCGAGTCCTGCTTCAATCATGTCGGGAATGAGTTCCCGGTACCCGCCGCAGCAGTGCAGCATGACAGGAAGCCCGTAGTCATGGCCGAGGTTAATCAGCCGCTTCAGCGAAGGCAGGATGAACTCGCGGAACATCGGAACGCCCATCAACGGGCCGGTTTGGCTTCCGAGATCATTGCCTATGAAGAAAATATCAATAAGGTCCGCCGCTTCATCGAATGCTTTGGCGGAAGCCTCCACATAAAAATCGGTTATCCTGTCGAAAATCAGTTTTACCGTCTGCGGATAATCATACATCTTGAAATACAGCTGCTCATGGCCTACAAGATCGATCGCGTCATGCCAGAACGGTGACCATTCGCCGCCGAGGACAGAATATTGCCCATGCGATTTCTCCGCATCATTGCGCAGCAGGGAGACATCCACACGGCTGAGTTCCGGCCAGCTGTACGATTCAACATCCGCAGGCACCGCAGCATCCTGCAGCGGATGCTGCATGGGCATTCCGTAGCCGATTCCGCGGCGCTGAATACCGAACGGGCTGCAGTAAGTTGCCCCG